>NZ_BBAS01000004.1 GCF_001311375.1 Limosilactobacillus equigenerosi DSM 18793 = JCM 14505
GCTAAAATTTTGGCGGAAAACTTGGAACGATGGGGCGCTCAACATGTAGCGGTGACGAATGAAAGTCCAGAAACGCTAGAGAAGGTCTTTCCACAATTTTTTTTGATCGCATTTTAGTTGATGCCCCTTGCTCAGGAGAAGGAATGTTCCGCAAAGAACCGGACGGTATTCAATATTGGACGCCGAATTATCCGGCCGAATGTGCTAATCGTCAACGGCATATTTTAACGTCGGCGATGAAAATGTTAAAACCTGGTGGCACGTTGGTTTATTCAACGTGTACGTTTGCCCCAGAAGAAGATGAACAGATGATTGCGTGGCTGTTAGCTGAATATCCGGACTTATCGGTAGTGCCGATTGCTAAACAACCTGGGATGGACGAAGGACGGCCAGCATGGGCGGATGGTAATCCAGCCTTAGCCCAAACGGTTCGCTTTTTCCCTCATCATTACGATGGTGAAGGGCACTTTATTGCGAAATTACAGTTATCTGGGACGCCAATGCCAACTAAAAAACGCAAGAAAAAGCAGCGGGGATCAGCTGTTGTCAAGCCAAGTCGGGAGCAACAAGCGTTATGGGACCGTTTTAAGACGGAACACGTACCAACGTATACGCCCACGAATTTAGTGGTGTTTGGTGATGAATTATATGATGTGACGTTAGCGCCGGAATTATTAAGCCAATTAAAAGTGGCCCAAGCCGGGGTGCATTTAGGTACGTTTAAGAAAAAAAACGCTTTGAACCGGCCTTCGCGTTAGCTCTAGTGGCTAATGCCCCTCAATCATTAGCGATTAATCATGACCAATGGGCGCAATATGTCCATGGGGATACGTTTACCGTAACGACTGACTGTCCGAATGGTTGGTATGTATTGACATGTGACCAGCATCACTGCGTTGGGGCAAGTTAGTGAATGGCACGGTAAAGAATTTCTATCCCAAGGGCCTTCGTTTTGCCTTGTAAGTAGATAAGAAAACGTTTACAATGAAAATGTAAAACGTTTAACAGTTGAATGGATTGAAAAGGTGAGCAGTATGTTATTAGGAAGTATTGAAGCCGGCGGGACCAAGTTTGTTTGTGCGGTCGGTAATGAAAAATATGAAGTTGTTGATAAAGCGATTTTTAAGACCACCACACCAGCGGAAACGTTACAACACGTGGTGGAATATTTCCAACAATTTCCAGATTTAAAGGCAATGAGTGTGGCTAGTTTCGGTCCGATTGATGCTGATCCAACGAGTGATAAGTACGGTTTTATCACTGATACCCCTAAGATTGGCTGGGACAATACCGATTTTGTTGGTACGTTAAAGCAAGCTTTCGAGATTCCAATTTACTGGACGACGGATGTGAATGGATCGGTATATGGTGAATATGTTGTCTTAAAAGATCAATTAAAGCATGGTTCGTTGGTATACTACACCATTGGAACCGGTGTCGGGGCCGGCACTATGCAAGACGGTCACTTTATTGGTGGGGCTGGGACGCCAGAAATGGGTCATGTATACTTAAAGCGGCACCCAGATGATCTTGGCTTTAGTGGAATTTGTCCATTCCATGGGGACTGTTTAGAAGGGCTGTTAAGCGGTCCTACCTTCCAAGCCCGACTTGGCATTCGTGGTGAAGATGTAAGCGATGATGATCATGTGTGGGATATCTTAGCTTATTACGCGGCGCAAGCATGTATTCAAGTGACGACGATTTTACGTCCCGAAAAAAATCATCTTTGGGGGGAGTGTTTCACGACCTCACTTTATGAAGAAGGTTCGGGAACAATTTGATCGGTTATTTGCGGGGTACATTGAAGTTGGCGATTTAGATGAATATATTACGTCGCCCCATGTACCAGAAAATGGCTCCGCCACGCTTGGTAACTTTGCCTTAGCTGAAAAATTATTAAAGTAAATGAAAAGGCACTGGAAAATTTTTCCAGTGCCTTTTACTATTGGCGTTGTTCCCAATAATCTTTTAATTCACCATGATAAATGGCGGCGGCGTGTTGTAAATCACTAAATTTCTTGACTCCCAAAAGCGTCATTAAATCGAGTAATTCTTGTTGCCATTGCGTGATTTCAACTTGCAAGGTTTGTTGATCATGTTCAAATAAGGTATGTAAGAAGTGTCCAGCCACACCAACGGCATCGGCGCCAAGGGACCCAGCTTTAACAACATCTGCTGCGCTATTAACCCCGCCAGAGGCGATAATATGTTGCGACTTAGCTTGGCGTAACTTAGCTTCAATGAGCGCTTGGGGGGTAGTTAAGCCCCAATTTAAAAATGCGTTTGAATAGTTGCGGTCACGGTTACGTTCTGCTTCGATGGTTGCAAAGTTGGTCCCCCCGCGACCGCTGATGTTAACGTAATTGATGCCAATTGAATGCAGTAAATCGAGATCTGCGACCTGCATCCCAAAGCCGACTTCTTTCACAATCACAGGGACGTTCACAGCTTCCTTAATCGCGGCGAGGTTATCAAGCCAGCGAAAATCGCGATCACCTTCTGTGGGGCGCATCGCTAATTCTTGGGCCACATTAACATGAATTTCTAAGGCGTTGGCTTGAATTAAGTCTACGGCTTGTTTGGCTTGCAGTGGCGTGGCCGTCGCCCCAAGGTTAGCCATAATGAAGCCATCGGGATTTGCTTCACGGATGATTTCAAAGGAAGGCTTTGCTCCTTCATCATTGAAAATAATACTCATGGATCCCGTTGCCATTGCTAGTCCGGTTTCATGAGCGACGGTGGCAAGGCGATTATTAATCCCCATTGATCGTTGGCTACCGCCAGTCATGGCTTCAATATAAAAGGGCCAGGTGAAGTTAAAATCCAGTTGATCCGGCGCGGGGTTAACTTCTGGGTACCAAATTTCTGGTAGGGCCCGGGGAATTAATTGAATTTCATCAAAGGGATGGTGTTGGTGAGTTTGCTGATAGGTTTTTTTCAGCAATAATTAAGTGTTCGTTTTTCCGTTGGGCATGTAGTGATTCCATGGATCAGGTCCTTTCGGTGGATTAATTAATGGTTAAATCGAGGGGGACAATTTCGTGGTCAGTCCATGCTGGGATGACTTGGTCGGCGCGGGTAGTATCGTTAAAAATGGCCACGCCACAATCACCACCACCACCGCCGGAAGTTTTGGCGACGCCACCTAATTTAGTGGCCTCATCAATTAATGATTGCAAAGTTTCGGTCGTAATGTCTACCCCAGCTTGCGTCCCTAACAAGTTTAGAAGCATGGCATTGGCTTGCAAATTAGTCTTAAATACGAGCCAATCTTGGGTTTGCAAGGCGGTAGCAATTTTGGTCACCGCGTCATCACTGGCTTGTAAAAAGCCGTGGTAAATTTCGGGGTTATTCGTAGCAAATTGATTAATTTTGGTAACAAGGGGGCCCGTTTTAGCCGGTGAGGCAGTCCAACCAACTTTTAAGAGCCAATCATTGGGCATCTTTAAAGGCTGAATGGCTAATTGGGGCCACTCGATGTTAATCGTGGTCGCTAATGAATGAGTGCTCCGGTAAGCTTGCACCCAATGACGATCAAATGATTGATAATTAATCATTCCGCCATAAACGGCCACCGCCACATCACCGAGGGAACCATTCCCTTGGGTGGTTAAATGAGCTAAGGCGGCGAGTTTAAAGATGGTCATTAAGGGTGCTTTGACTTGATAGGCCTGTAACATCGCTTTAATGACCGCTACGGTAACTGCGGCGGACGATCCGAGCCCGTATTTACGTTGGTTACTTCCTGTTAACTGACTAGTTAAGTGCAAATTAAACGGTTGTAATTGATAACCGAGGTCAACTAAATATTCACTAGTTGTCGTAATTGCCTGCCAAATAAATTGATAAGCGGGACTAATGGTGATGGCTTGGACTGTTTGATTGGTCGTTTGCCATAATAAATGTTGGGTTGGGTATTGAGCGCTCGTTGCAATTCCGAGCCTACTTGGAGTAATGGTGGCCGTCACGTGTCGGTTGACGGCCATTAAGATGGCTTGATGACCGGGGGTAACGACAGCATATTCACCGGCTAAGTAAAGTTTACCGGGCGCGGTAGCAATTTGTTTATTCATGTAAATCTTCCTCTAACCATGTAATCCCAGGGCCAGGTTGCGCCACAACTAATTGGTCTTGACCAAAGATTGGGGCGAGGCCAGCGATAATTTCGTCACGGTGTGCGCGGTCGTAAATGACTTTAACATTAGGCCCCGCATCCATGGTGTAGTAACAAGTCAATCCTTGTTCCCGTAAGTTTTGAATGGCCTGGATAGCGGTCATCGTGGCCGGTTCAAAGTAACTAAATGGTGGGTTAGCTGATAGGGTGAGGGCATGCATCCGCATGGCATTGGCCTCGGCAATTTGTCCAATTGTGGCGACGTCTTGCTCGGCAATTGCTTGCTGCATGGCAGTTAAGTCTTGTTCAACGACGTTAGGCCACATTGCAAAGTATGGTGAAGTATCAACGGAAAGTTGCATTCCCCCCCGGCTGGAAACTTTCTTTTGATCTTGGTTAATCATAATGGCTAACATTTCGAGACCAAAATCAACTTGTTCGAGGATTGGTTCGGCATATGAAGTTACATCATCATTGCCCCGGCGCCATTGTACTAAACCACCGAAAATCGACCGACTGGCTGACCCCGAACCCCGCCGAGCGAGGCGACTTAAATCAGTTAATGACAAATCAAGCCCAGCGGCGCGACTGGCCGCACCGGCCAGCGCGGCCATGGCCGAAGCCGATGAGGCTAATCCGGCCGCCATTGGAACATGATTTTCAGAAATCACGTGGGCGGGGGTAGTGATCCCGGCTAATTCCCGGACCCGATCTAAAACCGTTACGACTTTTCCCATGTTAGCCAAGGGCATGTCTTGATGGTCAATCACAATCCGGTCTTCTGTTAACTGGTCGTCAAATTGCACCGTAGTGGTGGTATAAAATTCGTCTAAGGTTAATGATAAGCTATCAGTATATGGCAAAATCAGGTCTTGGTCCCGCTTGCCCCAGTATTTAATCAAGGCGATATTCGTATGCGCCGTGCAGTTTTAGCCATGAATCGTGGCTCCTTTCAATGGTTGTAACCAAGTGCGGTCGGCGCCAGCCTGGCGCAATGATGCGGCAATTTGTTGGGCTTCCGCCGTGGTTTTGGCGAGGGCGAGCATGCAGCCCCCGCGACCACCACCGGTTAATTTGGCGCCGAGTGCGCCAGCTTGGCGCGCCACGTGCACTAAGTGGTCAAGTTCAGGTGAGCTAACGTTAAGGTTGGCTAAATCCTGGTGTGCGGCATTTAAAATAGTACCGAGGGTGGTTAAATGATTGGCCGTGATGGCCGCTTTAGCTTGGTGGGCCAGCTGACCTAAATGTTCAATTAAGGGCTGAGCATTGCCATCGGCTTGTAATTGTTGTTTAACAGCTAAGATAGCTTCCTTGGTGGCCCCTTTAATTCCAGTATCAGCAATTACGATGGTGCCGCTTAAATTGAGGGGAAAAGTCGTTGCTGAAGTACCTTTTTGATACCATAATGGTTCGGTAGCGCTAACCGTCGCGGCGTCGATGCCACTGGGATTGCGGTGGGTTTCGGTTTCTTCAATATTAGCCCAAGCTAGGAGTTCGGTAGTTGTTAGTGGGGTACTGTAATAATCAAAAAAAAGGCCCGGGTAATGGCCACGGCTGCCGCGGCTGATGATCCCATGCCACGTTCATGGGGAATATCACTGGTAATGATTAATTTCCATGGATCATCGATGGCGTCAAAGTGAATGGTGAGCCGTTCAATTAAAGTATAGATTCCGCGCATTGAGGCGGGTAAATGGTGCCAATTGCCAGTGTAGTATTCACTATATAAGATTTGACCACTCGTGGCCGGCATTAATTCGGCGACTGTTTGAATTTGAGTGAGTGGTAAGGCGATGGCGGGTTGTTGATATACCACGCTATGTTCGCCGATTAAAATGATTTTGGCATGACTGCTGGATGTGACAGGTTTGTTCATCCGGCTGCCCCCTTTCAAAGTGTGTTATTTCCAAGTCTTAATTTTACCACGATTGCGATTGCAAGATAGATATTTAGTTTAAGATTATAGTATGATATATGGGAACAAAGATTGTGAGGAATAATGATGGGAAAGCAAGCAGCAACTACCAGTCCCGTCTACGCGATTGTTGATTTAGAAACGACGGGGACGAACTGGAAAAACCAAGCACGCATCATTCAAATTGGGTGCGTCCTAGTTCAAGATAATCAAATTATTCATCAGTTTGAAACGAAAGTTAACCCTGGGGTGGCGATTCCAAGTGCGGTGCAACAATTAACCGGGATTCACCAACGAGATTTACAATCAGCGCCGACCTTTGATGAATTAGCACCAAGTATCTGTGCGATGTTAACGGATACGACGTTTGTGGCGCATAATGTTAATTTTGATTTTTCCTTTTTAAATATGGAATTAGTCAAAGCCGGGTATCCAGAATTAACGATTCCGGCGATTGATACGGTGACGTTAAGTCAAATTTTAATGCCGACGGCGCCTAGTTTTCGCTTGCGGGATTTAACGAGTTACTTGGGAATTGAACATGATAATCCCCATTCGGCGAGCTCGGATGCCGAGGCAACGGCGATTTTATTAATGGATTTAATGCGCCGGTTACATGAATTACCAACGCTTACATTAACTAAGCTAGCTGAGTTAAATTTAAAATTACCGGAACAAACAGCGGTAATGTTTGCGCGTGAATTAGCGATGCGAGAAGCTGCGCCAGTAAACCTTGATAATGCTCATTACGTTAGCAACGGGATTGTTTTACATAAAATTCGGCCGCGCACGGTTGAGCACCCCCACCGGAAATTTCCGTATCCGCGAACGAAAAAGCAAAAGGCGACGTTCTTTGGGGACAAGTATCAATATCGTCCGGTGCAAGCGAAGTTGATGAACAGTATTTATAATCAATTTCGGCAACCGGATGGCTCACAACAATTAGTAATTGAGGCCGGGACGGGGACCGGGAAAACGTTGGGTTACTTAGTGCCCTTGAGTTATCTGGCTTATCCGCATGGTCAAATTATTATTAGTACGGTCACGAATGTGTTGCAAAAACAATTAGCCCAAGTCGTGAACGAACAATTAGGGGAGTTGTTACCATTTCAATTGCAAGCCGTAATTGTTAAAGGAAACCAACACTATATTCACCTCGGGAAATATGTTCGATCACTAAGTATGAATGAGGACGGGGCGAACGTGCAATTACTGAAGGCGCGGTTATTAGTTTGGTTGACCCAAACGACAACCGGCGATTTGGATGAATTAAATCTGAACTCGATGCGGTCGCCTTATTTTGCAACGATTCAACACCATGGTTTGCACACAGTAACGCCCGATGAGCCGTTCTATCGGGATGACTTTTTAATTCGGCGGCAGCAAGCGTTACAAACGGCTAATATTGTCATTACTAATCACGCTTATTTGGTGGAACATGCGGCGGAATTAACGAATGATCAACAAGCATCGTACTTAGTCGTTGATGAGGCCCAACATTTGAGTCACAGTGTGATGCGCCATTCTCGGTTAACGATTGAGTTTGCTAAATTATCAACAGCTCTTAATCAGTTGAAAAATTTAGTTAGTCAGCGGGATGAACATAATTTACGGGCGGTCTTTGCGAAGTTACCATTAGGAAGCTACAATATTGAATTACTGCAAACGGATTTAGGTGCCGTCGAACAAGCGTTGGAAGAATTTCAAACGGCCTTGTTAAATCTGCTGCCAGCTAGTCAAGCGACGACCGGCTACGTGGAAGCAATGGTGCCAGTGGCTGCGATTGCCGAAATATTAGACTTTACGCAACCATTAATGATTGGACTTGAACAAGCGTTAGCGAGTGTCCAATTACATTTTAATGCCTTACAACGCCTGTTTGATGGGCGCCGGGATAGCTGGCTATCACTAGATCGGTATCAAATGAATCAGTTAGTAGTCACTTTGCCGTTTTGGCCCAAGCTAATGATGAGTTACATCGATTAGCTAATGGGGTGGATGATGAAGCGGCTGCCTTTTGGGTCTCGTATATTGAGGGAAATGAATTAGGGAATCTTAAGTTAAGCGGTGGTCTCTTAGCTCAAAACCATTACTTAAGCACCCATGTTTATCCGCACTTTAAAGCGATGGTCTTTACGGGGGCGACGTTGTTTACTTCCCAGCGATCAGCTTATTTGTATCAACAATTAGACTTAGATCCAGAGACCGTGAAAACGAAACATTTTGGCTCGCCATTTGATTATGAACACCAAATGGAATTATTAATCGCGAGCGATGCGGTTGAACCATCATTAGAGAGTGAATATTTAGATTATCTCGCCACGACGATTGCGGAAATTACGACGCAAAATCCATGTCAAACCATGATTTTATTTAATTCGTTAGTGACGATTGAGCAAGTTTATAGTCGCTTACGAAAAACGAGTTTATTTGACCAACGAGATATTTTAGCCCAGGGAATAAATGGCAATCGTGATAAGCTTTTAAAGCAATTTGCGACTGGGACCGATTCAGTGTTGCTGGGCGCCGCCAGTTTTTGGGAAGGAATTGATTTACCAGAAGATCAACTCCAGCTGCTCATTGTGACCCGGTTGCCATTTGATTCACCGGATGACGTGTTAGTTAAGGCCCAACATGAGCATTTAAAACGGCAAGGTAAGAGTCCGTTTTATCAGGTTGATTTACCACAAATGATTATGCGGATGCGCCAAGGAATTGGTCGCCTATTACGGACGGACCGGGATTATGGGACGGTGGTCATTTTGGATCCGCGCTTGATTACGCGTCGTTACGGGAAAAGCGTGTTAAAAATGTTACCGCAAGGGATGCCGGTGGCGGCAATTCCAACCAGTCAATTAGCAGGACGGGTGAAAAAGTTCTTAAAAACGCACGGGGCGGTTTAGTCCGGCCTAAAAATTTGGTATAATGAGCGAGATGTTATTTTAGAAAGAGGAATGGTTATGCAACGTCAGCACAGTGCCAAGCGCCAACCAAAACTGGGGAATGCCAAGCAGGTTCGCTGGCTCAAAAGTCGGTGGCTGTGGGGATTAGTAGCAACTTGTTTGTTACTAGTTACTGGAAGTTGGCTTTTTTTATGCCAGCGCGAATCAACCCCGGGCGGCGGCCCAGGATCGGGTGACGGCGCTAGCCAAATCAAAGGCTAAATTAACGAGTGTTAGTAATTTCTTTGTCTATCATCGAGATCAGACTTATTATGCCGTGGCGGGAATTGATCAACGCGGCAAACAAGTGTTAGTCTTGGTGCCAAACCATCGTAATCAAGTGACGGTGATTGACCAAGCCACGGGAATTAATGGTCGTCAGGCAATTCATGCGGTCCAAGACCGGCAGCGAATTGATCGGGTGCTCCATACGGCCCTGGGGAAATATAATCACCGGCTCGTTTGGGAAGTTGCGTATCTTGATCGGCACGCTACGGTTAACTACGCCTTAGTTGACTTCAAGACGGGGAAATTAGTACAGCAAATTAATCTATAGGAGGATGGACAGTGGAAACCATCAACATTATTGATGCTCCCAAGCACGTCGGTGAAACGGTGCGCATTGGGGTCTGGTTAACGGATAAGCGTTCCAGTGGGAAGATTGCCTTCTTACAATTACGGGACGGAACGGCCTTTTTCCAAGGGATTTTATTAAAAAACAAGGTCTCAGAAGAAATCTTTGAAATGGCCCGCCATGACTTACGCCAAGAAGCAAGTTTTTGGGTTACGGGTGAAATTCATGAAGATGAACGGTCTAAGTTCGGTTACGAAATTCAAATTGCGGACATCGAATTAATCGGTGACAGTAATGATTACCCAATTGGGAACAAGGAACATGGGGTCGACTTCTTAATGGACCACCGGCATTTATGGTTGCGTTCAAGTAAGCCACAAGCATGATGAAGATTCGGGACCGCGTTATTCGGGCGACATACGAATTCTTTGGTAAGGAAGGCTTTACGAAGATTGATCCGCCAATCTTAACGGGGAATGCTCCGGAAGGGACAACGAACTTGTTCCACACGGAATACTTCGAACAAGATGCTTACTTATCTCAATCTGGTCAATTATATGAAGAAGCTGGGGCGTTAGCCTTGAACAAGGTTTACTCATTTGGACCAGTTTTCCGGGCTGAAAAGTCAAAGACGCGGCGGCACTTAATCGAATTCTGGATGATTGAACCCGAAATGGCTTTCATGACGCAAGAAGAAAGCCTTGAAGTTCAAGAACGTTACGTGGCTTATTTAGTCCAATCGGTTCTTGATGATTGCAAGCGGGAATTAGAAACGCTTGGTCGGGATCCAGAAAGCTTAGTACCATTTACGAAGTTGCCTTACCCACGGATTAGCTATGATAAGGCCATTGAAATGTTACAAGCAGCGGACTTTGATATTGAATGGGGAGCGGACTTTGGTTCTCCAGAAGAAACGTACTTAGCGGGTGAATTTAACCAACCGGTCTTCATCTTGAACTATCCAAAGGCAATTAAGCCATTCTACATGAAGAATCACCCAACGCGCGATGATGTTTATGTTTGTGCGGACCTCTTAGCCCCAGAAGGTTACGGGGAAATTATTGGTGGTTCCGAACGGGAAACGGATTACGAAACGTTATTACAAGCAGTTAAGGATGCCGGCCTTGATCCAAAGGTTTACGAATGGTACCTTGACTTACGGAAGTACGGAACAGTGCCACACTCTGGTTTCGGACTTGGATTGGAACGGTTCTTAACTTGGATTACCAAGACGGATCACGTACGGGAAACGATTCCATTCCCACGGTTATTAAATCGGCTTTACCCATAGTAAAATAAAAAGGCACTGTCTAGTTAGACGGAGCCTTTTTAAATTGGAGGAATAACGATGGCAGACAAAATGTGGCAAGCGCTCTTAGCGGCGGGGAGTACCAATATTAATAATTTATTGCTTCACCATTACCATGATTTGGGCATGAGTACCAGTCAGTTGATGGTGTATTTAGAATTAACTTCGTATATTGATCAAGGGGTGCGAGAACCTTCGCTAGCATTGATTGCCAAGCATTTAGGAACTGATGAGCAACAGGTGGGGAGTTTAATTCACGAAATGATTACCCAGCACCTGTTAGCTCAACGTTTAGAAACGCAACCCTCGGGAAAACAAGCGGCCGTGTATGATTTTAGTCTTTTGTGGGAACGGTTGGCACAGTTCATCGAACAAGGGGGGCATTTAACGCCGGTGGCAACGGACGATCAAGCCTTAACACGGGAAAAGATTTTCCAACAGATTCAAGTTGAATTTGGCCGGACGCCATCACCCTTTGAACTCGAATATATTAATCAATGGATTGACCAAGATCACTATCCGCTAGAGTTAATTCAATTAGCCCTCAAAGAAGCGGTTGTTAACGGTAAGTATACGTTGAAGTATATCGATCGGATTCTATTACGGTGGCAGCAACAGAATATTACGACGCCTGCCCAAGTGCGGGCTGAGCAACGGCGGTTTGAACAACAGCAACCGGGGACTGATGACGGTGATGGACCAGTTCCACCAATTGAAATTATTAAGTTAAATGAGTAGCAAAAGGGAGCGTGACATGAACAGATGCTTGAAAGTTTACTTTCTTAGCAGCTGTCAATCGTCAGTGAACTAAAATTGATAAATTTTAGTTCGTCTTCACGCCCCCGCAAGCACAAATAGGGCTCGCAACGTTCGGATTTCCGACGTTGCGAGCCCATTTGCGTACTGTGCTGTTCGATTTTTCAAGATGTTGCCTGACTTATGTCACAGCTTCTTTGTTGTGATTAAGGATTTTGCTGATTTGTTTGCGGTGCTTGGGATGATTGTTGACCTTGTTGAGGTTGTGGCTCATTCCCACCAGTTTGACCCGGTTGACCGTTGCTAGATTGACTCATCATCATTGAGCTTGATGATGAACTAGATGAACTATATGAACTAGACGAACTTGATGAGTTTGATGAACTAGATTTCTTTGCACCCCCGGAAGCATATTCAATGCTAAATGGGTAATCAACAAACATGTATTGCGTTACCCCTTGGACGTGCACGGCTTCAAGATCACTAGGCATTGTCCAGTTACTAGCGTGGTTTCGGTTATCTAAGAAGCGCATGATTGACTTGTACAAGTACTTGGCACCATTAGCACCAGAGTCAGACATGGTAGTTTTGTTGTTATCGTAACCAGTCCAAACTGAAACGGCGTAATTCTTAGTGTAACCAGTTAACCAGGAGTCTAAAATCCCGGCTTGATTCCCACCGTCAGCGTTGGTCGTCCCGGTCTTACCAGCTTGGTTAACACCACTTAAGTAGGCTTCGGTCCCGGATCCATTACCGGAGAAGACGCCTTGAAGCATGTTCGTAATCATGAAGGCGGTTCCTTTACTCATTGCGCGTTTACCTTGCTTAGCAAAGGTCTTCGTGGTGCCTTCTTGCGTTGTAACTGACGTGACATAGTAAGGCTTGTAGTAAATACCACCATTAGCAAAAGCAGCATAAGCAGCGGCTTCTTGGAGTGGGGAAACGTTTAAGGCAATCCCATTTTGGTAGTGGTAAGGTTTCTTTTGACTGATTCCTAAGCCTTTTAAGAATTCCGTGGCTTTATCAATTCCCACGGCTTGGAGGGCCCGGATGGCGGGCACGTTCCGTGATTCAACGAGGGCCGTTCGCATAGAAATATTACCTTCGTAGCTATTATCAAAGTCCCGAATTAATCCTCCAGCATCGGGCCATTGCATTGGGGTATCGGCCACGACTTTGAAAGTTGGCCAGTGTAAGTATTCGATAGCCGGACCATAATCCATCATTGGCTTGGCGGTCGAACCAGAACTCCGGAAACTTTGGGTGGCCCGGTTGTAACCATAAACGGTGTTCTTTGGTAAGTTCCGGCCCCCTAACATGGCTACCACTTGACCATTGTGGGGATCAACGACGGCCACCCCAGCTTGCAGATTGGAGCTTTCAAAGCCAATACCACCATTGGCTTCATCATAAAGATGTTGTTGGGCTTCCGTATCTAAATTCGTGTGCACCCGTAAACTGTTAGTGGTTGGGTTGTAACCTTTGGAAACTAATTCGTTAATGACTTCCTTGACGTATGGATCAACGACCTGAGAGTCAACTTCAGAACCACTGGATTCAACGTTCCCGTGACTCTTATCTAAATTAGCTGTAACACTAACTTGCTTAGCTTGTGCGGCTTGGGAACTAGAAATGTAGTTATTCTTAACCATGGCATCTAAGACGATGTCGCGCCGTTCTTTGGCTAATTTCGTGTTAGATAAGGGGTTGTAAACGGATGGTGATTGGGGAATCCCGGCTAAGAGGGCCGTTTCTGCTAGGGAGAGTTGATCTAAATCTTTTCCGTAGTAGTATTGGGCGGCGGTCTTCATCCCATAAACCCCGTTCCCCATGTAAACTTTGTTTAAGTAGTAAGTTAAAATTTGGTCTTTGGAGAAGCGTTTGGAAATATTGTAAGCTAACCAAGCTTCTTGGGCCTTCCGTTTGAAAGTTTGATCAGAACGGGCGGTTGAGAAGACAGATAACTTAATTAATTGTTGCGTAATGGTACTCCCACCTTGGAGACCTTCACCACCGAGATTAAAGACGTTTGACACAGCCGCTTTCATAATCCGGGATGGTGAAACCCCGAGTTTTTCATGATAGAAGTTATGATCTTCTACTGAAACAACGGCATTCTTTAATGATTTTGGTAATTCGCTACTATTAGCGTATTGACGTTTTTGGGCGCCTAGTCGTGAGACAATCCGATTATCGGCATCTAAAATTACCGTCCCTGTTTGGGCCTTCAAGTCATCTTGCGTAATGGATGGTGCACTTGAGGCATAGAAAAAGAAGAGGGTAATTCCGCCAATTAATAAGAGCGTGATGATACCAGCGCTCCATTGGAAAAATCGTTTCCAAAAAAAAGTTTATTTGTTCGTAAATAATGACCAGTGGCGCGCAATTTTTGTCGCCAATCGGATTGATTATTTGACTTCATGAGATCCTCCTAAATTGATGGTTGCTAAATATTGATCAACGGCCACTAAGTAATCTAATGGCGGGGCTAATCGATTCGGAATGACAAACCCATCCTGTTGAATTGTTGATAAGGGAATTGACTTACGAGCACCGTTGGCTTGGGCATCCCAAGCTTGATTAACAAGGCGGCTGGATAGAGATATGTTTGATGCAATTTAGTAAAGCGAATAATTGCAAAACAAATCCCAGCTTGTTTCAGACAGCGCCGAAAATGATCAATTTGGTGCTTATGAAAATTTTTCAATGGAAACGACGTCAGGTGTTGCGTTTCTTTAGCATCAAAATCAAGGTATTTCCCGCGATAAACACCATTGTAATCAGTCGTTGATGGGCGCCTAAAATAGGCTTCCTTTACGACTGCGGCACTTCGTTTAGGATAATCAACTTTGACTAATTGAATCGGGGTTGGCTTTTTGTAGATTACGGCTTGCCCCGTTGTCACATAATATTGATTACTTTGATTGAGTTCACTTTCTAGTGTCATCCCCCGCTTGGCAGTGGATGGAGTGGTACTCAGTTGAGGATTACCGGCGGGCGTATGGCGCGCCGGGTTCACCCCATTGGGATATTTAATCGCCATTTGTCATCCTCCCTTAGCTATGTGGTATATTATAGCAAACAATCGCTCCTTTGGCGACGTTAGGGGATTGAATGACTTGGAAAGGAATAAAACGATGCGAAGAATTTGGTTAACTGGTTACCGGAGTTATGAATTAGGTGTGTTTGAAGATAAAGATACGAAAGTGACGGTAATTAAAATGGTATTAACCGAGCGTTTAACCCAACTTTTAAATCAAACGGAGGATGAAGTGTGGGTGATTGCGGGACCACAAATGGGAGTTGAACGCTGGGGCCTGGAGGTAGCTAACGAATTAAAAGTTGATTATCCCCAATTGAAAACGAGCTTAATCATGCCATTTGCTGAATTTGGCCGGCAGTGGAATGAAAGTAATCAATTTAAATTACAACAAATGGTGGCGCAAGTAGATTATTACGGGGAGGTTAGTAATTTACCATACCAAGGACCGGAACAATTGCGTCGCTATCAACAATTTTTAATGGAACATTCAGATTACTTATTAATGGTTTTTGATCCCGAACAAGAATTAAATCCTGATCAACACGCTAAACCATATTGGGATTATCAAGGGGCCCAAAGCTATCAAGCAACAGCGCCGGACTATGAAATTAGTTTAATTATGATGGACGAACTCCAAGAAGCCGCCGAAAATTGGGCTGAGCAACAACGTGAGGACGCTGAAACGTATGGAGAATAAAAATAGTTGGTATTTTAAGCGGGGTTTGCTAGACTAACAATAAATAACTTAATATGAGGTGGTGAACAAATGGTTCAACTCAATTTTACGCCCGAAGATATTTTAGATAAGCAATTTATTGAACGTGGAATGGGAAAAGGGTATGATCGCGTTGACGTTGATACGTTTTTAGATGATGTGATTAAGGATTACTATGCCTATGAAGCGGAACTCAAGCGGTTAGAAACGGAAAACCAACGCTTAGAAGCTGAATTGACGGCGGCACAAACTGCTCAGCCGGTGTCAACTCCTGCGCAACCGACTCCAGTTGCAACGGTTAACCCAACGCCACAAGTTAATCCAAGTGCAACGTTGCCGGCAGCTTATGAAGATTTAGCGCGCCGAGTGGCTAATTTGGAACGACAAGTTTTTGGGGCAACGGATGCCGATGCCAATCAATACGATGAGTATTTGTAATTTAAAATCAAATAGTATATAATATTCATCTGTAAGCTTCGGGTAATCGAGCGTAACTTTTGTTATGTTAGGAAGGTCCATGCTCGCACAGGCTGCGATGCCTGTAGTGTTTGTGCTCGCTGAAAAAAAATAAGGCGGGGCACCTACTTGATAGGTGACGGCGGAAAAAAAATGGCTACGGTCTTTGACTATGCCAAAGTATTCCTGAAAGTGCCACAGTGACGATACAATTTGGGAAACCAAGTTGGTGGAACGCGGTAAACCCCTCAAGCGGTAAACCCAAACTTTGGTAGGGGAGCTTTGGATAACGAATTGAAGTGATTCCAGGGGAGTATCATTTATGATACTGAGATAGATGATTACCACGGTATTATTTGGCCTGAAATAATACTTTGACAAAACATGGCCTACAGGAGTTTACATGCCAGGTGCCCGGTTTTTAACCGGGCTTTTTTTGTGGACAAATGATTATGTTAAAATAAAAGCGCAGTATGGACACTTAAAGAGGTGAGGTTTAATGTGGCTAACTCCAATTAATCATCAAGGGGCTATCAAGGCCGTTGATTTAGTTCAGCGGCATTTATTAATTGTTGGCCAAACTGGGAGTGGCAAAACGACGACGGCGTTAGGGCTCTTAAGTGAACTCCAACAGGCCAATCAAACAACGATTGTCTTTGATCCAACTGGTGAGTATGCCAAGTTGCCAAATACAATTACGTATCGGTTTGGTGACAATGCGTATCTTGATCCGGGCAACTTATCCTGGCCACAATTGCAACAACTATTGCAATTACCACCAGTGACTCAATTACAGGAACAGCAAATTGAGCAAGCGATCCAAACATTGCGGTATCAAGCCAATGTCGCAAATGTGAAGCAACCTTGGGATTGGTGTGGTCAAGCACAAGCGACCTGGGAAGGAATGTTAAGGCGGTTAGGAAGTTGGAGTGATAGCTATCCCGTTACCTTATTGCCAACTCAATGGCGTCAGGTGATGGTCGCGCCGGACGCGCACCAACCGGACTATACGCTACTGGGCCAACAAGTTGATCCGGAACAAGTTCATGCGGCGTGGCCAATGATGCAAGCGATGAGGACAAAATTACATGACCCGATTTATCAGCGATTATTTGCTTTAACACCGGGCAACGGCGTTCAAAGTGAATTAACCTTTGTGTTAAAAATGTTTTTAAAGCATCCGAGTCAGCACCGGACGTTGGTGATTGATTTATCCTTATTAAAGGATTTAGCACTGAGTCAACAAGTTGTCTTGTCGGTGCTATATCAAACGATGCTTAATTATCGCTTACAAACGGCAGAACGGTTCCCAGTCCAAGTAGTTTTAGATGAAGCCCATCGCTACTTACCAACGGATGAGCATCAATTAGCTGCTAATGGGTTATTTCAAGTCGCGCGGGAAGGTCGTAAAGTGGGCTTAACGATGGTTGTTACAACGCAATCCCCACTTGATTTGCCGGCCCGGTTACGATCACAATTTGCTCATCAAATGATGCATTATTTGGGGAGCAAAGCAGAATGGCAGTCGTTGGGAATTATGCAAACCAAATTACCAACTTTATCGACGGGGCAGTGTTTAATTCAAGGACTAACCGAACAAGTATTACCATATCAAGTCGCTTACCAACATGGTGGCCAGGCAATTAAAGGAGAAAATTAGTGCAAACTTATCAATTAATGGCGACGGCTGCTTCGGGAATTGAAGCGTTAGTCAATCGTGAACTAAAAGATTTAGGCTATCAAACTAAAACTGAAAATGGGCGGGTTCGCTTTACGGGAACGATGGCGGATGTGGCGAAAACCAATTTATGGTTACGAACTGCTGACCGAATTAAGATTATTGTGGGTGAATTTGATGCCCGTGATTTTGATACGTTATATGAACAAACGAAAGCTTTGCCGTGGGAAGAATATTTGCCGCTTGATGCCGAATTCCCCGTGGCGGGGCGGAGTAGCCACCATTCCCAATTGCACCACGTACCAACGGTTCAATCAATTACGAAAAAGGCAATTGTCGAACGGTTGAGTAGTGTTTATCATCGCCGGACACGCTTGAGTGAAACGGGAGATAAGTACCCGTTAGAAGTGGCGATTGATAAAGATCACGTCTTGCTGACCCTTGATACTACCGGGGATAGTTTGTTTAAGCGGGGGTATCGGGTAGCCAAGGGGGCGGCCCCGATGAAGGAAAATATGGCGGCCGCTTTAGTAATGTTAGCCCACTGGTTCCCAGATAATCCGTTTGTTGATCCAACGTGTGGTTCGGGGACGATTCCGATTGAAGCAGCCCTGATTGGACATAATATTGCGCCGGGGATTAATCGTGGGTTTGTCTTTGATGCGTGGAGTAATTTAACACCCGCTAATTTATTAGATGATGCTAAAGATGAAGCGGATAGCTTGGCTGATTATGATATTGAATTAGATATTACCGGATATGATATTGATCAAAAGATGGTTGAAATTGCCCAACAAAACGCCCGGGCGGCCGGGTTAAGTCAATCGGTAACGTTTAAACAATTAGCGGCTAAAGATTGGCATACGGATAAAATTAATGGTGTAATCGTTGCTAATCCGCCATATGGGGAACGGTTAAGTGATCAAGCCAGCGTTCGAGAATTGTACCGTGACATGGGGAAGATTTACCAACAAATGCCAACTTGGAGCAAGTATATTTTAACGGCGGATCTTGAATTTGAAACGTATTACGGGGCACCGGCAACGAAGAAACGGAAATTATATAACGGGGTATTACGGACCGACTTGTTCCAATATTGGGGCAAAAAAACAACGATAGTAATTAGTATGCGAATTAGTATGCGACGCCGTTAAAAACTTCCGTAGGGTAAGCCTTGCCTCCCGTGCGATGGAAGGCACTTCCATCGGAGGAGGTTGGCTTAGCCATAGGAAGTTTAGGCGGAGCATCACTACTAATGTGATTAGTGCTTAGAATCGCGCTAGAGCGACGCTGCGAACATCATCACAATTGTGAGTAGCGTACATTGCTACGTGAGTATATAAACAAAAAAAAGGGACCCACAGTGTCGGAAAACGAACACTGCGGGTCCCTTTTTGTGATTAGCTACCGTTGGCTTTTATACTGGGCTCACGACCTACATTTTTGATATAATATTATCTGGATTGACTATGAAAGGGCCTGCAATGCTAAGTGATGGGCGCCTTGGTTATCGCGATCAGGAATCCATTGCACAACAACGGGATCAAACCGGTCTAACTGGTTGTTTAATAAGGCTAGTTGTTGGGCATAGTGATGGCTATAATTTTTCGTAATCGCATCACTGACGAGGCGGCTGTCAGTATAAAACATGACAATTTGTGGTGGCAACTGGAACGTTTGTAGTTGTTCAAAGCCCCAAATCGCAGCCGCAAACTCGGCTTGGTGATTATCCATTGGGCCGAGCGCTGTTTTAAGTTGGTATTGTTGCTGGTCAGTTACAATGACACAGCCGGCGCTTGCTTGCTGATCAATGGGCCGAACGGCGGCATCAGTATAAATTTTAATCATTAATTATCACTTCCAAATTGAATTGAGGTATTCATATGGTAACAAATCAAAAGTTCTTCTATCAACCAGATTTAACCACCACCATTATTAATTGGTGTTGGATTATGATGATTTTAATTGTGGGGGTGATTATTTGGTTGGAAATTACCGTTTTTAATCCCTGGACGGCGGTGTTAATCGCGATTTGGCTCTTAGTGGCCAGTTTAGTCTTATTCCGGCGGACGATTGTGATAACTCCGACGCGTTTAATTATTAATCGAATCTGGCAATCACGAGCGGTAGAAATTGAATGGGCGTCCGTCCGGCATTTTACCACGCAAGGGAAAACGACGATGTTTACGGTAAACGGGCAATGGTTTACGTTAACGCTGTCAAAACGAGCGCAATTGGCAATTCAACAACATTTAACAATTGATTAGGAGGGCAATGTACCATGGGGGCATACTTATTGTGGTTAGTAATTTTAGTATTAGCTGATCAAGGGTTGAAGTGGTGGACGGTGGTACATTTACAGTTAGGACAAACTAAAACGATCATTCCACAGGTTTTAGCGCTGACCAATGTCCATAATGATGGGGCAGCTTGGAGTAGTTTTGCCGGGATGCAAGGCCCCTTAATTACCGTTGGCATTATCGTGTTGGTGATTGGAACTTATTATTTGATTAAACATGTCAAGACCAAGCCGGTTCACTGTGTGGCGGTTGTGTTAATTATGGCCGGGGCAATTGGGAATTTAATTGACCGAGTAATGCAAGGCTATGTGGTCGATATGTTCATGACCAAGTTTATCAATTTTCCGATTTTCAATATAGCGGATATTTGCTTAACCGTCGGGACGATTTTATTGATTATTTTAATTCTGCGGGAGGATTAACGTGGAAACAAAACAGTTAACCATTACGGATACCATGACCGGACGCTTAGATAAAGTATTAGCGACCCAATTTAGTCAGTATTCACGCTCACAATTAAAGCACTGGCTTGATGATGGATTGGTCTTAGTCAACGGTCAAGTGATGAAGGCGAAGTATAAGGTGCAAGTTGGCGATGAAATTCAAATTACACCGCCAGAAACAAAAGCGATTGATTTAGTAGCCCAAGATATTCCGTTGGACATTGTTTATGAAGATGATGACGTGTTGGTGGTGAACAAACCCCAAGGGATGGTCGTTCACCCCGCTCCGGGGCATCCTGATGGGACATTAGTAAATGCGTTGTTATATCATGCTCCACTTTCAACGATTAACGGCGAATTTCGGCCCGGCATTGTCCACCGGATTGATAAAGATACGTCAGGATTATTAATGGTTGCCAAAACGGATCGCGCGCACCAAAGCTTGACGGCGCAATTAAAGGCGAAAACCAATGAGCGGGAATATGTTGCCTTAGTGCATGGTGTGATTAAAGAAGAGCGAGGAACGATTAATGCGCCTATTGGTCGTTCGCCAAAGAATCGCCAACAACAGGCCATCGTTGCCAATGGTCGCCCGGCAGTAACACATTTTGAAGTCTTGAAACGGTATCAACACTATACGTTGGTCAGCTGTCGGTTAGAAACGGGGCGGACGCACCAGATTCGCGTGCATATGAAATATATTAATCATCCGTTGGCTGGTGATCCAGTATACGGTCCGCGGAAAACATTGCCTGGCAATGGCCAATACCTACATGCGCGGACCCTGGGATTTACCCATCCAGTTACGGGGGAAGTGATGACGTTTACGGCTCCATTGCCGGAATGGTTTGCAACTCAATTAGCGCGCCTTGATCAAACGGATGCGCTTTAGAAAGAAGAGGGGGCGGCAAGATGGCTGAAAAAGCTTTAATTTTAGATGATGGCACGGTCTTTAATGGTCGGGCATTTGGTTCCCCTGCTGTCTCGTTTGGGGAAGTAATTTTTAATACTAGCTTAACGGGGTATCAAGAATTAATTACCAACCAAGCTTATTACAATCAACTGGTTGTATTTACGCAACCTAATATTGGAAATTTGCCAATTAGCTCCAACTTGTATGAATCAATTCAGCCAACGATTAAAGGGGTGATTGTACATAATACGGGGACGTTAGCGGATGATGATCCGCGGAGCTTGGATGCCTACCTCAAGAAACATAATATTCCGGGCATTACGGATATTGATACACGGGCATTAGTGCGGCATTTGCGCGCAGCGGGACGGCCGATGCGGGGCAGCTTAGTCCCCGTGGCCGATGATCATGCGTTTGATCAATTAAACGCAACGGTGCTTACGAATCAACAAGTGGCCCAAGTTTCGACCCCCAAACCATATCCCAATCCCGATGTCGGCGAAAGTGTCGTGGTGATTGACTTTGGTTTGAAAAACGGGATTTTACGGGAATTAAGTCGCCGGAAATGTAATGTGACCGTGTTGCCATACAACGTGACGGCGGAAGAGGTTATGCAATTGGATCCCGCGGGGGTAGTGTTGAGTTCCGGCCCAGGAGATCCGCATGATTTGAAGCCGACCGTGCTCCAAATGATTCGTGATTTGCAAGCTCAGGTTCCCATGATGGCCTTTGGCTTGGGACATGAATTATTTGCTTTGGCTAACGGCACTGAGTGTACGCGCCAAGCTGTTGAATATCATGGCAGCAACCATCCAATTTTGGAAGTGATTACGGATCATATTATGTATGCGCAACAAGATAGTGCTTACCGGATTAGTAAGGAATCCGTCAATCGCCAAGAACTATTTATTACGTATTTAGATTTAATTACGGGTGGGGTAATTGGGTTACGGCATCGGTTTTACCCAGCCTTTTCGGTTCAATTTTATCCGGATGGGGCGCCGGGGCCCGATGATACCAATCCGTTAATTGATGAATTTATGGAAAATATTAAATTACGAAAGGGGTAATGTGAGTTATGCCAAGTGTCCTATTAGTTGGGGCCGGGGCCGATACTGTTTATCGTGGTGATGAACTCGATTTAACGGCGGTTAATTTGCTAGCAACGTTTAAGCAACGGGGCTGGGAAACGATTGTCATTAATAACAACCCCTTTGCCCAAAGTTTAGAAAGTAATTTTCAAGTTGATCATGTTGAAATTCGGCCGTTAACCGTCACTAATGTGGTGGATGTGATCCAGGAATATCAACCTGATATCGTAGTTCCCACGCTTGGGGAACGCTGGACGTTTGATTTACTGCGAGAAGTGCAAGCAACTGGTGTTTTTGAAACGTTACCAACGCGCTTGGTGGGGATTTCGTTGACTAGTATTAAAACGGTGCTTAACCCACCAATGTTAGCAGCTACCTTACGACAAATTGGGGCGCCAGTTAAGCACGTACAAGTGGCGGATCACTATGCAGCGGCTTATGAAATGGTCCGTGAATATGGCTATCCGTTAGTTAGTCGGCCAGTTTCAGCGCAAGGAACCAGTACGCCCAAAATTGCTTTTGATGATGCCTCATTTGAAGCCAATTTTATGGAAGCACAGGCACTTTCGAAGAAGAAAGAAGTTGCGATTCAACAAAGTCTGCAAGGAATGAAAGAAGTTGAAGTCGTAGTTTGTCGGGATCAAAGTGGGACGCTAATTGAAATTGCTACAGTCGAAAATATTGATCCAATTGGGATTCATGCCGCCGATTCGTATGCGGTAACGCCGGCTCAAACGTTACTTGATCGGGAATTACAAACTTTACGGAAGTTAGCCTTTAAGATTACGCGCAAATTGCGGATTGTAGGGGTTAACCATGTCCAATTTGCGATTGATCGCCGCCATCAAAAATGTACGTCACTAAGGTGAGCCCATATTTTGATCGGACGACGTCATTTGTTGAATTAGCAACAGGGTACCCATTGTCAAAAGTCGTGGGCTGTTTATATACTGGGCAATTGTTACGGGAAATTGATTTAGGAACCAGTATGCGCCCTATACGGCGATTACCGAACCCGTCACTGATAGTACTGCCGTCCGGGTTCCAATCTTTGCCCACATGTTCTTACCAGAAGCTAATTGGCGATTGGGAACGCAAAAACGGTCAATTGGGACGGCCGTTGGAATTGGGCGGAGTGTTCCAGAAGCATTAGTCAAAGCCTTGACTTATCAAGAGGATGACTTTGGAAAGACTCGCTTAGCAGCCATGCACCAATTAACGAGTTCGCAATTAGATCAAGTATTAATTCATCCCGAAGCGAACCGGATTTATTCAATTTTTGAAGCCTTACGGCGCGGATATAGTACGGATGAAATTGCGGAATTAACCCACATTGAAAGTTACTATATTAGTGAATTGAAACGGGTCCAACAAGTGATGGAGCAACTTTATACTGGAACTTGGGACGCCCAAATCTATCGGCAAGCCAAGGATTTGGGCTTGCCGGATGCAACCATTGCGCGGATTACGGAGCAATCATTTGAAACGATTCGGACTGCTAGCCAAACTTGGCAAGTCAATCGGACATATAAAGAAGTGGATCCGGCAGCGGGTGAGTTTGAACAACATTCGGCTCGGTTCTATGCTAGTTTTGAACGGGAAAATGAAAGTCAGCCGGCACCTGGTAAACGAGTATTAGTCGTAGGGCCGGGCCACGGGCCTTAGGGAATGGGACGGCTAATGATTATGTCGCGACCCAAGTGATGCAAGCTCTCAAAGCCCAAGGATATCAAGTAATTTTATTGAATGACAATCCCAGTTCTGTGACGATGGCAAGCGTGGTAGCGGATAAAATTTATGTTGAGCCTCGGACGACCGAAGTAGTTCGCGAAGTTGCTTATTTGGAACAGCCAGCAATTATTTTAGTCCCAGCGATGGCGGCGGAAATGCGGCAATTCTTAGCGGAAACAACGTGGGCGGACAAGGTCATGACGCTTCAAATGGTTGATGCACCGCATGATTTTACTACGACTACGCCAACGGTGGCCGTGAATGTGTTGTTTGATGGTAATGTGATTTATCCCTTAGGAATGATTGATGAGTTACCTGATCCGCAAACGCAGCAAATTGCGGGGACGTTCCGCCAATACCCAACCCAGTTAGCGAGTGAGGTCCAACAAGAGGTACAAAATTTAGCCAATGAGACCTTATTAGAGGCCGGGGTGGCGAAGGGAATCTATCAACTAATTTTTGCTAAGGATAATGATACGTGGAAATTAGTTTTGCAACACCCGATTCCCGCCCCGGATGTGGCCTTTTTATCGAAAGCGGTGCGGTTAAATATTGCTGGATTGGTGATGGCTATGCGCTTAGGAACCTTAGAACAATACTTCCAAACGTTAGCCGAATTACCAATGCCACCACAACAATTACAATACCGATCATTATATCCATTCAAAGCGTTGCATTTAGCCCAAGCTAAGCCTAACAAATCGCATATTGTTGGGGCGACGATTAAGTGGTTACCATAAATATAAAAGCGGTCCTGAAATGGACCGCTTTTTAACTATTTACTAGATTTTAACCGTTGTTCAATGGTGGCAACGTGATGGTGATATTGTTCAACCCGTTGATTAATTGCCCGCATGACGGGGGTAACTTGGTTCATGGCTTGCGTTAATTCATTCGTTGCTTGATGGACTTGTTGCCAAGCATGCCGAACTTGTTGAACATTTTGCCAAAGTTCTTTAATCATTATTGAGCCTCGAATTGCTTTTGAATGGCAGCTTGCACGGCGGCGTATTTCGTATCATCATATTGGTCAGTGTGATCACCAAAATGAATTGAGAAATCATCATCGTCAGCGTAGCGAGGAATCAAATGCCAGTGACTGTGGAAGACGCTTTGGTAGGCCACTTCACCATTATTGTTCATGACGTTCATGCCGACAATGCTAGGATCGCTAGCTTGGATGGCGCGGGCAATTTTTGGTAAGCGACTAAGGACTTCCTTGGCTAAATTATCATCGTATTCAAATAGGTTGGCAACGTGGTGCTTGGGGATGACTAAGGTATGGCCAGGGGTCACTTGTGAGATATCTAAAAAGGCCTTCACAACGTCATCTTCGTAAACTGTGTAGCTAGGAATGTCACCATTAATGATTTTGCAGAAAATACAATCTTCCATAATTAAGAACCTCGTTTCGTTTTTTATTAGTATGACGATTTTTCGGAAGTTGTGCAAGTCTTGGCGCGGTAGAAAATTGCAATTAGCATCATAAATCTCTATTATTAGTATTAAAGAAGTATTTAAGGAGAAAAGAATGTTATCGATTCAACATTTGGTTGGGGGGTATTCCCAACTGTCGGTTTTGCATGACGTTAATTTTGAGGTCAAATCCGGTGAATTAGTTGGTTTAATTGGTTTGAACGGGGCCGGTAAATCAACCACGATTAATCATATTATTGGGATGTTAACCCCGCAACAAGGAACGATTGAAATTGATGGTGTTAGTTTAAAGACGGATGCGAATGCCTATAAACAAGCTTTAGCTTACATCCCAGAAACGCCTATTTTATACCCAGAATTAACGTTGCGCGAACATCTTGATTTAGTCATCAAAGCCTATGGTTTAGATGAACAAGTTGCTTGGCAACGCGCAGATGAATTATTAACCACGTTCCGCCTCAACAATAAATTAGATTGGTTCCCGGTGGACTTTTCCAAGGGGATGAAACAAAAAGTCATGATTTGTGCCGCCTTGATGACAGATGCTAAAGTGTTAGTGATTGATGAACCTTTTTATGGCCTTGATCCGTTAGCTGTTCGTGATTTATTAGTCTTATTAGAAGCTAAAAAGCAGGCCGGGGTGGCGATTTTAATGTCGACCCACGTTTTAGCGACGGCGCAACAATATTGTGATCGATTTGTGCTACTAGCGAATGGGCGGGTACAAGCCAGCGGAACGTTAGCTGAGTTACAAGCTGAGCAACCGGGCGCTAGTTTGGACGAGATATATTTACAATTAGCGCAAGGTGATCAACATGCTTAAACAACTTTATCAAACCCGACGCGGGATCAATGGCTGCAATATTTCCGCTATTGGCGGTATGTCTTTAATGATCATTTTGTAATTGCGATGTTCTTCTTGTTTGGGGCGGCTGCTTTTGGTTATCAAGGCATATTACCGCAAGTAACGCCACAACAATGGTGGTGGAATGTGCTAGTGGTCGTTTGGTTGACGATTGCCGTGCAATGGGGACGATTAGCTTTATTTATTAAGGATCCGGATCCAGTGTTCTTATTACCACAAACGAGTCAAACCACCACGTTAATGCGTGAAGTGAAACGTTATAGTTATCCGCTGGGATTGCTACTGGCGTGGAGCTGGAGTGTGGTCGCCTTACCATTATATGTGCGGTTACATCCCGTAAGTTGGAGTACGATAGGAATTCTGGTGGTTACAATTAGTTTGGTTAAGTTAACGTGGTTTAAATTAGCCCAATTCCGCTTAGTGAATCAATCAAACCGCGGCTGGCAAGTCCTCCAATGGCTTTGGCCTGGCGTGATTGCTATTTTGATCGTGATGAATCCATTTTTCGCAGTACTGGGGGCAAGCTTGGGCTGGTTGGTAAGTTGGCGTTGGCAGCCGGAATTTAATTGGCGGGCTGCGATTGAATATGAAAACGAGCGCTTATTATCGATTTATCGATTCTTTAATTTGTTTACGGATGTGCCGAATTTACCAATCAAGGTTAAGCGCCGCCGATGGTTAAATTGGCTAATTAATTGGTTGAGTGATGGAACCGTCTGGGGAGATTTGTATGCGCGGGCGTTGGTACGGCAACGTGATTATGGTGATTTAATTGTCCGGTTGAGTTTAGTAGTTGGAATCGCGGTGGCTGTAATCCCCATCCCATGGGTTCAAACCTTATTGATGGTCGTGGGGGTATATGTAATTGCTGGGCAATTCGGCCCCTTATTCCATCACTTCGATCATAATCCAATGCCACAATTGTATCCAACAACGACGACAGCGGCGACGAGTTGGTTACAATTAGTCCGGAAAGTCTTAGTAATTGAGTGGCTCGGCTTGAGTTTGATAGCGTGGCGCTCGCCCTGGCACTGGATAAATTTGGTGCTAGGCCTTATAATAGTGGTCGGACTAATAACGTGGAGTTTATCGAAGCGTTACTTGAAGGAGAAATAAATGCGAGTTAAACATAAGAAGTGGGCGGAACCATATTTAGAAAGCCACCCCGAATTAATTAGTTTGAACCCAGCTGAATTTAAGGGAAATTGGCAAAGCCGGTTTGAAAAGGCACAGCCATTACATTTGGAAGTTGGGATGGGAAAAGGCCAATTCATTATTGGGATGGCCAAAAAAATACCCGCAATACAACTTTATTGGGTTAGAAATCGAATCAACGGTGGCGGCGATTGCGGCCAAGAAGGCGGAACCAGAACACTTACCGAATTTAACGTTTGTTCGGGCTGATGGCGCAGGATTAGATACCTACTTTGCGGATGGCGAAATTGATCAATTATATTTGAATTTCTCTGATCCATGGCCTAAGACGCGCCATGAAAAGCGCCGGTTAACGTATAAGTCATTCTTAGCTAATTACCAACAAGTGTTGGTTCCAAAAGGTAGTATTGAATTTAAGACTGACAACATGGGACTATTCCAATATTCATTAACGAGTTTAAATAACTATGGAATGATTTTTGATGGTGTTTGGTTAGATTTACATCACAGCGATGAAAACGAAGGCAACGTCGAAACGGAATATGAACAAAAATTTGCGGCCAAGGGGCAACCGATTTATAAATTACGGGCGCACTTTGCCAAATAGTGATAATAAAATCCTCGTCACTGTGATGGCGGGGATTTTAATTTTGGTGGTTAGAAACAATTATTACATTTTTTGTTACAAAAAAATTGACGCTTAACTAATTGAATATCTATAATAGAGATATCAACCAACAGAGGAGGAGAAAGTTGATGGATCAAGAAAAATATCTCGATCAATTATCGCAAGCATTGCGCCGTTTATCACCTGATGAACGGATTGCGATTGTTGATAAATATCGCCAAGCACTGCAAGTGTCCGGTGATTTAACTTGGGATGAAATAGTTAACCGGTTTGGCGAACCGCGTGAGGTTGCCAAGGAAGCCTATCGACAACAGCGAGCTGCTAATCAAACTGGTAATCGACGGCAAGATTTTGTCCGGAATTTGACGTTACCTAAAATTTTCTT
Organism: Limosilactobacillus equigenerosi DSM 18793 = JCM 14505; assembly: GCF_001311375.1. Lineage (GTDB taxonomy): Bacteria > Bacillota > Bacilli > Lactobacillales > Lactobacillaceae > Limosilactobacillus > Limosilactobacillus equigenerosi. Next base: position 28,451 of record NZ_BBAS01000004.1, read on the forward strand.
ATTAATGGTCTTATTATTAATTACGTTACCAATCTGGGGTACGATTACGGCCGTCATCTTAGCTGCTTTAATGGCCATTTTCGGGATTGTAATTGGGGTGATTATGACGTGTGTCATTTTAATGTTAACCCTGACCTTAGTTGGCTTTGGTCTTGGGGGGACTTCATTGGTTAGCGGTGCCTTATTATTAATGAATGCACCGTTAACGGGAGTTTATTATCTCGGACTAGGGTTAGTGGAATTAGCCATTGGATTATTATTGCTACCAGTCTTTTGGTTAATTTTTAAGGCGGCCGTCCGGTGGCTAGAAGCTTAGGAAAATTTGTGACAAAGCGGACCCAACGAGGAGGTAATGCGTAATGAAAAAAATGGTATCTAACAAGTTTCTTCATGCTCATTATCGGGGTCGTGATTGCCGTTGCCGGTTACTTTGGCGGTGGTCGCAGGCCGTTGATATTTCCAATTTCCCGCATGTCCAAGCGATTAGCCAAGCTAATTCGGTAGCGCAACATCAACAATGGCAAGATACTGGTTCATTTAAGCGGTTGACGGTTGATGTTAATCATACGGATGTGGTAATTAAGACTGGTAAGCATGCGCAAGTCGACTATAAAGGTAACCCTAATGTGAAGTTAAAGGTTACTAATGATGGTGAAACGTTATCGATTAAGCAAGTTAGTAAGGCCAAGGCCCAACCACGGGTGCAATTGAAAGACGCGACCGTTTGGGGGCAAGATCGTCCAACCCAAAGTGGAAAGTTGATTATTACGGTGACGAAGGATCAGTTAGCTGCGTTAAGGGTTAATACACATGTAACTAAGCCAGGCGATTTAGAAATCTGGAATGTTAAAGTAAAGCAATTAACTGCCGTGGCGCATGAAGCAGTGTTAGAAAATGTTGAAAGTGAAACGACCAAGTTGACGGCGGCTGATGATATTACAATTGATAATCCAACGTTCGCCAATACAGCTAATGTATTATCAAAACATGGTGATATTGATGTTTCACAAATTGATCGCGCAGTGGGTACCAAGCAACAGCCACTGCAGGGGATGTGGAATTATTCAATGCGGAAGGTGAGAACACAACCTTAACGAGAAATCCAACGGCGAATACACAACTGCATTTTACGGCGATGACTGGTGACGTTTCAATTCGGAAAGGGATGACGGATTAATGAGTAGTAAGAAATTATATCGTTCCCGTGATAATAAAATGATTGCTGGGGTATGTGGTGGAATTGCCGACTACCTCGGCTGGGATGCTACCTTTGTGCGGGTGATTTATGTATTATTAAGTGTCTGTTCAGTAGCCTTTCCGGGGATCTTAGTTTATATTTTATTAGCAATTATTATTCCAGAACGACCGAATCATGTTGAAAAATCATTTGATGATGTCATCAACGGTGAATTCGAAGAAAAATAGTATCTGTAGAGGATATGACATAAGTCAGGCAACCTCTTAAAAAAATCGAACAGCGCAGTACGCAAATGGGCTCGCAACGTCGGAAATCCGAACGCTGCGAGCCTATTTGCGCTTGCGGGGGCGTGAAGACGAACTAAAATTTAGCAATTTTAGTTCACTAACGATTGACAGCTGCTAAGAAAGGAAACTTTCAAGCAGCTGTTCATGTCATGCTCCCTTTTATTTGCATAAAACATGCATTTATATCGTTGAAGTGTATTAAATGAATAATATGCGTAATTTTATAAGAAAAAAATTAAAAATATGCAAAAATTATGGAAAAAGGGTTGTATTAATATACAGTGACTGATAAGATACTTACATAGTCAAAACAGATATAAAATACAGAAAGGGAATTGATTATGAAAAAGGTTTGGAAATCAGTGTTAATGTTAATCGCGACGTTAACATTAAGTTTTCCATCGGTCATGCCAACGGTACAGGCGGCCACGGATGATAGTAATGCAACATCAAGTTCTGCTAGCTCAAATAAGTTAGCGGAAATTAAAGCGCAAGGTAAATTAGTAGTGGGGACGTCAGCTGACTATCCACCAATGGAATTTGTGGTTAAGAAAAACGGCAAGGACAAAATCGTGGGGGCTGACATTATGGTGGCCAAAAAAATTGCCGATGATTTAGGTGTGAAATTAGTAGTTAAGGATATGAGCTTTGACTCCTTGTTAGTGGCGTTGGAAACAGGGAAAGTTGATATGGTTTTAGCGGGGATGAACGCCAGCCCAGAACGGAAGAAGAGCGTTGACTTCTCGCATACTTACTACCACGGTGGGAACGTGTTCTTGATCAATAAGAGTGATGCGAAGAAGATTAAGTCCGGTAAAGACTTAGCACATGCTAAGATTGGGGCACAAACGGGTTCTTTGCAATACCAAATGGTGAAAAAGAACATGAAGCAAGCTACCATGAAGCCACTTGATAACATTAACAACTTAGTGTTAGCGTTAAAGACGCATAAAACACAAGGGATTATGTTAGATAGCTTGATTGCGAAGGCATTTGTGGCCAATGATTCAGACTTGAAGATGGTTAAAGATATTGATATGCCGGATAACAAGTCCGTTGGGGTTGCCGTCGCAATGCCGAAGAACAATCCCGATTTAGTAGCTGCGGTGAACCAAACGGTGGATGAAATTAATGCCAAGGATTTGATGAACAAAGAATACTTGCCGGCTGCTGGGAAGCAAATGGAAAAAGTCAATGTTAAGAAGACGATGTGGGATTACAAGAGTTTCTTCTTAAAAGGGGTCGGTTACACCTTAGTAATCGCGGCGACATCTGTTTTCTTTGGGTTCATTCTCGGGATTTTACTTTCCTTAATGCGGTTATCTAAGGTCAAAGTCTTGCATGCCATTGCCGTTGTTTACATTGAATTTATTCGGGGCACGCCTTTGATGGTTCAAATCATGTTTATTTACTTCGGGATTGGTTCCTTGATTTCATCCTTACCAGCTATGTTAGCAGGGATTATCGCCATTTCATTAAACTCAGGGGCCTACGTGGCCGAAATTATGCGGTCCGGGATTCAATCAATTCACTACGGTCAAACGGAAGCCGCGCGGTCATTAGGGATGAGTCAAAAGATGACCTTCCAATACGTGGTCTTGCCACAAGCCATTAAGAATATTTGGCCAGCCTTAGGGAACGAATTTATTACGTTAGTTAAGGATAGTTCATTAGTTTCCACGATTGGGGTAGCTGAATTGATGTATCAAACCCAATTAGTTCAATCAACGACGTACAAAGGGGTGGCGCCGTTAGCGGTGACGATGTGTATCTACTTCGTCTTAACGTTTACCCTCTCTAAGATTTTAAGTTATTACGAAGGGAAGATGAGTCATCATGGATAAAATGTTAGAAATTAAGCATCTCCAAAAAAAGTTATGGGGATCATCAAGTTTTAAAAGATATTTCCGCTGAAATTGATAATGGCCAAGTGATTTGTGTGATTGGCCCATCAGGTTCGGGGAAGAGTACTTTCTTACGGTGCTTAAACTTATTAGAAACACCCACGGCCGGGACGGTGACTTTTGAAGGTCAAGAATTAACGGGATTAAACGAAAAAGACCTTGATGATTTACGGGAAAAGATGGGGATGGTGTTTCAAAACTTTAACCTCTTCCCGAACATGACGGTCTTAAACAACATTACCTTAGCACCAATTAAGGTGAAGGGAATTGATCAAGCGGCGGCGGAAAAGACGGCATTAGAATTATTAACGAAGGTTGGGTTAGCGGATAAAGCGGATGCCTATCCAACCAGTCTTTCCGGGGGGCAACAACAACGGGTGGCGATTGCGCGGGCCTTAGCGATGAACCCAGATGTGATGCTCTTTGACGAACCAACCAGTGCGCTTGACCCAGAAATGGTTGGGGAAGTGCTAGAAGTTATGAAGGATTTAGCTCAAGATGGGATGACGATGGTCGTCGTGACCCACGAAATGGGCTTTGCCAAGGAAGTGGCGGATCAAGTTTGGTTTATGGATCAAGGGTACATTCAAGAACAAGGGACGCCTGAGGAATTCTTTGATCACCCAACTAGTGATCGGGCTAAGCAATTCTTGAAGAAGATTTTAAAATAGGTCGCGAACCACGCATTAAGGGAGCCGTGGCCTAACGTAGACAAGTCGTTGGCACTAGCAAAGCTAGGACCGGCGACTTTGTCATAGTTAGGCACTGGGCTTCCGCGTGGTGAGCGTAGTTACAAAATAGGTCGTGAGGCGGACGATAAAACCGCCGTATCATAACGTTGAAACTGGCATTGCCAGGTTCGGCGACATTTTGAGTTAGGCCCTAAGGCGCTGCTGAGCGAACGTAGTTACTAAGCTGCCGGCGAAAATTATGATTACTTACTAGATACTTTAATCTTGAAGTTAATTCACATAATTTAATGGTTTTTAAGTCGTATTGTATAATAAAAACAATTAATCTTTGGAGGCACTAATCATGAATGAAACAATCCAAACGCAACTCAACCACCGGAGTATTCGCGCATTTAAGGACCAAGCTTTAACGCCTGAACAATTAAACACGTTGTATGACGTGGCCCGGCACACGTCAACCAGTATGTTCTTACAACAAATGACAATCTTGCATTTGACCGACCCAGTTAAGCGAGCTGCCGTGCGAGAAATTGGGGGCCAACCATATATTGGTGCCAATGGTGATTTATTAATTTTTGTAGCGGACTTGCATCGTAATCAATTAATTCGACACCGGGCCGGCAATGATGATGGTCGGTTACATACGTTAGATGTTTTCCTACAAGCTTACGAAGACGCAACGTTGGCCGTCCAAAACGTCCTCACTGCCACTGAAAGTATGGGGTTAGGTGGGGTGATTTTAGGATCAATTAATGATGATCCCAAAGCCTTAATCAAAGCGCTTAATTTACCACCAATGACGTTTCCAGTGTTAGGCCTTCAAATTGGGGTGCCAGATCAAAGCCCGCAATTGAAGCCGCGGTTACCAAAGGAATGGATGGCCTTTGAAAATGATTATCCAACTGACCTGGATTGGGATGTGATGGCTAGTTATGATCAAGTCGTGAATACGTATTACGATTTACGGAATGCGAACCAACGAATTGACACTTTTACGGATCAAATTAATGGCGCCAAAATTGCTACTCAGCCGTTATTACGCGATGAAATTATTGAGGTGTTGCATGCCCAGGGCTTGGCGCTGGATTTAGAGTTACAGTAATTTAGAATCAAATAAAATTGTTATTTTTAACTTTTAGTGATTGACAAACTGGTGCAATCCCGTTATCATAGCTAACAATAAAATTCCCTTTAAATTAGTCCCGTGAGGCTAGTAAGGAATGTCAGTCGAATACATAGGTGAAGTGGATCATAATATCATCCCCCATTGAATGGGACTGGTGGATTTAGATTCGCCCATCTTTTTGGCAGTCATCTTGCTTACGTGGACATGTAAGGGAGATGGCTTTTTTGTTGTGTCAATTAAGAAGGATCTTTCACCATGTCGAATGATTTATTGCGGTTAACTCAGTTTGTGAGTGTGGAACAGTTAGATGCTCATGCGGTGATGCAACTAATTCACCGTGCTCAAGCATTTAAAGCGGGGAGCCCGGCTCCAGAGTTAACGCAACCAGTTTATTGCACCAATTTATTTTTCGAAAATTCAACCCGGACGCACACCAGTTTTGAAATGGCGGAACGTAAATTAGGCTAACGGTGATTCCGTTTGATGTTCAACATTCATCAGTTAATAAAGGCGAAACTCTGTATGATACCGAATTAACCTTAGCCGCTTTAGGAATTGATTTAAGCATTATTCGGCATTCCCAAAATGACTATTATGACGAATTAATTCATTTGCAACCGCATCAAACCTTACAAATGGGGATTATTAATGCTGGTGATGGTAGTGGGCAACATCCTTCCCAAAGCTTATTGGATATGATGACGATTTACGAACAATTTGGCACCTTTACCGGCTTAAAAGTTCTAATTGTTGGTGATTTAACGAATTCACGGGTGGCCCGCTCCAATATGGAATTGTTGACGAAATTAGGGGCACAGGTTTACTTTGCCGGGCCGCAAACGTGGTATGACGAAGCAGAATTTAGCCAATATGGTCAATATGTAGCCATCGATGAGGTAATTGATCAAATTGATGTCTTGATGCTTTTACGGGTCCAACATGAACGCCATCAACCTGGGGCGCAAAGTTCGTTTGATGCTAGTCAATATCACGCGCAATATGGGTTAAACCAAGCGCGGTATGACCGTTTGAAAGAACAAGCGATTGTGATGCATCCAGGTCCCATTAACCGGGGCGTGGAATGGGCCGACGAATTAGTGGAAACACCAAAATCACGATATACCATCCAAATGGAAAATGGGGTTTATATGCGGATGGCGATGCTGGAAGCGGTGATGCGCGGGCGGCAACTAGGAGGATTATCATAATGGCAATGTTATTACGCGGGGGGCAAGTTTATTACCAAGGCCAATTACAAACGGCTGACGTATTAATTAAGGATGGCGTAATTCAAGCAGTTGCGCCACAGTTAATGGTTGATTCAGACACTGTGCAAGTTATTGATGTCACCGGGAAATTGGTCACTCCCGGGCTAGTTGATGTTCACGTTCATTATCGGGAACCCGGGCAGACGGCTAAAGAAACGATTCAAACTGGCTCACTGGCAGCTGCGCATGGTGGTTTTACTACGGTGGTCACGATGGCCAATGTTGATCCAGTTCCCGACACCCCGGAGCAATTTGCCAAGCAAGTGGCCTTAAATCAAACCAAAGGGCTGGTGCATATTTATCAAAATAGTCCAGTGACGAAAGATTTAACGAGTGATCAAATTGTCGACATGGTGGCAATGAAAAAGTTAGGAGCCGTTGGCTTTAGTAATGATGGTCACGGAATTCAAAATGCCAAAACCATGTATGATGCAATGCAGCAAGCAGCACAAGTCGGGCTTCCAATTGCCGCCCATGTCCAAGATGATGCTTTATACGACCATGGGGTTATGAATGCGGGACCAGTAGCACAACGGTTAGGCTTGCCCGGAATTTTGGGTGTTAGTGAATCATCACAAGTGGCCCGGGATTTAGATTTAGCGGCGGCGACCGGGGTTCATTATCATGTCTGCCATGTTTCCACCAAGGCAAGTGTGGACTTAATTCGTGACGCTAAGGCGCGTGGGGTTAAGGTGACCGCCGAGGTGGCGCCACATCATTTACTGTTCAGTGATGATGATATTTTAACGGATAATAGTAATTTCAAAATGAATCCACCATTACGGAGCGAAAGTGATCGCCAAGCGTTAATTCAAGGGTTGTTAGATGGCACGATTGATTTGATTGCCACTGATCATGCCCCACATACGGATGACGATAAAGCGGGTGGAATGTGTCATGCCGCCTTTGGGATTACGGGGAGTGAAACGGCCTTTGCCAGTCTTTATACCGCGTTTGTTCGCCTGGGAATCTTTACGTTACCACAATTATTACATTGGTTAACGTTGGCGCCTGCGACGGCCTTTAATTTACCAGCGGGTGACTTGCAAGTTGGCAAGCCAGCGGATGTGAGTGTCTTTGATCTTGAGCAACAATTTGTTTATCAAGCGACTGATTACTTATCAAAGGGGCACAATACCCCATTAACAGGCCAACCAATGTATGGGCAAACGCTTCTAACACTGGTGGACGGTCAATTAGTTTACCAACAGGAGGATTAAGATGGAACGCTATTTAGTCTTAGAAGATGGCACCGTGTTGCCAGGAGAAGCTTTTGGCGCGGCCGTGGAAAGCTACGGCGAAGTCGTCTTTACCACGGGAATGATGGGTTATCAAGAAGCGATTACGGATCAATCATTTGCCAATCAGATCTTGGTGTTCACCAATCCATTAATTGGTAACTATGGGGTGAATTTTGATGATAATGAATCCTTAGCGCCCCAATGCCAAGGGGTGATTTGCCAAGAAGTGGCCCAAGTTCCAAGCAATTGGCGGATGAGTACAACTTTACCGGAATTTTTATCTCAACATCAAATTCCGGGGTTAGCCGGAATTGATACGCGCGCCTTAACGCGAAAGTTACGTGAACACGGGACGCTGCGGGGAGCTTTAATTGATGACGCTACACAAATTGACGCCGTTATGCAAAAGTTACAAACAACGAACTTAACGGCTAATTCGGTAGCGCAAGTGTCGACGAAAACTGCTTATCCGAATCCAGGGACCGGTCGGAATGTCGTGGTGATTGATTACGGGGCAAAGCATAGTATTTTACGGGAATTGGCACGCCGGCATTGTAACACGATTGTCTTACCCTGGACGGCGACCGCCACGGAAGTGATGCAACTACACCCGGATGGCGTCTTATTGTCAAATGGCCCGGGTGATCCGGCCGAAATGCACGCTGCCGTTGCGACGGTGCAAGCCTTGCAAACGCAAGTGCCAGTCTTTGGGATTTGTTTAGGCCACCAAATCTTAGCGCAAGCCAATGGCGCTAAAACATTTAAATTAAAGTTTGGCCATCGCGGCTTTAATCACCCAGTGCGGGAGTTAGCAACTAACCGGGTGATGATGACATCGCAAAATCATGGGTACGCCGTTGATCGGCAATCGATTGATCCGCAAAAGCTAGCTGTGACATATGAAGAAATTAATGATCAAACGGTCGAAGGGATTCGAAGTCAACAATATCCGGCCTTTTCGGTGCAATTCCATCCCGATGCTGCACCGGGACCACTCGATGCGGTCACGATTTTTGATGATTTTATGGCGTTAATGGATCGCTTCAAGGAGGAACAACATGCCAAAACGAACTGATATTCATAAAATTATGGTGATTGGGTCGGGCCCCATTATTATTGGACAAGCCGCGGAATTTGATTATTCGGGAACCCAATCCTGCATGGCATTACGCGAAGAAGGTTATGAAGTGGTGTTAGTGAATTCAAATCCAGCTACGATTATGACTTCTCACGAATTTGCGGACCAAGTTTACATTGAACCGTTAACCGTGGATTCCTTAACCAATATCATGCGCCAGGAACGCCCAGATGCTTTATTACCCACGCTTGGAGGCCAAATCGGCTTGAATTTAGCGACAGAATTAGATGCGGCGGGGGTTTTAAAGGACTTAAATGTGCAATTGCTCGGGACGAGTTTAGACGCCATTGACCAAGCGGAAGACCGGGAACGGTTTAAAGCGTTAATGACGAGCCTAAATGAACCGGTGCCACCATCAACGACGGTCCAAACGGTAGCGCAAGCCGTTGCCTTTGCGGCCGAAATTGGCTACCCTGTGATTGTCCGCCCCGCCTTTACAATGGGGGGCACTGGGGGCGGGATGTGCCAAAACGAACACGAATTACGCCAAATTGCGGCGAATGGATTAGAGTTGTCACCGGTGACCCAATGTTTAATTGAAAAATCAATCGCTGGGTACAAAGAAATTGAATTTGAAGTGATGCGGGATGCGGCTGATAACGCGATGGTGGTGTGTGCCATGGAAAACTTTGATCCAGTTGGGATTCATACTGGTGATTCCATTGTGGTGGCGCCAACGCAAACGTTAACGGATCGGGAATACCAAATGCTCCGCAATTGTGCCTTAAAGTTAATTCGGGCTTTGAAGATTGAAGGGGGATGTAATGTCCAATTAGCCCTCGATCCACGGAGTTACCAATATTATGTCATTGAAGTTAATCCGCGGGTTTCACGTTCGTCAGCATTAGCCTCCAAAGCAACGGGATATCCGATTGCGAAATTAGCTGCCAAAATTGCGGTAGGCTTAACGTTAGATGAACTTAAAAATCCAGTGACGGAGCAAACTTGGGCGGAATTTGAACCAGCCTGGATTACGTGGTCGTTAAAATTCCACGATGGCCGTTTGATAAATTTACCCACGCTGATCGGCAATTAGGGACGCAAATGAAGGCGACCGGGGAAGTGATGGCATTAGGGCGGAATTTAGCTGAAGCGTTGCAAAAGGCAGTGCAGTCACTTGAAATTGACGTTCCGGATTTATTAGCGGCCGATTTAAGTGCGGTGACGCCGGATGAATTACAGCAACAATTGCAACACCCGCAAGATGACCGTTTATTTTACTTAATCGAAGCTTTCCGGCGGCAAATCCCAGTTGCTAAAATAGCCCAAATCACGAAGATTACCCCGTATTTCTTAGGGGTGCTGCAACAAATTGTGACCCTCGCAGCGCAATTGCCAACCCAAGTCAATGACCAAACCGCGTTGTTGACGGCTAAACGCTATGGGTTTAGTGATGCAATGATTAGTCGTGCTTGGCACCAAAGTGAGTTGGCAATTCGGCAGCAACGGCACCAACTTGGCCTGACGCCCGTTTATAAAATGGTCGATACGTGTGCGGCCGAATTTGCCTCGACAACACCATATTTTTACAGTACGTATGGTTTGGAAAATGAAAGTCAAGTGACCAAGCGGCCGAGTGTGATTGTCCTGGGCTCAGGACCGATTCGGATTGGCCAAGGGGTTGAATTTGATTATGCGACGGTCCACTCGGTCAAAGCACTCCAAAAAATGGGCTATGAAGCGATTGTTATTAATTCCAATCCGGAAACGGTTTCGACTGACTTTTCCGTGTCAGACAAACTGTACTTTGAGCTTAACGTTTGAAAAGGTCATGGATGTGATTGACCTTGAGCAACCAGTTGGGGTAATTGTGCAATTTGGGGGACAGACCGCGATTAACTTAGCGGCTGCCCTTGCCCAAGCCGGGGTGAACATTCTCGGAACCACGGTGGCAGATTTAGACCGCGCGGAAGATCGGGAATCCTTTGATGCCGTGATTAAGGAACTTGGCCTGAAACAACCGGTCGGCATGACGGCCTCAACGCCGGCGGAAGTGATTGCCGATGCCAAGGCAATTGGATATCCTGTCTTGGTACGGCCATCCTACGTGCTCGGGGGCAAGGCAATGGAAATTGTCTACAATGAGGCGGAGTTAAAGGATTACTTAGCCCAAAATCCACCGGCCACAAATGGGCACCCGATTTTAGTTGACGAATACTTGGAAGGCCTAGAAGGGGAAGTCGACGCCATTTGTGACGGTGACAATGTCTTAGTCCCGGGCATTATGCAACATATTGAATCTTCTGGGGTGCACTCGGGGGATTCCATGGCCGTCTATCCCCCACAAGAATTTAACGCAGCGGTCAAGGCGGAAATTATCCGGATAACCAAATTATTAACGGTCCGCCTCAAGTGTGTCGGGATTATGAATATTCAATTTATTATTCGTCACGGTGATGTTTACGTATTAGAAGTCAATCCGCGCGCAAGCCGAACGGTGCCATTTTTAAGTAAGATTACGGGGGTGAATATGGCGCAAGTCGCTACCCAAGTGATCATGGGCCAAAGTTTACCAGCGCAAGGCTTTACTACAACCACCATTCCCGAAAGTCAATTGGTTCACGTTAAAGCGCCCGTCTTTTCCTTTAGTAAGCTGGCCGATGTTGATAGCTTGTTAGGACCGGAAATGAAATCAACTGGAGAAGTCATGGGCAGTGATGCTAGTTATGCCAAAGCGTTATATAAAGCGTTTGTGGCGGCGAAGATGACGCTGCCCGATCACGGGTCAATTTTATTGACGATTGAAGATCGAGACAAAGCCGCCGTCTTACCATTAGCGAAGCGGTTAAATCGGATTGGGTATCGGTTATATGCGACGGCCGGCACCGCTGAATTTTTACAAGCCCATCAATTACCAGTCAGTGTGGTGGCCAAGATTAATGAAACCACAACGCAACCAAATATTTTATCGGTTATTCATGATGAGCAAGTGGATGTGGTGGTGAATACGATGGGCCATGATGTCACCGCTAATTCCGATGGTTATGTGATTCGCCAAACCGCGATTATGGCCAACTTACCGGTCTTAACCTCGTTTAAGACGGTGGAAGCGATGGTCACGGCGTTAGAAAATCGATCATTTGTGACGTTAAGTTTAGCAAAGGAGTGTAATTAAGCATGGATAAGATGTTAGCAGTTGAATTACCAGGATTAACGTTAAAGAATCCGTTGATGCCAGCTAGTGGGACATTTGGCTTTGGGGATACGAAAACGGCGCAAAAATTTTCGCTCAATGAACTTGGGGCCCTAGTCTTAAAGACGACGACGCCCACGGCACGGGTCGGGAATCCGCAACCCCAAATCGCCCTAGTGCCAGCCGGGGTAATGAATTCGGTTGGTTTGACTAATCCGGGGGTAGCCGCGGTGGTTAATGATAAATTAGTTAAGTTGCGGCACCAATATCCGGATTTACCAGTGATTGGGAGTGTTGGTGGCGCTAGCATTGCTGATTATGTGACGGTTGCTAAGCAATTAAGTGCGAGTCACCAAGTTCAAGCGTTGGAATTAAATATTTCCTGTCCCAATGTGCACGAAGGTGGGATGGCATTTGGGACGGATCCCGTGGTAGCCGCCGAGTTAACGCATGCAGTCAAACAAGTGGCCACGGTGCCGGTATATGTTAAGCTTAGCCCGAATGTGACGGATATTGTAGCTATTGCGCGGGCGGTCCAAGCCGCCGGGGCGGATGGCATTAGTATGATTAATACGGTGTTCGGATTACATATTGACGTTAATACGAAGCAACCAGTGCTCGGCGCCGGGGCCGGGGGATATTCGGGAGCGGCGATTAAACCAATTGCCGTGCGGATGGTTGATCAAGTTTCTCGGGCTGTAGATATTCCAATTATCGCGATGGGCGGCGTCGAAACCGTGGATGATGTGATTGAAATGTATTTAGCCGGGGCGGATGCCGTCCAAGTTGGTTCAGCGCACTTTAAAGATGCGTTAATTATTCCGCACCTCGCTGCCCAACTTCCCGCGCGGCTCCGCGAATTGGGTTACGACAGTATTGAAGATTTACGCCAACAAGTAAAGGCAGGCCGGGCAAATGCAAATTAAGCAACCAATCATCGCCTTAGATTTTCCGGACATGGCGACGACCAAGCAGTTTTTGAGTCAGTTTCCAGCTGATGAACCATTATTCGTGAAGGTCGGCATGGAATTATATTATCAAGCGGGTCCCGATTTAATTCACTGGTTAAAAGCCCAAGGACATCGGATTTTCTTGGATTTAAAATGTCATGATATTCCGCATACGGTGTATCAAGCGATGAAAGTGATTGGACAACTCGGCGTGGATTTAACGAATGTCCATGCGGCCGGTGGGGTGGAAATGATGCGCCAAGCACAACAAGGCTTAGTGGCGGGGGCGCAGTTAGCGCACTTGCCCGTCCCCAAATTAATTGCGGTCACCCAGTTAACTTCGAGTGATGAGCAATTAGTTAAAAATGAACAACTTAGTCGGGTGTCGTTAGTTGACAGCGTCTTAAACTATGCGCAATTAACCCAGCAAGCCGGGTTAGCCGGGGTGGTCTGTTCAGCCCAGGAAGCGCCGGTGATTAAGGCGGGGACGAATGCGGATTTTTGGTGCGTCACCCCAGGCATTCGTTTAGCTATGGACGCCAACCAAGATCAAAAACGGGTGATGACTCCGGGCGCAGCGGCTCAAAATCAAGCCACTGCAATTGTCGTCGGGCGTTCAATTACGCAGGCCGTTGATCCCGTGCAAGCCTATCAACAAGTATTACAGGAGTGGAATTAATATGAAAACCATTGCGAATCAATTATTGGAAATCGAGGCGGTTAAACTAGCCCCGGAGCATCCGTTTACGTGGGCCTCAGGCATCAAAAGCCCCATTTATTGTGATAATCGACTCACGATTTCGTATCCTAGCCTCCGGCGCGCGATTACGCAGGCCTTAGTTGACTTGATTCAAACCAATTGGCCGGCTGTTGAGGTGATTGCGGGGACGGCGACGGCCGGCATTCCGCAAGCGGCTTGGGTGGCGGAACAAATGAATTTACCCTTAGTCTATGTGCGCAGTCAACCGAAAGACCATGGCACGGGGCGGCAAGTCGAAGGGGTGTTACCGAACCAGGCCAAGGTCGTATTAATTGACGATTTAATCTCAACTGGTGGATCAGTCTTAAAAGCGGCCCAAGGGGTACAAAATGATGGTGGTGAAGTGATTGGTGTAGCCGGCGTCTTTTCTTACCAATTAGCAGCGGCCACGACGAATTTTGCGGCGGCCGGGCTTGAGTGGGCAACGGTAACGAATTACACGGAGTTAATTGAACAAGCGCAAGCAACTGGCTTAGTGACGACTGAGCAATTAGCCACGTTACACCAATGGCGAGCGGATCCAATGCATTGGCAAGCATGAGGCTGATTAAGTAATTGCAGATGATTAGAATTATAAAAACCCAGCGATGAATTTGTTCACCGCTGGGTTTTAAGTTAATTAATTATTTAAAATCATCTGGTGTGATATCATGGCCTTCTTCAGCCGGCTTCCCGCTTAAGAAGAAGGAGAGGACAAAGGCAATCACAATTAAGGCTAACGTGAAGTAAAGACCGACGTGCACCCCATTGGCGGCCTTGGCAGCGACTGATCCGTGACCAGTCGCAATCCCAAACCCAAGACAACTAGTAGCGATGGCCGTCGCTAAGGCCCCAACCACTTGTTGCAAGGTGTTCATAATTGTACTACCATCACCAGCTTCCGGTCCTTGTAAAGCGCTTAAAGCACTCGTTTGACTTGGTGACATTGCCATTGGCGCCCCAATCATCATGATGACATGGGCTAAGATAACGAGCCAAACTGGCGCGCTTGCTGGCGCCATGATTAAGATCAAGACCCCGATGAAGGCAATGATAAAACCAAGGACAGCAAGGCGTTTAGCCCCAAATTGTTCGTAGGAACGACCAGCGACCCCGGACGTAATGGCGTTCACAATCCCACCAGGAAGCATAACCATCCCAGTCATTGCTACTGGCAGTAACATCGCATTTTGGATGAATTGCGGTAATAAGAACATCGCGGATAAGATAATCCCAAAGTCGAGCATGACGACGGCGACCCCAAGCGCAAATTGCTCATTCTTCATCACGCGTAAGTTTAAGACGGGGTGTTCTAAGCGAAGTTGGCGCCGCGTGTAGAGGATTAAGACAATGACTCCGATGATTAAACTAGCAATCACGAGGGGGGAACCCCAACCTTGTTCACCAGCTAAGGAAGCCCCAGCCACTAATCCAGAGAAGCCAATGATTGATTCACAAATTGATAACACATCGACGTGAGGCTTCGTTAATTCATTGACGTTCTTTAAACCAGCGAGCGTTAAGATTAACGCAATTGCTAAGATAATCGCAAAAATCCAGAAAATCCAACGCCAAGAGCTTACCCCTAAGATAATCCCAGTTAACGTTGGTCCAATCGCTGGAGCAAACATGATGACGAGGGCGAGCATCCCATTAACGGCCCCCAGTTTTTGCGGTGGGAAAATTAGCATCGCCGTCGCAAACATCATGGGTAAGATTAACCCGGTCCCAATCCCTTGGATCATTCGACCCGTTAAGACAATCGCAAAATTAGGGGCCGTGGCTGAAATGACTGATCCTAAAATAAAGGCGATGAGGGCGAAGCTCACGACTTGACGCGTTGAGAACCACTTGGAAATGATCCCCGTTAACGGCATGATAATCCCAATGACCAGCATGTAACCAGTGATTAACCATTGAATCGTCGCTGTTGATGTATGAAAAGCATTCACTAATTGCGGCACCGCAATATTAAGGGAAGTTTCACTAAACATTCCCACGAACGCCCCGAGGAGCATCCCGGCCATGGAAAACCATGGAGATCAACTTCAACGCGAGCGCGTAAAACATTTTGTTGCATGATTGTTTCTCTCCCGTTCTCTTAATATAATTTAAAATCACAACTTGATTACTTTAACATAAAGGATGAACTTTTCGTAAGTTCTTTTTTCGAAGTTTATCAATGAATTTTGTTATGATAGAAAGAGAAAAATTAATGAAAGGAGACAAATTTTGGTTAGTATTGCGAACTTGTTAATTCTAGTGTTAGCCACCACGATGGCCTTAGTCATCCAACGCGGCTGGTTACATCGGATTGCGGTTAATTATATTGCGTTAGCCATGGGAATTTTAATTGCGGTCATCCCGTGGTTGAATCATCACGTCACGGCTTTTAACGAAACCGTGTTTATGGGGGGATTAGTGGCGCCATTGTTGTTTTTCGACGGAAAGGAAATGCGCTTAGGAGAGGTCCGGCAACAAGTCAAACCAATCGTGGGCATGACGGTGGTGATGGCCTTGTTAGCGCTCTTGGCAACTGGATTTACGTTGCGGGGAGTGTTTGGGTTTAGCTTGCCCTTAGCCTTTTTATTGGCCGCGATTAGTATTCCCACTGATGCAACGGCCACCGGTGCCGTTGCCCAAGGGGTACAATTACCCCCGCGGGCGGTCTTAAATTTAAAATTAGAGTCCTTGTTTAATGATGCGTCAGGGCTGATTTTAATGAGTATGGCCTTGGAGTGGTTTCACCAGGGAGAGATTAATTATCAAGGCACGGCCTGGTCATTTGTCTATGCCGCTGTTGGTGGTGTCATTTTTGGTTGGCTAGTGGCCTGGGGGTTATTAGTCGTGCGGCATCATTTGCATAATGCCGATACCAACTTTACTAACTCATTAGCTAATAATGGGACGCCAGTGAAAGTGTTACTATTGCTGACCCCATTCCTAGTTTACTTTGGGGCGGAACATTTCCATTTGTCGGGCATCATCGCGGTGGTGGTCGCCGGGTTAGTGGGTAATACCGAAGACGAACGAAACCGCTTAGTTAATCCAGCCTTAGCGTATGACAATCAACGCTTAATCGCTAGTTTACAAGAATTAATGAATGGGTCGGTATTTGTCATTTTAGGGGTGGTACTAGTTCGGACTATCATGAATGATCGAATTACGTATGGCTCGTGGACTTGGATTTGGGTTGGCATCGTTTTATACTCGTGAATTTAGTGATTCGACTCGGATATGCCAAATGGGGCCTGCACCAGACGATGTCAGAAGCGTGGATTTTTGCCTTCGGTGGAGTGCATGGAACGGTGACGTTAGCCTTAGTGATGATGACCGAGCGGGCCCAGTTGCCAGCGCAATGGTTTAATTTGTTGATTATGGCGGAGAGCGTCTTGATTGGCTTGAGTTTAATCGTCCCAACGTTAGTCTTTAAGTGGTTGTTACCAGCGGATGTTTCTGAGACTGAACAAACCCAAGAGGTAAATCGGTTACGGCAAGGAATGGTGAATCATGCTCGGCAGCGCTTAAACGAAATTTATGTTCCCTTGGCCATGCGCCACCGGTTAGAAGAGGATCTGACGGCGCAATTGGGAGCGACGTCGATGAAAAATTTAGCGCATCAATGGCATGAAACGAGTCATGCCACCGAATTAAGTCAGCCCGAACAAATTATGCTCGGGGATTTGTACAATTTTATCTTTAATGAAGAATTACAATATTTAGAAATGGTTGAATATCAAGAAGTTAAGTATCGCCAAGTGGTCAAAATTTTATCCCAAGAAGTTATGTTAGCTGCGGTGGTGGTGGCGCAAGAAGGGTAAGGATTAAAGTCACTTTGTCGATATAGTGAAAATGGAAGAAAATTGGTATAATTAAACCTTAATTAAGCATATGGGAGGAGCTATTAGAATGAAGGTTTGTGCAAACTGTGGTGGGAAAATAAAGTCACGACAAAATTTTTGTCCAACATGCGGTCAAGTTGCGCAATTAGTAGTAGTAGATCGAGGCGCGGCTCGCTGGGCTGTTTTAGGTTTTATTTGTCCGGTGCTAGGAGCAATTCTTTATTTGATTTGGCATAAGCGTCGGCCCAACACAGCTAAGTCAGCAGGGCTGGGGGCGTTAATTAGTGTCGGCTGGGTAGTTAGTATCATGTTAATGGTGGTAGTTGGAATCACAATTGGATTGGAGGTTGTGGAATAAGTGGAAAACACAACGCAACGGCCAATGTGGTTTCAATCAAAACGAATTTGGGTCACAATAATTATTATTTTAGGGAGCTTGTCAGTCTTGATAGGAGTATTGGCTACAATTGACACGGTCGATAGTAGTTTACATGATCCCTCGCAGCGGATGCCGGGGCATGCATATTATTTAAAGACTGGTGATCGAGAATCTGATCAGGAAAAAAAATGTATCTTGTCTTTAATATTGATGGTCAATCATTGTTAATGGTTAAGGGGCATCGTCTTCAATCAATTGCGTTAGCTGGCGATGAAGATGTATTTAAACAGGCGGTTTCGAATCCGAAGCGTTTAACGTATAAATTTAATGAATCAGGGACCACGTTAACGGCGAAAATCCGGATGGGAAAAGGGAAATTAACGTTTTCAAGCTTAAAAATATTAAATTCAAAGGTGATACGGCGACTGCGACGATGTCAAACGATTTGATTGATCATATTTATGAACGACCAGTTAACAATGATAAAGTAGAATTAGTAGAATTAAAGCATCCATAAGAACTAAAAAGGCTCGCCAATCGGCGAGCCTTTTTATAGAGTTAAGATAATGCGAACTTAGGAGTTAAATTACTTCTTTTCAAGTAATTCGACAATTTGCTTCAAGTAGTCTTCAGACGTTGGTTCGGGATCCTTTTCGTCTTCAGCTTCTTGTTCAACCACTAAAGCAGCTGCCTTAGCCATGGCCGTGTTGATGGCCTTCATCATTAAGAAGACCACGAAAGCGATGATTAAGAAGTTGATGACTGAGTTTAAGAATTCACCGTACTTAAATGTTGCTTCCCCCACCTTAAAGACAAGGTTGGATAAATCAATCTTCCCAAGGAAAATCCCGATTAATGGGTTGATTAAGTTGGTAACTAATGAGTTAACGATGGCCGTGAAGGCTGACCCAATGATCACCCCAACAGCCAGGTCCATTACATTACCGCGCATAATAAAATCACGAAATTCTTTTAACATATTTGTACTCCTTCACTAGATATATATATATATATATATTCACAACAGATAATAATTTATCAAAATAATAACGATTACGCAATAGTTTCGGCATAAAAAATTCAAATTTAACAAAAATACGGCATCAAGCGCGATTGCTAGCCGGTTAATCGAAAGTTTGCTATCATGGAAACAGTGATTTTAACGGAGGAATTAGACATCATGAATGAACGAATTTATGTTGATAATGCAGGGACAACGATGATGGCGCCAAGTGTCATTCAAGCCATGACCCATGCGATGGAAGATACCTTTGGTAATGCCTCGACGACGACCTTTTACGGGCGCCAAGCCAAACAAGTTTTGGAAGATAGTCGCCATTATTTAGCCACCACCATTAATGCCCAATTTGATGATGAAATTGTCTTCACTAGTGGGGGAACTGAAAGTGATAATACGGTCATTAAGCAAGTCGCAGCAGCGCGACAAGCCGAAGGAAAACATATTATTACGACCGCGATCGAACATGAAGCCGTCTTACGGCCATTAGCGGATTTAGAGCAACAAGGCTTTGAAGTGACGTATTTACCGGTTGATGAAAATGGCCAAATTAATCTGAATGATTTAAAGGCGGCGTTACGCGATGATACGATTTTAGTTTCAATTATGACGGTAAATAACGAAGTAGGGAGCTTATTGCCAATTCATGAAATTGGGGCAATGTTGGCGGATTCGAATGCCTGGTTCCATACGGATGCCGTGCAAGCTTATGGCGCCGTGCCAATTGACGTCCAAGCCGATCAAATTGATTTTCTCTCCGTTTCGGCGCATAAAATTAATGGCCCAAAGATGATGGGGATGCTCTACCGGCGCCGGGGCCGGAATCTGCCATCCTTTGTCCGTGGCGGTGATCAAGAATTAAAGCGACGCGCTGGAACCGAAAATGTCCCGGGGGTAGTCGGTTTAGCCACGGCCGCCAAGCTGCACTTTGACAATTTTGATGCCGATGTGGCTTTATTTCAATCATTGAAGCATCGACTCGTTAAGGGGCTGGAAGCAGCTGGCGTTGACTTTGAAATTAATGGTCATTTAACTGATCAGATGGCGCCACAAACGATTAGTATCTGGTTTAAAGGGGTGCCCAATGATGCGCTGTTAACGAACTTAGACCTTGATGGCGTGATTGCGGCGGCTGGGTCAGCTTGTACGTCGGGGTCATTAGATCCCTCCCACGTCTTAGTGGCGATGTTCGGGGAAGATAGTCCGCGGGTTTGGGAAACATTACGGTTTAGCTTCGGAATTACCAACACAACTGGCGAAATTGAACATTTAGTCGCGACGATTGCTAAACACGTGGCCCGCTTGCAACATGTTGGTGATCGGGGGCAACGATAATGACCCAACCTAAATTATTATTACTGTCCACGGGAGGGACGATTGCTTCGGTGGCGTCTGATAGTGGGCTGGCGCCGGGGGCCAATGGCGCGGAGTTAGTCCGGACGTTAGGTGAGATGCCATTTGATCTCACGATTAAGGATATTTTGCATCTTGATTCATCGAATATTCAGCCGGAAGATTGGCAATTAATTGCCAAAACGGTTTACGAGGAACGCTTGCATTATGACGGCATCGTGATTACTCACGGCACCGACACGATGGCATACACCGCCTCAATGTTATCGTTCATGCTCCAACAAATTGAAATTCCGGTCATTATTACGGGAAGTCAGGTCCCAATTAATGTCGTCCTTAGTGATGCCCAAGATAATTTGCGCTTAGCCTTTAGTGCGGCGTTAACGAAGCATCCCGGGGTGTTTGTGGCGTTTGATGGTAAAATCATGCGGGGGGCGCGGAGTGTGAAGGTCCGGACAACGGATTTCAATGCCTTTGAAAGTGTTAATTTCCCGCCGGTGGCAACGGTGACGTCGGATGGGTTAGTTTATCGACCAGAATTAATGCGCGATGAATTAACGAAACCTTGTCAATTACAGGCGACCGTGGAAACGCAAGTGGCATTAATTAAATTATTCCCAGGCTTTGATCCACAAATGCTGTACTCGATGGTTGAACATGGCTGTCGTGGTATTGTGATTGAAGGGTATGGACTGGGTGGGATGAACTTTATCCGGCGCAATTTGGTAGCCGTAGTCGGTGACTTGATTGCCCAAGGCATCCCCGTGGTGGCAACGAGTCAATGTTTGTATGAACGCAGTGACTTGACTAAGTATGAAGTTGGCCGCGAAGCCTTATTAAAAGGGGCGATTAGCGCTCATGATATGACCTCGGAAAGTGCGATTACGAAATTAATGTGGGCGCTTGGTCAAGGCATGGATTTAGCGGCAGTAAAGCAGGTCTTTGAACAGGACTTGGTTGGTGAGGTGACACTTAATTAGGTCGTGAGGCGGACGTTAAAACCGCCGTATCATACGTTGAAACTGGCGTTGGCGGATAGGATATCCGGCGGCGTCAGTTTTTCGTTATGACTAGGTGGTTGTCCGCCGAACGAAGTTACAAAGCTGCCGTCGAAAAACCCGGAGCATGGAAAGTCCACGCTCCGGGTTCATTAGTTTACACAAATAAGAAATAAATCATCGGAATTAAAAGGGCTGGTAACATATCAACTGTTTTAAATTCGCGAATTTTAAGTAATGACAGGCCCGCTGCCATGACCATAAAACCACCAACAACTGACATTTCGACAACAAGGGATTGGGAGAAATAGCTGGCGGATAAGTATTTGGTAACAAAGAAAATAAAACTAAACCAAACAAAAATAATGGGGGTTTCTAACAGCATCCCAATTCCGAAGCTGGCCCCAAAAATAATGGCACAAACAAAGGAGAGGGCGGCGTTGGTAAACAACATCGTGGTGTTACCGGTTGACGCCGCGGTTACGGGGCCGAGAATTGCTAAGGCGCCAATTCCATCGAGGAAACTGGCGGTGGCGACTCCTTCACCAAGACCAGATTTAAAATGACGATTAATCCAGCCAGTGGCCCGATCGTTTAATTGTAAGAATGTTCCGAATGGTATCCCAACGGCTAAACTGACCACAAATAACAAAGGATACTTACTAGCGGACATATTTGAGACGATGGTTTGAATTCCCACCCCCATGGCGAGCAGCCCGATGGATTGCCACAGGGCATCAATATATTTATCATTTAATTTTTGCTTGAATGCCCAACCAACGAGCGTTCCAATCACAATGGCGGCAACATTTGCCCAAATTCCAATCATGCAAAAACCTCCAATCGCTTAATAATATGCTAATTCTACCGAATAAACCCCGTTGGGTCAATGGACCGCAACGGGGTTTAAATCATTAGAAATTAAATTTGTAGTCAAAGTGTTGATTGGTCCCAGATAAGTGATCTGCATGTCGATTCATGACTTGCCGATTGACTGGGGTCATTAACCATAGTAATGGGCTGGCAAAATAAATAAAGACAATCGTGACCCCGATTAATGCAAAACCATTCGCATGTTGGGTCACGGCCGTGGTATTAGTACCTAAAAAGGCCAGTAAGTCAATGCAGAAGTGTAAGAACATGGTTAACCATAATTGGCCGGTGTAGAGATAAATACAACCAAGGAAAATCCCCATTGAGATGGCCATCACCACTTGTAGTAGGGTGCCATCAAGCGGTTGACCGTGAATTAAATTAACCAAGTGCATGGAGCCAAAAACAATGGCACTACCACCAATCGCAATTGGAATGCGGAACTTCGATTGCTTAAAGCCGGCGAGTAACACGCCAATTAATGCAAACCGGAAAATCGATTCTTCCGCCACCCCAGCTTCCATCGCTGTTAAGGTATATAATTTAGTAATTCCGAGGTCATGCCAATGGAAGGTGAAAATCGCAATTACTTTTTGGTGGGTGGCTGGACCAGCTGCAATCCATAAGATTACTAAGTAGCCACCAATCATGGCGAGTAAAATTAGGATAATCCACCACCGGGTGCCTTGTTGATACTTCGGAGCAATCCCCGGCCATGAGAGATGCCAAGTCCGCATTAACGTAACCATCGTAGCGAAAATAGCGAGCGCGGCAAAGAAACCACTTTTAAAAATCCATTGGTAAATTTGCGGACCGGTAAATTCAGCATTTAAGAAGAAATGTGGTAAAAAGACAATTTCGACAAAGTTAACGAGTACCAAACCAATCCGTTCATACCAATTTGTGACACGTTTGGCCACCGTCCCTGCATAGGGGATAAACATTACCACATAGTATAAGTAAGCTAGGCTCATCACCCCACGAACCGCGAGACCAGTGTGAACCACAATTTGGCGCGTCACAATGGCCCAGACGATGACTAGCGCCAAGGGTTGAATGATAATTTTGAGCCACCGCATTAAAATGATTAACCATTGATAATCAGTGGTGGCATAATGGGTGAGTAGGTTTAAGACAAGTAAAATACTAACGGCAATCACTAAGTTAGCAATGGGAACGCGGTGAAAAGCTTCCCAAGCGCTAATCAAAATCATAAAGAATAGTGTGACTGCTAATTGGGCATAATGCCAAATTTTTAAGTAGTCGGTTCCGGACATAGTTTCCTCCTTATAACAACCATTTACGTATCATCATATCATATTGATAACGGTTACTGAGCGAGATTTAGGTGAGAAGTCTATCTTTTTTTCTCATTTGTTTTTAATTATTGTGGTAAAATTGAGATTATCAAATATCTTGCGTAGGGGGTGCACATGATGGCACAATTTACAACCGCTTTAACAATTGCAGGGCATGATTCTGACGGCAGTGCTGGGATGCCAGCTGATTTACATACGTTCTTTACCGCTGGGGTTTATGGCATGGGGTTATTAACGGCCGCGGTGTCAGGAAATTCGTATGGGATTACGCAACAACAATTAATGCCTACTGACTTTATTGCGGAACAATTCCGCGTGTTAAATGACGATTTTACAGTACGCGCTGCGAAAACGGGGATGCTGGGGACGGCCGAAATTATTAAGACGGTGCTGAACAATTGAAACAAGTTGACTTTGGGCCATTAGTCGTTGATCCAGTAATTATTACCAAGCATGGGGCGATGCTATTGGCAGAAGATGCATATCAAGCTTCCGTGATTTGTTGGTGCCATTGGCCACGGTGATTACTCCGAATTTCTTTGAAGCGCAAAAATTAGCGGAAATGGAAATTAAGACTGACGATGATATGGTGGTGGCAGCGCAAAAACTGCAAGCTCTCGGCGCTAAGCATGTCGTAATTAAAGGCAAGCATGAACGGTTGGCATGGGGCCGTCCGAGATTTACTATTATTAGCCGATGGCACGAAGGTTTGGTTGTCAGATCCATATATTGAAACGGACCGGATTAATGGGACGGGGGATAGTTACTCGGCTTTAATTACGGCTGAATTGGCCAAGGGGACGGATGTTAAAACGGCGGTGATGAAAGCTAAACGCTATGTCCACGCTGCCATTGCCAATGAACTTGAATTGGGGCACAAGTACGGGCCAATTAATCATTGGGCGGCTAGTGATACGTTGAAGTAGGCTGGAATAATTCGCCTAAACCATTGATATATAGGTTCATAGAGGTTTCATCAAGTTAGGTGGATTGTTAGTTTACAGCTGATTTATTTATGTTATTATAATTGTAGTAGTAATATAATCTGGCATGCATAAAGGATTCAGTTGATTACTTAATCCGCAACCAGTCAAAGGACGTCAATTTTTGGCGTCCTTTTTTTGAACTAAAAAGGCGCCAAGGATAAACCATGGCGCCACTAAATTACCGAAGCAACTTAGTTATTATTGCTTTTGCTAAAGCGATTAACGTGCGATTAGACACGATAAGAAGGATGAACCATACATCTCTCATTAGGAGTCATCTCCAATCTGCACAAATTGAGATTGAT
The DNA here is from genome assembly GCF_001311375.1 of Limosilactobacillus equigenerosi DSM 18793 = JCM 14505. Lineage (GTDB taxonomy): Bacteria > Bacillota > Bacilli > Lactobacillales > Lactobacillaceae > Limosilactobacillus > Limosilactobacillus equigenerosi. The sequence goes on from NZ_BBAS01000004.1 coordinate 53,200, forward strand.
TAGGTCTCGATGTGCAACGTGATTATAGCATGGGATAATTCGTATAAACCGTTGATATATATAGGTTCATAAAGGTTTCAATTGTTTAAAAAGAAGTATTAATTTACATTTGATAAATGTGTGATAATATATAACCATATAGAAGGATGAACCGATACATGCATAAAGGATTCAGTTGATTACTTAATCCGCAATCGGTTAAGGACGTCAATTTTTGGCGTCCTTTTTCTTTATCATTTCGTGGTATGATAGGTAGCAAAATGATAAGCGAGGTTACCAAGATGGATTTAATTGCGGATTTAAAACGTTACCAACCAGTCAATGAACAAGAAATGATGGATCAAGCTGAAATGCTACGACGCTTGGAAAGTGGCGAAGAACTTTACTTGCGGTCGAACTTATCGGCACATTTATCCGCGTCAGCGTGGGTGACGAACCAAACGCATGACAAAGTGTTGATGGCTTATCATAAAATCTTTGATACGTGGGCCTGGCTGGGGGGCCATGCGGATGGTGACCATGATTTATTAGCTGTGGCTCATCGTGAAATCCAAGAAGAAACAGGCCTCGAGACGCATCCAATTAATGGTGAAATTGCTTCAATTGAAATTTTGACCGTTAAGGGACACGAAAAGCACGGCAAATATGTGCCATCGCATTTACATTTTAATATTACTTACCTGTTTGAAGGCGACGATCAAGCGCCAATTCATAATAAGCCAGATGAAAACACGGGGTCGCTTGGTATGGCTTGGATGAAGCGATGACCAAGGTGAAGGAACCATGGATGACGGATCGGATTTACAGCAAGTTAAATGCGCGGTTACGGGAGTTGTAAACTAACAGTATATAAATAACCGAGGGACTAGGGATGATTCTTGGTAAAGAACTGACCGATGATAAAGAAATTGCATTATTTAAGCAGTATAGTGTTACGAAAGTTGATGGCGCTTATTTCAATCCCAAGTGGGGATATTTAGGCTATCAACATGAGGAAAAATTTGATGTAATTGATTTTGAGCAAATTCTTTCATATCGAATTGAAGGAATTGTGATTGAGACGAATGCTACATCGCCGAATAATATTACGGAAAGCAAACGGTATGAAAATCCGACCCTAATTATTACGATGCTGTTGTTGCCGGACAGCATTAAATTATCTTTAGAGCAGGGAAAATTTAATGCTAAGTCCGAACAAGAGCGACGGCTACTAAAGAAGTTGCAGAGATTGAAGCCAATCCTTGAACAAATGGAACAAACTAATGAACCAGGGAGTTTAGTTTATCAAATGCAACAAGCAGCTGAACGTGAGCTGCGCCGTCCGCATCTACAACCAAGACGGAAATCACAGGTAAGAACTAAAGCAGAGATAACTCCGAGGACACATCCTGTAACATCGGAAAACCAATCAACGGTTAAGGAACCAATGGATTTTGCCACCTGGTGGGAGCATGTTTGGCAGCCAATGGCATTCGTAGTTATCATTGGAACAGCAACGGGAATTATTGCAATTAATGGATTTGGGGTTGGGGTAATATTTATTTTGCTTGGGCTTGCCTTTGATTATTTACGAATTGGCATCGTAAGTTTGTCGTTCTACTTTTCGTTGGTGCTTGATTTCATTACCTATGGAATTTATTGGATAATTTATAAACTAATTCATCGCAAAACGGACTAGTCCCGCGGCTAGTCCGTTTTTGAGTAGTGATAGTTGATGCTTACCCGCCGATTAAAGATAAGTAGCTTGCAGAAAAAGTATAAAAAAAGTATAAAAAAAAGTATAAAACGAAATCAAAAGTATAAAGAGGTATAAAATAGTACCGAAAGTATAAACCGACTAACCAGTTTGGCTATTCGGTTTTAAGTTGCGATTCATCAGCTAAGAGACGCGTTTTCGGAATGCCCGTCCGTTGAGCAATTTTATTTGCTAATTTGTCGGTTAAAAATAATTCTTGGTCAAGCAATGCAATTAAGGTTGCTTGACTGATTCCCAATTTCTTGGCAAGTTGGGTTTGGGAATAATGGTGTTGATGCATGTAGCGTTTCATTAATGGGGCCGCTGCGTGCGTATAATATGGATGAGCCATAATAATCCTTTCTTTTAGTTAGATAAGATTATTATAAATAAATTAATATTCAATGGGAATGTTTAATCGTGAAAAATAGGCTAAATTTAGTTATAATTAGTTTGTAATAACTTTCACAAACTAATTGGAGGAATTCATCATGACAACAGCTTTTGGTTCACCATCTTCATATGTGCAAGGGAAGGGCGTCTTAAATCATGCCGACGAACATTTACATGTCTTTGGACACCGGCCCTTGGTGTTGGCTGGGGGGACAGCTTACCGCTTAGTCGGGGAAGACTTAATTTTTTTTACCTGCAAGAACATGATTATCAACCGGTGTACGTCCCATTTAACGGTGAATCATCGGATAACGAAATTAATCGGGTCGCCCAAATTGGTCGCGATGAAGAAGTGACGGTCATTTATGGACTGGGTGGCGGGAAGACGGTTGATACGGCCAAAGCGATTGCGGATCAACTTAACCTGCCAGTCGTAATTATGCCAACGCTGGCTTCCAATGATGCGCCATGTTCACGGTTGTCAGTCATTTACACCGATGATGGGGGCTTTGACCATTACTTGTTCTACCAACATAATCCGGAATTAGTGTTAGTCGATACAGATGTGATTGCCAAAGCACCAGTGCGGATGTTAATTTCCGGGATTGCCGATGCCTTAGCCACGAATGTGGAAGCCGAATCAGTGGCCCAAGCTAATGCTGATACAATGCTAAATCAAAAGCAAACCTTGGTTGGGGGCGCGATTGCCAAGCAATGTGAAGTGACCTTATTCAAGTATGCTCATCAAGCGGTGGCGGCGTGCGAAGGCAACGTCGTCACGCCGGCGTTAGAAAAGATTGTGGAAGCCAATACCTTGATGAGTGGCCTTGGCTTTGAAAGTGGTGGTTTGTCAGGAATTCACTCGATTCATGATGGCTTGACCATCTTACCAGCGACCCATGAATTTACCCACGGGGAAAAGGTTGCGTATGGGACGTTAACCCAATTAATGTTGGAAGGTGCGGATGAAGCGCGTTACAACAAGTACCTCGATTTCATTAAGTCACTGGGCTTACCAACTACGCTGGCTGACTTGAATTTAGCTGATGTTACCTATGCCGACTTACTAAAGGCGGGCGAAGCAGCTTGTTCAGAAAACGATACAATGGATCGCTTACCATTTGAAGTCACCCCGGCGGATGTGGCTGATGCTTTAATTGCCGTGGATGCGTACTCCAAACAATATTTTGCTAAGTAAATATAAAATAACTAACGGCGGTCAATCCGAGTGGGTTGATCGCCGTTGTTGTATGGCTGTTAATGAATCAAATGAAAGATGAGTAAGAATACCGCCCCAATGAAACTTTGGGCGTTAAAAATAAGGTGGGCAATAATTGGAATCCAAAGGTTGCGGCGCCATAAGTAAACGATGCTAAAGATAATCCCAGCAAGCGCATAGGGCGTTGTCGCCAGAAAAGATCCGCCAAAATTGTAGTAATGAGACCAGCCAAACCCGAGATTGGTAATGATTAATAAGAAGATCGTTAGCCCTTTAGAGGAGCGGTAACGATAAAACAAATCGTGGCGGTAGGCGATTTCTTCAAAGATTGCAACAATGAGATTAATGACTCCTGCGTAAAGCGCCGTGAGCATACCAGGGATTGTTTCGACGCTTGGGGATAGTTCAGGCAGCGGAGGTTGTGGGATGAATTGATTGAAGAATAATTGCCGACTAACATAAATCAGTCCCATCGCAATGATTGTGGTTAAAACTGATAAACTAAGGTTTGCGATCCAATGTTGCTTGAAAGCCTGCCGTTGGGTGACTAAGTAGTGATGATAGGTTTTAAGCTCATAGCTAAATAAGCCGATAAACCATAACGATGCCAACCAGGTATATAGATATGCATTGGAATGGGCGATGAGGCGCGCAAATGTGATTGCAAGCAAAGTCCCGACAACGTTGATGCAGAAAGCTAAGTAGTAGTGACGATCTAGTTTATTTTTTGATGACATGATTAAATTCACCTCATATTAAATAATTTTATCCATACCAATGTTCAAGTTTATCGAGGGTAATATTAATCCCGTGGGTTTTAATGTTTTCAATTCGATTGAAATAAAAGGTTTCAATCATTTGGTTGCGGTCTTGTTTAATCGCATAGTGAATCCGCCGATGACAATTAGGACAAAGTGGGACGATGTTGTCGGCAAAATCAATTGTGTATTCAAATTGACTTTGATATTGCATGGGGATTAAATGGTGCCCTTCAACGTAGTTCTGATGATCTTTGGCGGCGATAAACGTAACGTGCTTGTTGTCGTAAGCACATTGCCACTTGGCTTTATGTTTAGCTGCTAAGAGTTCACGGGGATTGCGATCATAACTAGTAGTTTGGTTCCGCGGATGCGTAATCACTTTAGCTGGTTGATGAAGTAATTTGATTTGGTAGTGGTCTTGATCATCAGTATCCTGATTTATGGCTAGCTGATCTAAATAGTCCAAATAACCGCGGATGGTGGCACTATAAAAATTATGATTTTGACGATTGAATTGGATAAATTCGGGTAAATCAAGGAAATTTTGGAAGGCAGCGCTGGTGGTTGAAGCATCTAGTTGAGTTGGATAAGCACCGTAGATTTGCTTATAAAAGATAATGAGTTTGATTAAATGATTTTTGTAAGAACGGGCTTTGTTACTGGATTTGGTTACTTTACCAGCTTCATATGACAAAGCAGTTTGGTAATCAAAGAATCCATTGAAAAAGGATTGGTAAATGGGATTATCTTTAACGAATTTAAATTCAGTGTCTGTCCGTGCGTCAATGTTGTAGAAAACATTTTTCATAGCTGACCTCCACGATGAGTAATTTACTATATTGTACCGAAATAAAAAGCGGACAACCAGTGACGGTTGTCCGTTTAAATAATTATTGATCAGAAGTTTTCGTTGCACTATTAATTAAACTAGCTGGGATTCGTTGGTGTAATTTCCAAGTGAAGTTAACTGGCTGACTACCATTTGAAGTCTGGTAATCGGCATTTCCCATAAACATATATGGTTGGGCGAATCCATTAACGCGAGGATATTCACGAATAAATAATGAAATGTAATTATTAGTGCTTAAATGGTTGCGGTATCGCTGAATTGTATTGCTAGTGTTACTTTGCGTTCGCTGACTTTGCCAATGGAAGATAGATTCGTTAATCGCATAATCTTCGTACATCGTGGATGGAGAGAAATCTTTTTCGGTTTTGTTCAAACTGATTAAGAAAATATCGGTTTTGTGAGTGTCAATATATTTAACTCCTTCCCGGAATTCAGGTGATTGTTCCTGGTTGTAATAATCATAAGCGGCCATAATTTGTGCCCGGTTGTAATGGCAATGAACTTCGAGTGGTGTCGTATATTGATATTCATTGGCCATGGGGACAATTTTGATTTGGCTTCGCCGGTAACGTAATACGGCTAAAAGTTCCTCTTTAACAAAGTCTTCCTTAACAAAGGTTAGAATCCCATCAAGCAGGGAAGTAAAGCCTTCTTTATCGGGATATTTTTTGTATAAACTGTAATAGAGCATTCCTAATTGAAGGCGTTCTAATTCGTTAGTTAAATCAATCTGGTGTCTGCCTTCAATCATGCCAATCCAACAATCGAGTAAGGATGGTGAATCAATGTGGAAGAAATTTCTAAATTTTTCCAGACACTATCGGTAACGTCACGTTGATCATTGGTGAGATGAGCCCATTGTTTAAGGCGATGGAATGAGCGGCCGTTCGCATAAAGTTCAGGTAGGGTTACATCAAATTCAGTTAAGAAATTGGCTAAAGTAAGTTCCTTTTCAGTCTGATTGTTAAATTCAATCATCATGTTAACCAGGTTTTTCTTATTTACTTCCGTTTGACCGAGATTTTCGAGAATATATTCCTTCGCTTTTGGTTCCATCTCAATATAACAGCCATTTGGAACGTGGGTGAAGTTACTTTCAACTTCTTTCTTTAGAGTGTGGCGGGTTTTGCCAATTAAACTACGAAATTTAGTTCGGTATGAGTATTGTTTGTTAGCTTGACCAATAAAATCGAGGACGGTGAGGCAATCCTTTCCCGGTGATAACCGTAATCCACGACCTAATTGTTGTAAGAAGATGGTTGCAGATTGAGTTGGACGTAGGAATAAGACCATGTTAACGGCTGGAATATCAACTCCTTCATTATATAGATTAACCGTAAAAATAAATTTAACTTTGCCGTTAGTAAGTTGTCGTTTAGCATCCTCACGATCAGTATTGTTAGTTTGGCCAGTGACACAAAGCGCTGGAATTTGGTGATCGTTGAATAATTGGGCCATGTATTCAGCGTGTTCAACACTAACACAAAAACCAATCCCTTTAATTTCGTTTAAATCATTACTGTAATCAAGTACTTTTTGGATAATGATTTGATCGCGTTCGTGATTGTTAAGGTAGGATTTAGTTAATTCTTGCTCATCGTATTTACCACGGGTCCAAGTGATTTGCGAGTAGTCAATTGAATCAGTTACGCCATAATATTGGAAGGGACTAAGCAACTGCCGGTTGATAGCTTCGCCCAGTAACATTTCACTCGCAACATTACCATCAAAGTATTTCCGGATATCAGCGCCATCCATCCGATCAGGAGTAGCCGTTAAGCCGAGCAAAATTTGCGGTTGATAGTAACTTAATAATTGTTGATATGATTTAGCTTCGGCATGGTGAACCTCATCGATAATGATGAAGTCATAATTATCGACTGAGGTTTTATCGGCTAATTTTAGTGAGTTAAAAGTTTGAACACTGATAAATAAATGATCAAGATTATTAGGTGTATAACCACCAACGGCTAATTGACCAAAATTAAAATCATTTAAGACTTCGCGGAATTTGCGGATGCTTTGTTCGAGAATTTCCTTACGATGGGCGACAAAGAGTAGTTTGGCATTGGGGTGTTTGGCTAAGTAGCGCTTAAAGTCAAATGCTGCGATAATCGTTTTACCAACCCCGGTGGCTGCCACAACTAAATTACGATGACGATGGTACACTGTGCGTTCAGTTTCTAATTCATCGAGAATTTCTTGTTGGTAGGCATAGGGACGAATTGCCGTTTCTAAATGAAAATCATTCGTAACGGTTTTATCTAGTTCATCCTTTAACTTTTGAACGGAAAGTTCGTTTGTGGGGTCAAAAGTTTCAAACGCATCATTATTCCAGTATTGATCAAAGGTGATTGAACATTTTTTTTGACAATTTGATCAGATTCTTGTTCAGTAACTTTAATATTCCATTCTAATCCCGTAGTTAGAGCGGCACTAGAAAGGTTTGATGAGCCAATATAAGCAGTTGAGAAACCAGTTTCCCGATAAAAAAATATATGATTTAGCATGCAGGCGCTGGTTATCTTGGGAGTAATTAATTTTTACTTTTGTATTCGGTAATTCGCTGAGGGCTTTAACGGCGCCAAAGTCGGTGGCCTTGGTATAGGTGGTGGAGATGACTCGTAACTGGTGGTTGGGATTTTGGGTGAATTGTTTTAATGTGCTTAGTAAAGGACGGATGGCCGACCATTTAATAAAGGAAACGAGTAAATCAACTCGGTCAGAGGATAAGATTTCCTTCTTCAGTTCTTCCATCATGGATGGTTCTTGCGTGTTACCGGTAAAGAGGGTATTTTCAACAATGGATGACGTTGGCCGAATAACCTCAGTTTGGTTATCAAGGGTACGGATGGTATTAATTTTGTGATACAACGCGGTTAAAACTTCGCCTTGTTCCTCAATCTTGGTGTCTTGCGAATTATCGGTATGCTTGGCAACTTGTTCAATAATTGAATTACATAGTTCAAGTTGAGCGAGGAGGTTAGTTCGCTTATCTTCGGTGGTGGATGATTTATTGTTGTCGCGGATGTACAGTAATCCATCTTTAATGACGTTAGCAAGATAATTAGTTAATAATTCTCGCGCATCCGCTGCTTCCAGGGTTGTTTTTCGAATATCAAAATCCTGGTTGCTGAGGTTAGTTAGTTCATTAAAAATTTGTTGATTGATGATTTGTTCATAAATTCCGTCTTGCATGGGGGGAGTACTCCTTCAATTTGCATGTATACATCCATCTTAGTAGAAAATACGCTCAAGATCAAAAGTAGCCCGCCTAAAATAGGTGATCTGCTTTTTCAATCAGTTAATTTATTCCCTTAATTCCGGTAAATGATATTTAATCACTTCTTGCACGCGCCGGCGGAGGCCATAGACAGCGGTCCGCGAAATGCCAAGCGTTTGGCGATTTCACCGTTTGACAAGTCTTCGCGTAAAATCAAGTCGAGATACTGTTGTTGCAGTGGGGTACTGAAGTAATAAAGTTTGGCAATCGTCGTTTGAATTTCCGCGTTCGCAATTGCCAAGTCCGTTTTGGGGTCGGGGGTTAAGAGCCAGGGATCGACTTCATCATTGCTCGCTGCTTGATGATCAAGTTGCCGTTTGGTCTTTCGCAACCAATCAATTAGCGCCCATTTAATTTGCCGGTATGCATAGGCCCGAAAGTGATCGGGGTGGTCTTCCGGTGATTGCGTGAAGGTTTGGTAAGCTTTGGCATACGCCAGGCAACCTTCTTGGTAGGCATCATCATAATTCTGGTGTCCTGGGTATAAATGCAATTGGGACAAATTTTGGCCGATTAAGCGGTCGTGTTGATTGACGATTAAGTAAGTTAAACCGTCACGAATTGTTCGTTGTGTTGACATAATCAATTCCTCCAAAAATGTTTGCCCCGGCCGAGGTTGGCTTTAGCATACAAAAGGGAATTGGTGTTGCCAAATTGGGAAAATGCCCAATCTTTGCTGGTTGATGATGAGTGATTTTACGTATACCCAGTGCATTAGGGAGTGAACGTTACGATTAGGTTAAATTAAGTATTTTGTTTAAATCAATATAATTGGTGTATTTATTAATTAGGAGGTGAATGTTGTGTTGTATAATTTAATTGATTAAGTTATGTGGTAAATAGATTACTTATTTAATATGGGGAGGTATAAAAATGGTGATTAAAGTGAAGAAGATTGGTGAATCATTAGCGTTGACAATTCCAGAATCATTTAAGGTAGCTTCTGATGCAGATTACAATGTTGAAATGTTAGCTGATGGAACGATTGTTTATCGCCCATCTCATCGAAATCCGTTTGAGGGAAATTGGTTTAAAGAAAACATAAAGCAAGTTGATATCACGGAAGAATCTGGGGTATTGGATAGTGAATGGATTTAATTTCGTATTTAAAAAGCCGTGAACGAAACCAGTTGGTTCGTTCACGGCTTTATTTTGGTTAAAACGGTTTGGTTTTACATAATCATATCCAGGCCAAGGACCACGAACAGTCCGGCGATGGCGAGGACACAAGTTAAGGTTGTCCATGATAATAAGGTTTCCTTCAAGCTCAAACCGAAGTATTCCTTGATCATCCAGAACCCGGCATCGTTAACGTGGTCACAGAAGACTGACCCGGCCCCGACAGCCAAGACCATTAAGACGGGGTTGGCACCGGTTTGTTGGATCAATGGGGCGACTAACCCAGCGGCGGTTAAACCAGAGACGGTTGAAGACCCCAGGCTGATCCGTAAGATGGCGGTAATTAACCAAGCGGCGAAGAGGGGCGACATGTTCGTGTGGGCAAACATATCACCAATCGTCTTAGCGACCCCACCGTCAATTAAGACTTGGCGGAAGGCACCCCCACCCCCGATGATTAAGAGCATTGGGGCAATTTGCTTAATGGCTTCGGTTAATGAATCACCAACATCACTCATCGTTTGGCCCCGCTTAACCCCTAGGAACCAGATGGCAAAGAGGAGCGATAAGACCATCGCAATGTCGGGCGCCCCGACCATTTGTAAGAATTCATTAAATAAGTTGTGCTTTGGTAAGACGAATGTAGAAATCGTAGCGGCCGCAATTAAGATCACGGGTAGCATTGCCGTTAAGACACTCAAACCAAACTTTGGCGTTTCATCCAGTTCAAATTCCTTGTATTCACCTAACACACTAATATCAATATCCGTCTTGTAAACACGAGGGTAAACCTTGCGAAGGACCCAGTTGTAAACCGGACCAGAGATAATCACTGTTGGAATGGCCGCGATAATCCCGATTAATAAGACATGACCAATTGGGGCGTTGAAAATATCAGCAATTGCCGTTGGTGCCGGGTGTGGTGGTAAGAAGGCGTGCGTCGTGTTTAAGGCGGCCGCCATTGGTACCCCGAGGTACATTAATGGCATACCCAATTCGCGGGCAATCACAAAGATAATTGGTAAGACCACGACTAAGCCGACTTCAAAGAAGAGGGCAATCCCGACGATAAAGGATGCTAACACCACGGCCCATTGAATGTATTTGCGGCCGAACTTTTGAATTAACGTGTGTGCAATTCGGTAACCGGCCCCCGAGTCGGAAACTAACTTTCCAAGCATCGATCCGAATCCGAAAATCACGGCTAAGTGACCTAATTGGCCCCCAATCCCAGCTTCGATTGAGGCGGGGATTTTAGCGATTGATTCACCTAACATTAAGGCGACTAAGAATGAAACAATGACAAGTGACAAGAAGGTGTTTAATTTTAACTTTGTAATCAAGAAGATTAAAATTGCCACCCCGATTAAAACATAAAGTAATGGCATGATATTTGCTCCTCCATCTAATTCCTAAAACTTGTTTGGTTTAACGTTACACCAATAATATAAAATGTAAGCGGTATCATGTCAAGAGGAAAATGAAAACGCTGCCAACGAAAAAAAGTTGGCAGCGTTAAAAACGTTAGTATGACGGGCGATCTTGGCGGTCGATTGGAATTAAGAGTCGTGCCGGTTGGGGTTGTTGGGGGTGAGTTAGGAGAGCCAGTAACGTTTGGGCCGCCGTTGACCCAATTTGGTGTGGGTAGTGATGTAGCATTGTGATGCCGTGTTGGATAAATCGTTCCCAATCATCAACGTCGTAGCCGGCCAGCCCAAAATCAACGCCGTATTGGTACTGTTGCGGACTGAGGGTTTCAATTAAGCGGTACATTAACCGACCCGTTAAGCCGATAATCATGGTTTTGCCAGTTGCGTGTTGCAAGTGGTCGCGAATCGTTTCGGCTAACCAAGTGTTACTTTCGTATTGCACCGTTAATAAGCGATAGGGATGGTTGAGTTGGGCGGCCACGGCTTGGTAGCCAGCGTGGCGTTCGTCTTGCCCCGAGGTTTGGGCTTGGAATTCCTTAATTGTCAAAATGTTGTCGTAGCCATGTTGGTTAAAGATCAACTCCGCAAATTGGACCGCTGAATCGTAGTTGTTGGAGGCGACGTGGGGCACACTGGTTGGTTGGTTAGCAATCGGACGGTCAATTGTCACGAAGGGGACGTGGTTATCGACCACCATTTGATAAGCCGCAAAGTCGGCGGCGCTCGGTTGGATGATGAGACCATCGATTTGTTTGGAAAGTAATTGGTGAATTTCTTGGCGTTCTAGTTCTTGGTCATTATTCGAGTTCATGACTAACACTTGATAGCCGGCGGTCACCATTTGGTCGTAAATCCCTTTGAAGAGTAATGCCATATATTGATCCGAGATGTCGGCGATAATAACGCCGATGAGTTTTGTTTTCACCCCCCGGAGTTGTTGGGCGGCGACTTTCGATGATAATTTAACTGACTGATGGCCCGTTGAATCCGATCGCGGGTGTCGGGGCTCATTTTTTTGAAATTGTTGGTGGAGATATCGCGAGACCGTGGTGACAGAAACATCCGCGGCCGCAGCGACGTCTTTAATCGTTGGTTCTTTCATGTTTGAGGCTCCTTTAAACTGTATTTATCATAGCAGATTTTGTGGACTTTGAAAATTTAGTGTTGCTTTTTGAAAACGTTTTCCCTTATACTGTGGTCAAACAAGTTAACGTTGAGGAGGAATAAAAAATGGATTACATGATTGGGGTCGATATTGGGACGACCAGTACGAAGACGGTGCTATATGATTTGCAAGGGCAAGTGGTGGCCTATGCCAATAAAGAATACCCCTTATACCAAGACACGCCGGATATGGCTGAAGAAGATCCAAATGAAATCTTGGACGCGTTTGTTAGTGGGATGACGGAAGTATTACGCAAGGCTGATTTAACAACTGGGGTTTTGCGTGGTGTATCGTTTTCCGCAGCCATGCACAGTTTAATTGCCTTGGATGAAAATTACCAACCATTGACGCGGGTGATCACCTGGGCGGATAACCGGGCAGAAAAGTACGCCGCTGCATATGCGGAAGACGGTCGTGGAATGGAACTTTACCGGCGGACGGGGACGCCAACGCATCCGATGTCGCCATTGTATAAATTAATTTGGTTGCGCCACGAAGAACCGGAATTGTTTGCCAAGGCCAAGTACTGGGTCGGCATCAAAGAATTCTTATTTAACCGGCTCTTCGGCGTGTTAAAAGAAGAATATTCGATTGCGTCGGCCACGGGTTTATTTAACATTTTTGACTTGGATTGGGATGAAAAAGCCCTGCAAGCGGCTGGCATTACCCGGAATCAACTCCCAGAATTAGTCGATCCGGAATATCAAGTGACGGGTTTGAACCCCGCTTATGCTGAAGTAATGGGGATTCCGGTTGATACGCCATTTATCATGGGGGCTTCCGATGGAACGTTATCCAACCTTGGGGTCAATGCAATTGAACCGGGCGTTGTCGCGGTGACGATTGGGACATCTGGCGCGGTGCGGGTGGTCGTTGATCATCCGGTAATTGATGAAAAGGGACGGGTCTTCTGTTATGCCTTAACCAAGGATAAGTGGGTCATCGGGGGACCAGTCAATAATGGGGGAATTGTCTTCCGCTGGGTCCGGGATCAATTGTTCTCCCCAGAAAAAGTGACGGCGGATTTAATGCATGCCGATGCTTATGACTTGATTACGAAGATTGCCAGTGAAGTTCCCGCGGGGGCGGATGGGTTAATTTTCCATCCGTACCTTGGGGGTGAACGGGCACCGATTTGGGACGCCAACGCGCGGCTCATTCTTCGGCTTAACCCGGACTCATACCCGGGCGCACATGGCGCGGGCAGCCTTAGAAGGAATTGTCTACAACCTTTATACGGTTATGTTAGCGCTCGAAGAAGTAGCCGGTAAATCAAAAGAAATCATGGCCACCGGTGGGTTTGCCCGCTCAGCCTTGTGGCGGCAAATGTTGGCCGATATTTTTGAAAGTCCGGTCACGATTCCCCAATCCTTTGAAAGTGGCTGTTTGGCAGCTGTGGTGATGGCGATGCATAGTCTGGGATTAGTCGATGATTTAACCGACATTAAGCGGTTCATCGGGGAAACCAAGACGTACCAACCAAATCCAGCCAACTACGAAGTTTACCGGGAATTAATGCCAATTTACATCCGATTAAGTCGTCAATTACAAACGGAATATGCCAATATTGCTGACTTCCAACGCCGGCATGCGAAAGATTAAGCTGAAGTAACTCGTTTTAGTGATTTTAGTTAAATTGATACTAATTTTCATTTATTATTAATAATTGAAAAGAGGAGTAACCGGTGGCTTCGGCTACCCCTCAATCGTAGCTGGAAACACGACTTTGTTAACTAATCACGTTTAAAATCGTGATTAGCTTTTTTATTACTTTAAGGCCAAATATAAATCCCGTGGTGGCTTCGATTGTGAGACCATCACGGGATTATTAATTACAGATTTAATTCGTACGCAAACCGCCAGGGATCAACGGGATCAGCGGTTTGGATATTGCCACGGTGGACAAAACCAAATTTGTCACCGAGGTGTTGGAGGCGTTTGTTCATCTTGAAGGTATCGAAACGAACGTTGTAGATGCCTTCTTGTAAACTAGCTGTGATTAAGTGTTCAAACATCACGGATGACAGGTTTTGACCACGGAAGTCTTTACTGATGGCGAAGCGATGAATCGTGGTATAACGTTCGTGGGGCTTGGCCCATTCACCTTCGTAAATCGTGTGGTAGAACTTATCAATCTCGGTGTCAAGGACGGCGTAACCGGCAATTACCCCATCGACGATTAAGACTTTGCCAATCCCGGATTGAATGTCATCTTCAATCATTTGTTGATTGGGAGTGCCAGATTGCCACTGGGTACTCCCGTCGGCCTTTAAGAGGGCTTTGGCATCGTTAATAATTTGCATGATGGCGGCGACGTCTTCATAGACGGCGGGCCGTAAATACTTTACGCTCATAATGCAAACTCCTTTAAGTTAAAATAATACTTTGCTAGTTTAGCAAAAATAAACTATGAAAGAAATGAATTTCTGATGATAAAATCAGTACTTTTTACCGTTTTTTTAATTAGTGAGCATTGTTGCCAATGATATTGGGGATAAATGTTATAATATAGCTAACTAGCGAAAGGGGGCAACTAGCATGAAAATTACATTTATACCCGCGGCGATTAAGTATCTAGATCGCTATCAGCCAGCCGAACATAAATTGATGCTTGATTACGATGATGGAGTCGGGCCGTTTTCAAAATTAGGCAATTGTTCAATGGAAGATAGCTTTAAGTTGTTATTTGTTGATCCCGATTTAGTGGTGACTGATTTTAATGCGGTGATGGATTCTAATCTCGGTCCGATTTACTACAAAGATTATACGCAACCCCAATTCGATGACGAGATGAAGGTTGATTTTAATTCGAAGTATTTCTTGTTGCCGCTTAGTGGTCCCAGTGGGCGCTTAACGGAAAATCTCGAACTGCAAACGGTGACGGCGTCCGATTTAGCGCCAACGACGCAAGGAACCACCCATGATTGTTAAATTTCGTTCATAAAGGAAGTGACGAAAGATGAGGCTGGATTTATTAACACGTGATTTAGAAATTATCACGGCGGTGACCAGTTTAGTCATCTTAATGATTATGATGATTGAAGGATAACGAAAAAACCCACCGGACTGATGTGGTTCGTTGGGTTTTGTTTTAGTTAGAGTGTTTATGCAAGTGTCGAGTAAAATAAAGATCATTAACCTTAATGATGGCAGAAAGCAATTTGAATTTCATTAAGTGGGAAATTATTTTCGTTGCCTTCAATAAACAAAATATTATCTTGAGCAATTTGAATATCAAACTGCGTAATAATATCAGTGATTAAAGTATAACGGGGAGCTGTGAGGTTAATTCCCATCATTTCAAGATTATTAAGAGTATATCCATCATCGGAAAGGCGAATTTGCTGATTTGGTATTGATTCGATGTAAAGCGAGATGTTGTCATTTAATTCATCTACGAATGGCGTAACGATTTCAGATACATTTTGATTAATATTTTTGACATGGTATTGCTGTTTTAGCCAATTATAGTAATTTTCTAAAAGAGGTTTAGCATTCATTGAATCACCACCTATGTACGTTTAATTATACAAGTTTTTCATCAGTATTCTCCAAAGACTAGTAAGTATGTTTATTTAGTATTTTATAACGAACATTAAATGAAATGAGGATAAGTAACACTTTGGTAATTTGTGTTTAGTATTGATATATACAACCCCCAATGCTGATAAAATTCAACATTGGGGGGTAATTAGTAATCTAAATAATCTTTGTACGAGAAATAAGTCAATCCGATGATATAAATGATTAAAATTCCAATTGCTCCAGTTTGCATGGTGTAGCCGGTGATTTGTTTGGTAAAAAAATAAGGCAGTGTACTTAACGGTAGACAAAAAGCCCTCGATCAAATTTGTCGAGGCTTTTTGTGTTATGTTGGGACACCTTAGGTTTATAAATGTTGATATATCAACGTTTCAAGGTGCTTTGATATGAGGAGAGTGGGAATCGAACCCACAACCTTTGGTTTAGAAGACCAATGCTCTATCCGGTTGAGCTATCCCCCCAAGCCACATTTAAGTATATAGATAATTTAACTTGGGGTCAAATTAGAATTTAACAATAAAATTTATGGTTTAACGTTGACGTGTCAGGTGATTTTAGATATACTACGTATGTTGTAATTGTGAACTGACAGCTACAACCGCACGATCACAAGTTTTAAAGCAGCGATGCTACTTGTTCGGCGAGTCTAAGATTTAAGGAGGTGCACACAATGTACGCAATTATCGTTACGGGCGGAAAGCAATACAAGGTAGAAGCTGGTCAAGCTATCTACGTTGAAAAGCTTGATGTTCAAGCGGGTGACAAGGTTACTTTTGACAAGGTTGTCTTCGTTGGTGGTGACGACGTTAAGGTCGGAACGCCATTTGTAGACGGCGCATCTGTTGAAGGGACTGTTGAAAAGCAAGGTAAGGAAAAGAAGGTTGTTACTTTCAAGTACAAGCCTAAGAAGCACACCCACAACAAGAAGGGTCACCGTCAACCATACACGAAGGTTGTCATTGACTCAATCAACGCCTAATTGAGGTTAATCGGATGATTCGGGCATCAATTTATCGTTCCGATGACGCGATTACATCATTTCAGGTGACCGGGCACGCGGATGCTGGTCCATATGGGCAAGACATTGTTTGTGCTGCGGTGAGCGTCTTAACCATTGCAATGGTTAATGGACTACAACAAGTTGTTCATAATGATGTTGTAGTTAACCAAGACGCTGAAAATGGTGGCTTAATGGAAGTTGATCACATTAGCACGGCGCGTGAGGCGCAAGTCTTGATGCAGACGTTGCAAAATGGATTGCTTGATATCCAAGATAGCTACCCTGACAATATTGAAGTTAAAATCTTTGATAAATAATTAAAATGGAGGTGAAAACTATGATTATGAATCTTCAATTCTTCTCCCACCACAAGGGGGTGGTTCCACTGCCAACGGTCGGAACTCAGCTGGTCGTCGTTTAGGTACGAAGGCTGCTGACGGTTCATTCGTTACGGCTGGTTCAATCATCTACCGTCAACGTGGTACGCACATCAACCCAGGTGAAAATGTTGGTCGTGGTGGTGACGATACGTTATACGCTAAGATGGATGGGGTTGTTCGTTTCGAACGCCTTGGCCGTGACAAGCGGAAGGTATCTGTTTACCCAGTTGCTGAATAAGCAAATTAATTACTCGGAAGGTCTATTGGATCTTCCGAGTCTTTTTTTTATCCATTAGAAAAGAGGAATAAGACATGACACGCTTAGCACGCTTACGGCAAAAATTAACTGATAATTATTTAGATGCTTTAATTATTGGAAATCCTGATAATATCTACTATTTAACTGGGATTGAATTAACGGCTGGTGATGGTTATTTATTAGTGACGGATCAATTAGCGGTGATTATTACTGATGAACGGTATCGGGATTATTTAGCGCATTTTAACAGTGATGCCGTCATGGGAGTCATTACCCGGGATTACGTTGGTAAATTAGTCGAATTAACGACGAAGATAGAATTAAGTGAAGTCGGCTTTGAAAATACGCTGACTTATCGTGAGTTTGAGGAGTTAGATGACCGGATGGAAGTTGGAATTGTGCCGGCTGATCGGATCGTTGAAAAAAATGCGCCGGATTAAAGAAACCAGCGAAATTGATTTGATTCGGGTGGCGGGAAAACTCCATGCGGAAGCTTTTGCGGCCGTTTGTGATTGGATTCGGCCGGGGGTAACCGAACGGCAAGTAGCCAATTACTTGGATCAATGGATGAAAAGTCATGGGGCGAGCGGGGAAAGTTTTCCTACCATTGTGGCAAGTGGACCTCATAGCGCTCAACCCCATGCGACGGTGTCTGAACGGGTGATTGAAGTTGGTGACGTGGTGACCCTTGATTACGGGTATTTTGTTAATCACTATACCGCTGATTTTACGCGGACGATCGTGATGGGCCAGCCAACGGCACAACAACGCACGGTTTATCAGTTATTACAACAAGCGCGTCAAGCGGTGCTCGATCAATTAATGGTCGGCATTACTGGCCATGATTTAGATCGAGCCGGCCGGCAAGTGATTGAAGCGGCGGGCTTTGGCGAAAATTTCAATCATGGCATGGGGCATGGGATTGGTTTGAGTGTGCACGAATTTCCAGCTAGTTATGCCCCTGGAAGCAAGCGCCTCAAGATGCGCCATCATGAAGTATTGACCATCGAACCGGGAATTTACTTAGCTGGTGAGTTTGGGATGCGCTTAGAAGATGATGTTGTTTTAACCCATCAAGGGGTAGAGGTGTTAACGCCGGCGCCGACGGAATTAGTGTCAGTATGTGAGTAGCGGGAGCTTCGCAAGCTAAGTCGCTAAGCGCTTTGGAGTGTAACTCCAAAGCGCTTAGTGCTTAGAATCGCACTAGAGCGACCCTACGAACATCATTGCATTAGTATGCGAAGCCGTTAAAAAAATCCCGTGTGATAAGGATGGAACCAACGAACGGCGGCAAGCATTGCCGTCGGAGGCGGTTTCCCTTATCATCAGGAATTTTAGGCTAAGCATCACTACTAGTGTGAATAGAATGCTTTTGAGCGTTATTATCACCTTAGTAATGATGCTCGCCCTAAGTTTCCTCGTGCTAAGCATAAATTCCTCCGACGTTAGTGCCTAACACCACACGGAATTTGACGCTTAGCTCCCGGAAACTTTATACGGGCTCGCATACTAAGTTGCATTTTATCCCCAAATAAGGCACAATGATAAGAGTAACCCTAGTCCATTAATGGGCTAGTTAAGGAGGAAAATCATGGCAGAAGAATCAACGATTGAATTAATCCACGATAATGATGGAAAGATTATTTTGTCACCCCAAACCTTAGAATTCATTGCCGGGATTGCGGCTAGTGAAGTCGATGGGGTGTCTAAGATGCACGGAAGCTTAGCCAATAACGTGAGCGAATTGCTTGGCCGTTCTGATCACCGACGCGGGGTGAAGGTTGATAATCAACCAGAAGAGTTAGTTATTGATGTTGATGTGTACTTAGAATTCGGGGTGTCCGTCCCACAAGTGGCCGCCGAAATTCAAACCAACGTTGCCCAACAAGTGAAGTTAATGACCGATTTAACGGTTTCCCAAGTTAACGTTCACGTTCAAGGGATTGTCATGACCAAGCAAGAACAACAAGTTGATCCTAACAATATTTTTGCGGATCGAGATGAAGAAGGGAATGCCTAATGAGTTTTAGTCGTCATCGTTTACGCGAAGCTGCGTTTCAAACGTTATTTGCCTTAGATAGTGCTCCAGAGATGGATCGTTACCCAATTTTTGCGGAAGTGCTAGAATTAAACAAAAATGAAGCCGTACCAACGTTTGCGGCGGGTTTAGTTGATGGAGTAATTGCCAATCAAGCTAGTCTTGATGAAAAGATTGCTAGTCATTTAGCCCCTGGTTGGACGCTTGATCGGGTGGCACGGCCAAATGTTATTATTTTACGGTTAGCTCTCTTTGAATTGATGCAACAAGCAGCGCCCGCTCCAGTTGTAATCAATGAAGCCTTACAATTGACATCCACTTTTAGTGATGACAAGTCCAAGGCTTTTGTGAATGGGGTTTTAGGTAACTTTGTCCCAGCTGAATAAATCTTTATTAGTCGATAGCCGGTTTGTGGCTGTCGGCTTTTTTAGCGGGTTAGATGTGGTAGAATTAAAACCATATGATTAACGATAAAAAGGTGGTAATTGTTAATGACAAACTTAGATGGGCGCGCAGTGGCTCGACAATTAAATCAAATGACCAAATTAAAGGCTGATGCATTACGTCAACAAGGGATTATCCCGAGCTTAGCAATTATTATGGTTGGTACCAATCCAGCCAGCCTTGTTTATACCCGTAATAAGGAACGGTTAGCGACGGAGCTTGGGATTCAAGTCGAAATGAAAACCTTGCCGGCGACGGCGACCGAGCCGGAAGTGGCGGCCGCGATCGAGGATTGCAATCAGGATCCACAAATTGACGGGATTATTTTGCAATCACCGTTGCCGAATGGCTTACCAGAAGATCAGTTGAGTCAATTGATTTTACCGGCAAAGGATGTTGATGGTTTGCATGCCACCAATTTGGGTAAATTAGTGCAACACCAAGCCGGTGACTATCCAATCGCAGCCACCCCCCAAGGCATTATGGGGTTGTTAGCTTCGTATGATCTCGCGGTGACTGGAAAACGAGTGGTCATCATAGGGCGGAGTCGGTTAGTCGGCTTACCATTAGCGGCCCTGATGCAAAATGCGGGGGCCACGGTGACGGTTGCTCATCGGCAAACCCAAGATTTAACGACCTTAACACGCCAAGCGGATATTTTAGTCGTTGCCACTGGCCAGCCTGAGTTAGTGACGGTGCCAATGGTTAAGGATGGTGCAATTGTGATTGATGTCGGTATCAATCGGGTGGCTGGCCAATTAGTCGGCGATGTTGATTACGAGTCTGTCGCCCCACTAGCCAGTTGGATTACGCCGGTGCCCGGAGGTGTCGGTCCAATGACGGTGGCGAGTGTTTTAAGTCAAACCGTGCAATTAGCGCAAAGGAGGGGTGCTAGATGATTGCGGAACAAGATTGTCTTACCGTAACGCAGTTAACAACCTATATTAAGCGCAAATTTGATTACGATCCGTATTTAACGAAGGACGTTTATGTTGTGGGCCAATTGACGGATTTCCGTGCGCGCCGGGGTCATCAATACTTTGCACTTAAAGATGAAACGGATAGTCAACGTAGCGCTAAGATTAATGTCGTGATGTTTAAAGGCGCCTTTGATAAATTGAAATTTGCGCCCGAAAATGGGATGAAAGTTATCATTCGTGGGCGCGTTAGTGTTTATGAACCCACGGGAAATTACCAATTATATGCAGATAGCATGGAGGTAGCTGGCCTTGGGTCCCTGCAAATTGCCTTCCAACAAATGTATGACAAGTTAAAAGCGGAAGGATTATTTGACCGTCCCCGGAAATCTTTACGACCATTTCCAAAGCGGATTGCGGTCGTGACGAGTCTTAATGGGGCAGTGATGCACGATATTATTACTACGATCCGCCGACGTAATCCGTTAATCCAACTCGTCTTTTATCCGGCGAAAGTTCAAGGCGATGACGCCGCGGCCACGATTGCGCGCCAAATTCAACGGGCTGATCAACCAGACCAATACGATGCCTTAATTGTGGCGCGGGGTGGTGGATCGTTAGAAGACTTGTGGCCGTTTAACGAAGAAATAGTGGGCCGGGCGATTGCGGCGGCGCAAATTCCGGTGATTTCATCAATCGGTCATGAAACTGATACGACGATTGCTGATTTAGCAGCCGACTTACGCGCACCAACCCCCACCGCCGCGGCTGAACAAGCCAGTGCGTGGGAATTAAGCGAGGTTTTAATGCAATTACAATCATTGCAGGAACAATTATTCCACGGGCAAAAACGGCGCTTAACGCAAGCACGACAACTTGTGGATAATTTGGCGCAGTCGCCAGTCTTGCAGCAACCAAGTCGGGTGTTAGCGCGGCCAATGCAACAAGTTGATGAAGCCCAAATAAAGCTAACGCAAGCGTTTCAGCATCGTTTATACCAAGCGCAACGCCAGGTACAAATGGTGAGTGAACAACTGCAACAAAATTCGCCGTCGCAACAATTAGCGCGACAACAATTGGCGGTTTACCAAGCAAGTCAACAACTTGTTAGTGAAATGAAACGCCGTTTGCAAACCGCTACCTATCAAACGCAATCTTTAATTGATCAATTGGCAGCCTTGAGTCCCTTAACTGTGTTACAACGGGGATATAGTTATGTGACAATGAACGATCAAGTTGTTAGTAACAGTCAACAATTAACGCCGGGGGAAACAGTGAAAATTCACTTTGCCCATGGGACGGCTGCCGCTACGATTACAGAAATTACCACGGAGGAAACCACGGATGCCAACCGCTAAACCTACTTTTGAAAGTCAATTAGCTGAATTACAAACCTTAGTGACGAAACTTCAACAAGGTGACTTGTCACTGGATGAATCAATTCAAGCCTTTAGTCAAGGCATGGAATTGTCAAAGAATTTAAAACAACAATTAACGACGGCCGAACATACTTTGGCGCAAATGGTCGATGATGATGATCAAGTCACGACGATTGAACAGGCGGGTGATGATTTAAGTAATAATGGGGTCGCCAACCAAGGTTATCAATCACAATTTGCGAGTGATGATGACGATAATCCATTTTAGAGGTGGAACATGGAAAATTTACAGCAATTACGGCAGCGGGTTGACGATTATTTAACGACGGCTTTAGCGAACAGTTCTGATCAAGCGACTTGCTCACGGCGATGGATTATTCGGTCGCCGCTGGTGGGAAACGCTTGCGGCCAACGTTAACGTTAGCCGTGGCGCAATTATTAGGCGTTGAATTAACCGCTAGTGTACTCAAAGCAGCGTGTGCGGTTGAATTATTGCACACGTATTCGTTGATTCATGATGATTTACCAGCCATGGATAATGATGATTTACGGCGTGGGAAACCAACCAGTCATAAGCAATTTGGCGAAGCAATGGCGATTTTAGCTGGCGATGCCTTGCAAGCAACGGCCTTTGAATGGGTAACGGATAACGAATTGCCAGTTGTGATTCAAGCGCAATTGGCGCGTGAATTAGCCCTAGCGAGTGGGGCGCGGGGCATGGTGGCCGGACAAGTTCGTGATATTTTAGGAACTGGCCACCAACTGGAATTAGCCCAATTAAAGCACCTCCATGCGCAAAAGACCGGCGCCTTATTACGCTATGCGGTCTTAGCCGGGGGGATTATTGCCCAAGCGACGCCGGCAGTGTTAGCGGAGTTAGTTAAATTCGGGGAAAGTTATGGGTTAGCCTTTCAAATTTACGATGATATTTTAGATGCAACGGCCACCAGCGCCGAACTGGGGAAAGCAACGCATAAAGATGCGGATCGCGCTAAAAATACATATGTAAATTTACTTGGTTTAGCTGATGCGCAAGCCGCGTTACACCAAACCTTAGCGGTAGCCCGGGATAGTCAAGCGCAGCTAGCACAATTGACGGGGACGGATACCGGCACCCTGACAGAATTTTTAGCATATTTTAAAGAGGATTAATCATGCCAAAAGAACGTGTTGATATTTTATTAGTCCAACAAGGGCTCTTTGATTCCCGTGAGCAAGCCAAACGAGCCGTGATGGCCGGCGAAGTACTCGGGAAGAATAACGAACGGTTGGATAAGCCTGGCCAAAAAAATTGATGTGACAACGACCTTACATTTAAAGGGCAAAAAGATGCCCTATGTTAGTCGGGGTGGTCTCAAGCTTGCCAAGGCGCTTGATGTATTTGGGATTTCAGTCAAGGATAAAGTCGTCTTAGATATCGGTTCGTCAACCGGGGGATTTACGGATGTGATGCTCCAAAATGGCGCCAAGTTAAGTTATGCCTTGGATGTGGGGACGAATCAATTAGTTTGGCAATTGCGGGATGATCCGCGCGTGGTTGTGATGGAACAAACCAACTTCCGTTACAGCCAATTAGCCGACTTTACAAGTGGCCAACCTGAATTTAGTTCGATTGATGTTTCGTTTATTTCTTTAAACTTAATTTTCCCACCATTAAGTCAAATTTTAGTCCCTGGCGGCGAAGTGGTAGCTTAATTAAGCCCCAATTTGAAGCGGGGAAGGAAAAAGTTGGTAAGCACGGGATTGTGAAGGATCCGGCGGTTCATCGCCAAGTGATTGAACAAGTGATTGGATATGCGACGGAAAATCATTTTGACGTTTTAAATCTTGACTTCTCACCAATTAAAGGGGGCCAAGGGAATATCGAATTTCTTGTGCACTTACAATTAAGTGACCAAGTAGGAACGGTTAAGCCAACGGTAAAGATTGATCAAGTCTTAGCTAACGCGCAAGCAACCTTAAATCAAAAGGGGGACGACTAACGTGCAAAAGCAAGAACGCCAACAGTACATTCAAACAATCATTGAACAGCAAGTAATTTCACGCCAAGCGGAATTAGTGGCAGCTTTGCAAGCGGCGGGGGTCGAAGTGACCCAAGCAACGATTTCACGTGATATTAAGGAAATGAAATTGAGCAAAGTCGTGGGCGAAAACGGCGTGGCTCATTATCAAATGCCAAGTCCGGTTAGTGAACCGAATCCAGTTAACCAAGCAGCTGTTCCAGTGCCCGAAATTAATGGGGGCGATTTGATTAAGGTTAAAAGCCAAGATCAATTTATTGCCGTAGAAACAGTGCCAGGCTATGGCCCGATGGTCGCGATGATTTTGCGCAAGGGTGAATTTCCGGAAGTCTTCACGGCGGTTGGCGACGACGCGAATGTTTTTGTGGTTTGTACGGATCCAGAAGCGGCGAGCCAATTAGCGCAACGCTTACTAGCGATTGTTTAATTAAAGTTGAAGGAGAAAGGCCATGATTCAGGAATTAACCATTGATAATTTAGCGATTATTGATCATTTGTCATTGTCATTTCAAGATCAAATGACGGTACTGACGGGAGAAACTGGGGCCGGAAAATCAATTATTATTGATGCCGTGGGCTTATTAGCCGGTGGCCGGGGTTCCCAAGATTTTATTCGCCGGGGGATGGATAAATTAAGTATCCAAGGCCAATTTACGTTACCTGATGATCCGGCCTGTGCTGAATTTTTGGCTGCCCAAGGAATTGTGGCGGATGAAAGTGGCCTGGTAATTCGGCGGGAAATTCATAAAAGTGGTCGGAATACGATTCGGGTTAATGGGACGCTAATTAATGCAACGTTGTTAAAGCAATTAGGGCACTGGTTAGTTGATATTCAAGGGCAAAATGAACACCAACAATTACTGCAAGCGGAAACACATCTAGGCTTGTTAGATCAATTTGCGGGTGCCGAATTAGCCCCCATTAAAGCAAAATATACTAGCGCCTATCAAGCCTACTTAGCCACACAAACTCAATTAAAGCAACAGCAAACGGATGCTCAACAATGGGCGCAACGCCTGGACATGTTGCGGTATCAAGTTGATGAAATTGGTCAGGCTAATTTACAACCGGAAGAAGAAGAAGCACTAACTCAAGAACGGGAACGGTTAAGTCATTTCCAACAAATTAATGATGCCTTTCAATCGTTAATTGGGGTATTGAATGAAAACGAGCCCACCCCCGTACTCGATCAAGTGGGGCAAGTGATGCGGGATGTACAGGCGATTGCTGAATTTGATCCGGCTTATCAAGAGGTGAGCCAAACCTTGGATGGAGCCTATTATGCCTTGCAAGATGTCGCGGACCAAGCGAGTCACCAATTAGATGCGCTTGAATATGATCCGGAACGGCTAGTTCAAATTGATGCCCGGTTAACCCAAATTGGTGATTTAGAGCGCAAATACGGGGCAACGGTAGCGGATGTCTTAAGTTATTATGACGAGATTCAGGCTGAATTAACGGGGATGGAGCAAAATGCGAAATCAGATGAAGAATTAACCGCCCAATTAGCTGCCTTAGCCCAACAATTAACTGACCTAGGGACGCAAATGCGAACGATTCGCCAGCGGGTTGCCGAAGACTTAAATGAAAAAGTTAATACGCAATTGCATCAATTGTATATGGAAAAAGCCACGTTTGCGGTTCATTTTACGCCGTTAGCAACCGGGCAGTTTACCAGTGACGGGCTCGATGAAGTGGAATTTTACATTCAAACCAATCAAGGGGAAAGTATGGGCCCGTTAGTCCGAATCGCTTCGGGTGGGGAATTATCCCGGGTGATGCTAGCATTAAAGACCATTTTTGCGGCAGCTGAAGGAGTCACAAGTATTATCTTTGACGAAGTTGATACTGGAGTTAGTGGCCGGGTGGCCCAAGCAATTGCAGATAAAATTAAGTTGATTGCCCAACATTCCCAAGTTCTATGTATTACGCACCTACCACAAGTAGCGGCAGCGGCGCAAAATCACTTGTTAATTCAAAAGCGAGTGCATGATGGCCGGACAACGACGACGGTAACGCCGTTGAGGCTTGAACAACGGATTGATGAAGTTGCGCGGATGACTGCCGGTGAAGTCATTACCCCAGCGGCGAGAGCCCACGCTGAAGAATTATTAGGTAATAGGTCGTGAGCCACGCATTAGGGAAGCCGTGGCCTAACGTAGACAAGGCGTTGGCACTAGCTATGCTAGGGGCGGCGACTTTGTCATAGTTAGGTATCAGGCTTCCGCGTGGCGAACGTAGTTACAAATGAGGTCGCGAGCTCAGCTATCAAAAGCACTTGTTAGCCGAACGTAGTTAATTGGATCCCACACAAAACAAAACGCCACTGGCCGAATCGGCTGGTGGCGTTTTGCGTTAATGGGGGAATTGGGCCTAACCGAAGTTGGCCCGACTAAAAGGGATGACTTTCCGGTCATTCGTAGTGGTCGGCATCATTTCAGCCATTAGATCGTGTGGATCAATGCGGGAGAAACTTCGTTCAAGTTGTTTTTCGAATTTCGAGACGGGTTGATGTTGACTAAGGTAGTAGTGATAGTCTTCATCGGGCGTTGAGAAAATTGCAGGGTAACGGTCAAATAACTGATTGATCAGCCGGTCAAGCATGCGGTTTAATTGTTGGAACATTTATTTTCTCCTTAAAACGAACATCTGTTTGTTTTAATATTATACGAACAGCTGTTCGATAATGCAAGTGCTTTTAGAAAAAAACTTCCTGTCTAAAAGCATAGGCGGACGCCAAAAAACATGGTATGATAGTATTTATTCAAATGTAGAAAGAGGAATGTTGCAACATGGCAAAACGAGGCGTTTTAATTGTCTTATCTGGTCCATCAGGGGTCGGAAAAGGAACTGTTCGGAAGGCATTGTTTGACCAACCGGGTAATGATTTTCAGTATTCAATCTCAATGACTACTCGCGCTCCCCGTGAAGGTGAAGTGAACGGGAAGGATTATTTCTTTGTATCCAAGGAAGAATTTGAACACCAAATTCAAACTGGTGGAATGCTCGAGTATGCTAAGTATGTTGACAACTATTACGGCACGCCATTAAAATGGGTTAATGATACCTTGGATTCTGGTAAAGACGTCTTCTTAGAAATTGAAGTGAACGGGGCGATGCAAGTTCGTTCCCGGATTGCTGATGGGGTCTTTATTTTCTTAACTCCACCAGACATCATGGAATTAAAGAACCGGTTAGTTGGCCGGGGCACCGAATCCATGGACGTGATTAATGAACGGATTAAGACGGCGTACGATGAAATTCGGATGATGCAAAATTATGATTATGCCGTTGTGAACGATGAAGTTGACAATGCAGTTGAACGCATCAAAGAAATTATTCGGACTGAACATTTACGTGTTAACCGTGTCATGCCAGATTACTTAGAAATGTTAGGAGAAGCGAACCAATGATTTTATTTCCATCCGTTGACAAGTTATTAGAAAAGGTTGATTCCCGTTACTCATTAATTATGTTAGCAAGTAAGCGGGCCCACGAAATTGACAAGTACCGTGAAGACAAGTTCCGCGCTGAACACACGGAAAAGCCATTTGATATGAGTGAAGACAAGCCATTATTATTAGACCACTACGAATCAAACAAAGCGGTTGGGATGGCTTTAGAAGAAATTGAAGCTGGTTTAGTCTCAATTGACCCGGATTCAACTGACAACGAATAAATTCCAGTGAAGAGGATCAAGGTTGACTTGATCTTCTTTTTTTTGTTTAGTGAGGCAGATAAATGGCAAAAATTACGGTTTACATGACTGGTAGTGTCGCAGTCTATAAGGCGGTGGAAGTGGTCCGGTCACTACAAAAACTAAATCATGAAGTCCGGGTCGTGATGAGTGACAGTGCGCAACAATTTGTCGGGACGGCCACGTTAGCGAGTTTGTTACATACGCCAGTTTTGACTGATATTTGGCAAAATGTGCAAGCCGGCCAAGTTCCCCACATTGAATGGCCGATTGGACGGAATTAGCTGTCGTCGTGCCGGCGAGTGCGAACGTGATTGCTAAAATGGCCAATGGGTTGGCGGATGATACGGTGTCCACGACGCTCTTAGCGACGGCAGCGCCGAAGTTAGTCGTGCCGGCGATGAATTCTCATATGTGGGAAAACCCGGCTACCCAACGAAATCTGCAACAGCTCCAAGCGGATGGGGTGACGGTTTTAGAACCCGCGACGGGATTGTTGGCAGAAGGTTATACTGGGAAAGGGCGGATGCCAGAACCAGCGGTGATTGTGGAGGCAATTACGACGATGCTGACCCCAGCGAAGCAGGAAACAATTGTGATTACCGCTGGTGGAACGCGGGAAGCAATTGATCCGGTCCGCTTTATCGGCAATCGGTCGACCGGTAAGATGGGGATGGCGTTAGCAAACGCAGCCTTAAAAGCAGGCTACCGGGTTCATTTAATTGTGGGCCAAGTTGAGGTGGCCGTGCCGAAAAGCCCACATTTAATCGTGGAACGCGTCGAAACGACCCGGGATATGCTAACAGCGGTTGAACGCGCCTTTACAACGGCGACGGGGTTAATTATGGCGGCGGCGGTGGCTGATTATGCACCGGCGGAAGTAGCAACACAAAAATTAAAAAAACAGGGTGATGCGGGGTTAACCATCCAATTACAACAAAATCCGGATATTTTAGCGACCATGGGAGCTAACAAGCGTGCTGATCAATGGGTTGTGGGCTTCGCGGCGGAAACGAATGATTTAGATACTTATGCGACACGGAAGCTAATGACGAAACAGGCCGATTTAATTATTGGCAATGATGTGACCCAAGTGGGGGCTGGTTTTGGGACGGATACCAATATTGTGACCTTATATCAAAACGGACAAGCACCAGTTCGGTTAGCGCCGGCGACGAAAGCCGAAGTGGCCGCACAAATTATCCAGTTTATTCAACAGCGTTTTTAATGACAAGGAGGTTCGTGGGATGGCTAATTTAGTGCAAGTGATTGTCGATGTGCCGACGATGCAAACCAATCAACCGTATACGTATGCAGTGCCAAAACAATTAACGGACCTCGTGCAACCGGGGATGCGGGTGATTGTGCCATTTGGGGCCGGTAAACGTGAAGTGCAAGGCTTTGTAGTCGGAGTAATTGATGAAAGTACTTATGATGGTCCCTTAAAACCATTGGCGGCCGTAATGGATTTAGCACCAGTCGTGAATCCGGAATTATTACAACTGAGTCAGTGGTTAGCTAACGAAACCTATGCCTTTTGGATTTCGTGTTTGTACACCATGTTGCCAAATTTATTAAAGGGCAAGACGAAACGCTGGGTTGAAGTAATCGATGAGCTCAGTGAAAGCGACCAAGCTTGGTTGTTTGGGGAGGAAAATGAAGTTGAATTTGACGAATTAACCCATGCAGTTGATAAATTGGAACGTTTAATCCAACTCCAACGCCAAGGCAAAATTCGTTTCCGGTACGCGGTTGTTGATCAAGCGCGGGCTAAAACGGTCACGGCCATTCAAGCCACCCAAAGCTTTGAAAAATATGAGGAAAGTTTAGCTGAGCTACCCAAAAACGCGACGGCCCAACGGCAATTATTAGCTTATTTACAGAATTTAGGGGATCAAGTGGTGACCTTAAAAGTAGCGCAGGAACAAAGTGGCTTACGACCTGATATCTTTCGGTTAGGGGAACACCGCGGATGGTTGCGAAAACTACAACAAGAGCAGTACCGCGACCCAATGAAAGACCAAGCAATCACGCCAAGTCAACCCTTGGCGCTAAATGCAGAACAACAAGCTGCCTATGACCAAATTGTACCCGATATTCAGCAGCCACAAGCGACTGTTCACTTGCTACAAGGCGTAACGGGAAGTGGGAAGACGGAAGTTTACTTACAGCTAATGGCGGCCACCTTAGCAACGGGGAAAAGTGCGTTGTTGTTAGTGCCTGAAATTTCCTTAACCCCCCAAATTGTTGGCCGGGTGCGGAGCCGGTTTGGGGAACAAGTGGCCGTATTACATAGTGGCTTATCTAATGGCGAACGGTATGATGAATGGCGGCGCATCCAAGCAGGAGAGGCTAAAGTGGTGGTTGGCGCGCGGTCAGCGGTCTTTGCGCCGCTGGCGAACCTGGGCTTAATTATCATGGATGAGGAGCATGAAAGTAGTTATAAACAAGATGAATCTCCTCGGTATCATACGCGCCAAGTAGCCCTCTGGCGTGGAAAGTATCATCAGGCGCCGGTCGTTTTAGGATCGGCAACACCAAGCTTAGAAACGCGGGCCCGGGCCGCTGCTGGGGTTTACAAACGAGAAGTCTTAGCTCATCGGGCGGCGGCCAAAACCTTACCGCAAGTGGAGATTGTTGATATGCGGCCGGAAGTGCAACGGCGAGGGGAGACTAATTTCTCCAATCAACTTTTAACCGCTTTACATGCACGCTTGCAACGAGGAGAACAAAGTATTCTCTTATTGAACCGGCGCGGTTTTTCGTCGTTTATTATGTGTCGTGATTGTGGGTATGTGTTAAAGTGTCCGAATTGTGATATCTCGTTGACGATGCACCTAGATACGCATGCGATGAAATGTCATTATTGTGGGCATGAAGAAGGAATTCCGCAACTTTGTCCGCAATGTCAAAGTCGGCGAATCCGGTATTATGGCACGGGAACGGAAAAAGTGGCGGCCGAATTAGCGGACTTATTACCGCAAGCGCGGGTGATTCGAATGGACGTTGATACCACCCGGAAAAAGGGACAACATCAGGCGTTGTTAGATCAATTTGGCCATCATGAAGCGGATATTTTACTGGGGACGCAAATGATTGCCAAAGGCCTTGATTATCCCGATGTAACGCTAGTGGGAGTATTAAATGCCGATACCGGCTTGGATTTACCGGATTTCCGGGCGGGGGAACGGACCTTTGATTTGTTAACGCAAGTTAGTGGCCGGGCTGGCCGGGCTGATAAGTTGGGGGAAGTTATTATTCAAACCTTTAATCCCCAAAATTACGTCATTAAACTGGCTCAGCAACAGGATTATGAGCGTTTCTTTGCGCAAGAAATGCAGTTGCGGAAATTAGCCGCTTACCCACCGTATTATTACACGGTGCGCTTAATGGGGAGTCATCCGGATGAAAAAGTTGCCGCCAAAGCGATGTTTACGATTCGGCAACAATTACAAACAACCTTAGCGGCGGAGACGCAATTATTGGGACCGACACCGCGGTCAATTGCGCGTTTAAAGAATCGGTATTACTATCAAATTATGATTAAATATCGGGCGGATGCGCGGTTGCATCAAGAATTATTAACGTTGATGCATCAGGCACAACAGCAATTTGATCGTCAATTCCAACTTAGTATTGATCCCGAACCACAATACTTTATGTAAAATTAGATTGTTGTACGTCTGCCAACTGGTAGGCGTTTTTTAGTTGATGAAATTCTGTTATGATAGTAAGTGATTATAATTAGAACTAATTCGCTGAAAATACGCGTAATACGTAGTAAAATTTTAGCTTAATCAGAAAGTAGGAATTTAATATGACTTCAGTTGTTTTTATGGGGACACCGGATTTTGCGGTGCCAATTTTACAAGCTTTAATCGATCATCCGGATTATGATGTGCAAGCCGTGGTGACGCAACCAGATCGCCCAGTGGGACGGAAACGGGTACTCACCCCGACACCGGTGAAATCCTGCGCGCAAGCAGCCGGAATTCCGGTTTACCAACCAGCTAAGATTAATCACAGTCCAGAAATGGCGGCCTTGATTGACTTAGCCCCTGACTTAATGATTACGGCTGCCTTTGGCCAATTCTTGCCAACGGCATTATTAGATGCAGCCAAAATTGCGGCCATTAATGTTCATGGTTCCTTATTACCTAAATACCGGGGGGGGCGCCAATTCAATATGCGGTGATGAATGGGGATGCCGAAACCGGGGTCACCATCATGTACATGGTGAAGCAAATGGATGCCGGTGATATTATCTCGCAAGTCAAGGTGCCAATTACCTCCCAAGATGATAGTGGAACGATGTTTGACAAGTTGAGTCTGGCGGGGCGGGACTTATTAATGACGACGTTGCCGGACTTAATTGCCGGTCAAGTGAACCCGATTGCTCAAAATGAAGCCGAAGTGGTATTTTCACCGAACATTACGCGGGCCCAAGAACGCCTTGATTACACCTGGACAGCCCGAGAAATTGATAATCATGTGCGGGGATTGCGCCCAGCCCCAATTGGGAATTTGATTTTAGATGGGTTAGTGACCAAGATTTATGATGTCACAGTGCTAGATGAAACAACGGACTTACAACCAGGGCAAGTTGTACGCGTCGAAAAGCATGCCCTCGTATTGGCAGCCGGCCAAGGAACGGTGTACCAAATTAATCAATTAAAGCCAGCTGGGAAGGGATTAATGGATATTACGGCGTACTTAAACGGGCACCAAAACTTACAACCTGGTTTCCAAGCGATTACGGATGGAGCTGATCATGAGTAAGGCCCGCGAAGTTGCATTAACGACCTTAGAAAAGGTGTTAAAACAAGGTGCGTATTCGAACTTGCAGTTAAACCAAACGTTGACGAAGACTTCCTTATCAGATGCTGATAAGCGCCTGGTTACGAATTTGGTTTATGGGGTACTTCAACATAAACTCACGTTGGAATATTGGTTAACGCCCTTTATTGCCCAGAAAAAAAAGTCACGCCGTGGGTGAAGACTTTGCTGCTAATGACGTTATACCAATATCAATATTTGGCCCGCGTGCCGGACTTTGCGGCAACGAATGAAGCAATTGAAATTGCGAAGCGTCGTGGTAATCCAGGCATTCGCAAGTTTGTTACAGGGGTGTTGCATGCCATTTTGCGGCAAGGGGTCCAAGATATTGCAGCGATTCAAGATCCGGTACAACGATTAAGTATTCAAGCCAGCTTACCAACGTGGTTAATTGAAGATTTACTGGCGGCTTATGGCGAAGCAACGACAACGGCGATTTGTGCCACGATTAATGAACCAGCCCATCAAAGTTTACGGGTGAATACGGCCGTGACGACAGTGGCAGCGGTGGTGGCCGAATTAACGGCGGCGGGCTTAGAAGTTACGCCAAGTCCTATCGTCCGAATGCGTTAATTTTAACGCGCGGGAATGTGGCTACGACGGTGGCCTTTCAAGCCGGCCGAATTACGATTCAAGATGAAAGTGCTATGTTAGCGGTTGATAGTATGCCGCTTAAGCCAACGGACCAAGTCTTAGATGCTTGTGCCGCGCCTGGCGGTAAAACCGTGCAAATTGCTGAATGTGTTCCGGATGGTCAGGTGACGGCGTTAGATATTCATGCCCATAAGATTAAGTTAATTGAACGAAATGCCACGCGGATGCAGGTAGCTGATCGGGTGACGGCGCAACAATTAGATGCGCGTCAGGTTAACGAAGTTTTCGCTGATGGACAATTTGATCAAATTTTAGTTGACGCCCCATGTAGTGGCTTTGGCTTATTACGCCGGAAACCTGAAATTCGGTATGATAAAACCCGGGCGGATAGTGAGCGACTGCATGAAATTCAAACGGCAATTTTGGATCAAGTGGCCGCCAAGGTGAAACCTGGTGGTTATTTAACATATAGTACGTGTACGATTTTGCCAACTGAAAATGATGCGACCGTGCAAGCCTTTTTAGCGCAACATCCGGAATTTGAACTAGTGCCAACCACGACGACCCAGGCGGTGAAAGCTGAACGCGAAACGGCCACCTTAACAATTTTACCGAATGAATTTAATTCTGACGGGTTCTTTATTAGTACGATGCGCAAACGGGGATAGGGAGTGACAATGATGCAAAGTGCCTTACAGTCAAATATTGGCAATCAGCGAGATGATAACCAGGATCGGCTGGCCTGTGTGACCGCTGAGAATGGTTTACAACTGGCGGTGTTAGCAGATGGGGTTGGTGGCCGGCATGGTGGCGAACGGGCCGCCGAAATTGCGGTCGCGATTTTGAGTACCGCATTTAAATTAGCCACCATTTCCACGTCCGCAGCCGCCAAGGAGTGGTTGATTCACCAAACGACGGTGGCTAATGATGCGATTGTTCGCGATGGGCAAAGTGAAAATCTATTTGGAATGGGGTCGACGGTTGTCGCCGTGATTATCTTCCCAACGCAATTGGTCATTGGCCACGTCGGTGATAGTCGTGCCTACGCGTTTGATGCGGGTGAATTAACTCAATTAACGGAAGATCACACGTTAGTGAATGAATTGATTAAGCAAGGACAACTAAATCCTAAGCAAGCCCGTAAAGTACCGTATCAAAATGTGATTACCCGAGCGTTAGGACTGGGGGAACGCTTGCAACTAGAGGTTAATCAGGTTGAACGCACCCCTACGTTGGAGTTGTTAATTTGTTCAGATGGTCTTTACAAAGAAGCAACCACGAAGCAAATGCAACGGATTTTACAACTTAAACGCGCGGATGGCGAACAAAAAGTAACGCGGTTAATCGAGTTGGCATTAAAACATGGGGGCAGTGACAATATTTCGGTGATGTTAATGCAACCAACAAAGGCGGTGAAGTAAATGGAACCAGGTTCACAAATTGCGCACCGTTATCAAATTATTCGGTTGTTAGGTGAAGGTGGGATGGCCTCAGTTTACTTAGCCCGTGATTTACAAACGGGCCAGGATGTGTCCGTGAAATTGTTACGGGTGGAATTAGAAAATGATGCGGCCAGTAAAAAAAACGCTTTAAACATGATGCGCGCCGGGCAATTGACCTCCAAAATGAGCATATTGTAAAACTCTTAGACGCTGGTGAGGCAGATTCACAACCCTTTATTGTGATGGAATACGTGCCAGGCATGGACTTAAAGCACTTTTTGAAACTTAATCATCCATTGCCAATTGCCACGGCGGTTCAATTAATGCAACAAATCGTCGAAGGGATGGTAGTTGCCCACCAACATGGCGTTATTCATCGGGATTTGAAACCGCAAAATATCTTAGTCGGGGCTGATAATCAAATTAAGATTACTGATTTTGGCATTGCCACGGCCTTAGGGCAAAATGAATTGACCCAAACGAACTCGTTAGTCGGCTCGATTCATTACTTGTCACCAGAACAAGGCCGGGGTGGGTTAGCCACGCCACAATCAGATGTCTATGCGCTGGGAATTATTTTGTTTGAACTTTTAACGGGGCAAGTGCCGTTTCAAGGTGAGAATACCATTGCGATTGCGATGAAACATTTTCAAACGCCGATGCCGTCCATGCGGGATTGGCGACCGGAAATTCCGCAAGCATTGGATAACGTTGTCCAAAAAGCGACTGCTAAGCAACCGCAAGATCGGTATCAAGACGCTAGTGAAATGGCAACTGATTTGGCAACGGTGCTGAATAAAAAGCGCGCTCGCGAACCCAAGTTTGCTGTGGCTACGGAATGCGATGATATGACCCGTCCGCTCGATGTGGAGCAAATTCGGCAAGCAACGGATCAATTAAGAACCCAGATTAAAGCGACGCGCCCGCTTGACGCGACCATCCCTCCAGCTTCAGTTCGTTCCAAGCGCCGGAAATGGCCATGGTTAGTTGGGGTGAGCTTACTGGGACTAGGTTTACTTGGTGGTGGTGGTTATTGGTACTTTAACCAACCAGTTCAAGTGCCTGATGTTACGGGTGAGTCATTAGAAAGTGCGCGCCAAAGTTTAGCGAGTCGCCGTTTAAAGGTGGGCGATGTGCACCAGCGGTATAGTAAGCAAATTGCGGCGGGGGAAGTGATGGCGATTGATGGTCCGCTGCAACGTCACCGCGGCCAAAGTATTGATTTGACCGTTAGTCGTGGCGTTAAAAGTTATCAAATCGGTTATTATACTGGTGAACGTTACCGGAATGTGGCTGACAGTTTACGGAAAAAGGGTTTGTAGTGCATCAAGAAACGCAATATTCAGCGGATTATGACCGGGGAATGATTATTAAACAAAGTTTGCCGGTTGGTGAAGTGGCTCATCCTGGTAGTGATACGATTACGTTAACGGTAAGCGCCGGTAAAGATGAAGTTAAATTACCAAACTTTAAAAATCAAAGTGTTAATCAAGTGCTGAGCTTTGCTAATCAACATGGTTTGCCATTAACAATCATGACAACGCATAGTGATACCGTGGCTAATAATCATGTTGTGAGCCAGCAAGTTAAGGCGGGCCATTCGTTAACGCGGGGAGATAGTTTGGTGGTTACGATTGCCAGTGAAAACGACGCTGAAAAAACCACCAATGTTCAATTAACGATTCCATATGATAAACGTCATCGCGAAAATCAGGTCCAAATTTACGTCCGGGATATGAATCATAATTATCGGACACCATATCAAACGCTGACCATTACAAGTGATCAAACGGTTACGTTGCCATTGAAATTAAAAAATAATTCAACTGGTTCGTATCGGGTGGTTCGTGATGGTCGAACAATTTTAAGTGCGAATAACATTAATTAAAGGAGAACAACGTTTGCAAACGGGAATTATTCAACAATCATTAAGTGGGTTTTATGATATTTTGGTCGATGGCCAAATTGTGCGGACCCGCGCACGGGGAAACTTCAGAAAGCGGGGGATTAAGCCGGTAGTTGGGGACCGTGTGGAATTTGAAGATGGCTACTTATTAAAAGTCTTGCCGCGGGATAATCAATTAGTCCGCCCGATGGTTGCTAATATTGATACGGCCGTCGTGGTCACCGCGGTGAAAGAGCCTAATTTTGCGGCGAATTTATTGGATCGCCAACTAGTTGCGCTCGAAAGCCAAGGGATTAAACCAATTCTTTTCTTTTCGAAGACCGATTTATTAACGGATGCCGAAGCTGACCAGCTAGCCCCGACAATTGCGGGGTATGAACAAATTGGTTACGATGTCGTTTATGACCGCCAAGACCCATTTAAGGCCACCAATTTGGAACGGTTGTTAACATTATTGGCGGGACAAACTGTCACGATGATGGGCCAAACCGGGGCAGGGAAGTCGACGCTATTGAACCATTTAGCCCCGGAATTAGAATTAGCCACGGGGGAAATCTCGCAGGCGTTACAACGGGGGAAACATACCACGCGTAAAATCAGTTTGCTACAAGTTGGGGAAGCACTGATTGCCGATACACCTGGTTTTTCTTCTTATGAAGACTTTAAAATGACGGTTCAAGAGTTGCCACAATACTTCCCAGAAATGTTGGCGTTAGCTCCGAACTGTAAGTTCCGGGGGTGTTTACACTTACAAGAACCAGGTTGTGCGGTGAAACCCGCCGTGGAAAGTGGTATAATTATGGCTAGTCGGTATGAGAACTATCAACAGTTCCATACTTTGATTCAAAATCAAAAACCGCGATACTAAAGGAGATTTAAATTATGATTAAAGTTGCTCCATCAGTTTTAGCAGCTGATTACGTAAACTTACAAAAAGATATTGAAATGGCTGAACAAGCCGGGGCGGAATACTTACACATTGACGTGATGGATGGTCATTTTGTGCCAAGTATTTCATACGGTCCCGACTTTGTGAAGGCAATGCGCCCAGTAACGAAGATGGTGCTTGATGTGCACTTGATGGTCCAAGACCCAGAACACTTAATTCCAAACTTCTTGGAAGCTGGTTCTGAAATTATTGGGATTCAAGTTGAAGCTACGAAGCACATCCACCGGGCCTTACAAATGATTAAGAATGGTGGGGCTAAGGCGGAAGTTGTCTTAAACCCAGGTACGCCAGTGGAAATGATTAAGCCAGTCCTTCACATGGTTGACCAAGTCCTCGTAATGACGGTTAACCCTGGTTTTGGGGGCCAAAAGTTCTTACCAGAAACGGTCGCTAAGATTAAGGAACTTGACACGATTAAGAAGGAAAACGGCTACGACTTCGATATTGAAATCGATGGTGGAATTAACAACGAAACGGTTGTGCCATGTTACGAAGCCGGGGCAACGGTCGCCGTGGCTGGTTCTTACGTTTACGGTGCAGAAGATCCAGCTAGTCGGATCCAAGCAATTAAAGACGCTACTAAGTAGGTCTTGATACGTAGGTCGCGAGCCACGCATTAAGGAAGTCGTGGCCTAACGTAGACAAGCCGTTAGCACTAGCAACGCTAGGGGTGACGGTCTTGGCATAGTTAGGCATTAGGCTTCCGCGTGGCGAGCGAAGTTACAAAGTTGCCGTCGAAGATAGCAACAATTTATTTAGAGGGGCTGAAGAGGAACTTACCTTTTCAGCCTTTTCACTAATTAGGACTGGGGTGAAATCATGACGGTTGTTAACATCATGGTCGGCGGACCAGAAGATTTAATTCCATATGACCAACTAAATCATTATCCTGGGGTGTGGCTCGGCGTTGACCTCGGGGCGACGCGCTTATTGAATCACGGGATTGTCCCAGTGGTAGCCTTAGGCGATTTCGATTCGTCGACCAATGCGCAGTTTGATGCCGTCGTTGCTCAAGTGGCGGATGTCCGAACTTGCTCACCGATTAAGGACGAAACGGATACGCAACTGGCGTTGACGATTGCGTTACAAGAATATAATGCGACTCAAATTAATTTATTTGGCGCCACCGGGGGGCGGTTGGATCAATTATTAGCTAATCTTTATAGTGTTTTGCGTGACCCATATCGCTTGGCGTTGCCGAAGTTACGGTTAATTGATACGCAAAATGTCGTGACGTGGTTTGAACCTGGGACGTATCAAGTTGAGCAATTACCAACCATGCAATACTTAGCTTTTGTGGGAATTACAGGGGTGGACAATTTAACGATTCAAGATGCCAAGTACAACTTAGCGCCGTTTTCGAGTGCAATGCCGATTTCGTGGTCAAGTAATGAATTTGTGGGTCAACCGGTCACTTTTTCCTTTACCACGGGGATTGTAATGGTAATCCAAAGCCACGATTAATGTGTCAAGTAAATTTCCTTGAAAGAAAGTATTGCATTCAATGCGTACGTGTGATAAATTAATTGAGTGAGTTAAAGCGCATTAGTTTGCGCACTGATTTAAATTTGATGAGGAGAGGAGGGTCCCAACCATGGCAAAGGATTTTATTACTGGTAAGCATACTTCATTCGGTAACAAGCGTTCACACGCCCTTAACTCAAGTCGTCGGAGCTGGAAGCCAAACTTGCAAAAGGCTACGATTTTAGTTGATGGTAAGCCTAAGAAGGTTTACGTTTCAGCACGTACTTTGAAGTCTGGTAAAGTTACCCGAGTTCACTAAGAATTAAAAAAGCAGTTCGTGTTCGCGGACTGCTTTTTTTTAGTGCCATAGGACCGTGAGCGGTAGGGAAATAGTTTCTTGAAGTCCGTGAATATGGTAAGATGAATTGAAACAATTAATATGGACAAAGGAGCGTTAAGCATGTCAATTAAGATTAAGAACAACTCGGGAATGATTGATATTTCCAATGATGTAATCGCTACGGTTGTCGGTGGCGCGGCGACGGATATGTACGGAGTGGTCGGTATGGCCAGTCGTAAGCAAGTCCGGGACAGCTTTAACCAAATCTTAGGACGCGATAGTTACCAAAAAGGGGTCGTAATTAAGCAACAAGGTGATGCAATTACGGTTGAAGTAAGTATTATCGTTAGCTACGGAACCAAGGTTTCCGAAGTTTCAAAGAGTGTCCAAAAACAAGTTAAGTATAGTTTACAATCAATGCTCGGGATCGAAGCGGACGCGGTCAATGTAATTGTCCAAGGGGTTCGCGTTGTTGGTGAGTAACTGAGCGGGAGGAAAAGGATTTTGTCAGT
Source organism: Limosilactobacillus equigenerosi DSM 18793 = JCM 14505 (assembly GCF_001311375.1). GTDB lineage: Bacteria > Bacillota > Bacilli > Lactobacillales > Lactobacillaceae > Limosilactobacillus > Limosilactobacillus equigenerosi. The sequence goes on from NZ_BBAS01000004.1 coordinate 92,876, forward strand.
AACTGAAATTACGAAGCTGGAATTTGATCAAATGGTGCAAGCCGCCGCGGTCAAATTAAATCAAAAGGCGGAATTTATTAACTCATTGAATGTCTTTCCAGTTCCAGATGGTGATACGGGAACGAACATGAGTATGTCAATGGCGAGCGGGGCGAAGTACGAAGCTGAAGTTGAAAGTGACGCGGTGAGCGATTTGTCGGCGGCCTTAGCCAAGGGACTCTTAATGGGAGCCCGGGGGAACTCTGGGGTGATTTTATCCCAAATTTTCCGGGGCTTTGCAAAAGGGTCTGAAGGGGTCAACACATACGATGCCAAGCGGTTTGTTGATGCATATGCAAATGGGGCCCAAACGGCTTACAAGTCGGTGATGAAGCCAACGGAAGGGACGATCTTAACGGTGGTTCGGGAATCCGCCCAAGCTGGTTTAGACCTAGTTAAGGCCGGTGAAACGGATTTAGTAGTCATCATGGAAAAGATTGTCGATGCGGCTGATGCTGCCTTAGCCAAGACGCCGGACTTATTACCAGTCTTAAAAGAAGTTGGCGTGGTTGATTCCGGTGGGCAAGGGTTAGTCTTTGTCTTACACGCCTTTTACGAAGCCTTAACGGGGCAAGTCTTAGAAGAAGATGCGAAGCTTGATCTCGCCCAAATGGACGAAATGATCAATGCCGAACACCATCAAAGTGCCCAAGGTAAGCTGGATCCGGCTGACATTAAGTACGGTTACTGTACGGAAATTATGGTCCGGATTGGCCGGGGAAACAGTGTCACGCAAGCCTTTGATTACGATACGTTCTACAACCATTTGGCAGAATTAGGGGACAGTTTATTAGTCATTAACGATGATGAAATCGTCAAAGTGCACGTCCACACGGAACACCCGGACCAAGTCTTAAACTGGGGGCTCCAATTTGGGGACTTACGGAAGACGAAGGTTGACAACATGCGTTGGCAACAAGAATCGATCATGGATCAAGACGAACCAGTTGCTGAACCTAGTGATCAACAGCCGTCGACACGGCGGTGATTGCTGTTTCTTCTGGGGACGGAATTTCCGCCTTGTTCAAGGACCTCGGGGTAACGACGATTATTTCGGGTGGTCAAACGATGAACCCAAGTATTCAAGATATTGCGGATGCAATTGCTCAAGCGAATGCTAAGCAAGCCTTAATCTTACCAAACAACGGGAACATCATTATGGCGGCCGAACAAGCGGCTGAAGTATCAGAAATTCCAGTCAAAGTCGTCCACACCAAGACGATTGCCCAAGGAATGAGCGCAATGCTTGAATTCAACCCCGATGCTGAGTTAGCGGATAATCAAAGTGCCATGGAAGGTAACATTGCCTTAGTTAAGAGTGGGGAAGTAACCCATGCCGTGCGGGACACGACGATTGATGGTCGTGAAATCAAGAATGGCGACTACATGGGGATTGTTGACGGGAAGATTATCGTCACGGATCCGGATGTAGCAACTGCTGCCATTAAGATGGTGATTGAAATGTTGGATGAAGACAGTGAAATTGTGACCATCTTAACAGGCCAAGATAGTTCTGAAACCGTCGTAGAACAAATTACTGCTGCGGTGGAAGCAATTGATGATGAAGTTGAAGTTCAAGTATATGCGGGTGGCCAACCAGTTTACCCATACTTGATTTCGGTTGAATAATGATGCGAAAAGCTCGAGGAAGTCGTTCTAGCGATAACCTCGAGTTTTTTGCCAGGGGGAGAAAATCGATGCCAAGTTTACAAGACCCAGTCACGGCGGTCCGCGGGGTTGGACCCAAGTTGGCGGAGCAATTAGCGACGCTCGAAATCGAAACCGTCGAAGATTTACTAACTTATTTTCCAGCCCGCTATGATGAAATGACGCCGACCAATGTACAATTCGCAAAGGATAAACAAAAATTAGCGGTCAAAGGAACGGTGATGTCAGAACCAATCATCTCCCGGTATGGGTATCGGCGCTCGCGGGTGGCCTTTCGGTTGTTAACCGGGATGGATGTGGTCCAAGTGACGTTTTTTAATCAACCCTACTTAGCTAAAAATATCACGGCGAATATGGATGTAATCGTGACCGGGACGTGGGATGCGCCCCGACAAACGATTAAGGGCACCAAAGTCATTACCAAAGACCTTGATCAACAAAGTGGGATGGGTGCGGTTTACTCCGTGAATAAGCATATTAAGCAAGCTACGTTGCAAAAAACAATCCGCCAAGCGTTTACCCAATATGAACGGTTTATTCCGACTTTGTTGCCAGTAAAATTGCGCCAAGATTACCAATTGATGGAACGCCGGGAAATGATTGCGCAATTGCATTTTCCAACGGACCGCGAATTAGCGCAGGCGGCCCGGCGCACAGCTGCCTATGAGGAATTCTTTTTATTTGAACTGCGGATGTTAGCATTACGGCAAGCCAATCGGGAAGCTGATGGGTTATCGATTCAATATCACAATGATGAAGTGCGAGCGTTTATTAAAACAATTCCGTTTGAGTTAACCAACGCCCAAAAGCGGGTCGTCAATGAAATTTGTCGGGATTTAAAAGCCCCATATCAAATGAATCGACTCTTGCAAGGGGATGTTGGGTCGGGTAAAACGATTGTGGCGGCGATTGCAATCTATGCAGCGATTACGGCCGGCTATCAAGTGGCGTTAATGGCGCCAACGGAAATTCTAGCCACGCAACATGCCCAAAAGTTAGCTAAAGTCTTTGCTGAGACCCCAGTCAATGTCGGCTTGCTAACCGGTGGGGTTAAACCTAAAGCGGCTGAACAATTACGCGCGCAGATTGCGGCTGGTCAAATTAATTTAATTGTCGGGACCCATGCTTTAATTCAAGATAAGGTGGAATATGCTAATTTAGGGTTGGCCATTATCGATGAACAACACCGGTTCGGGGTGAAACAACGCCAAACCTTGCGGGAAAAGGGAAATCATCCCGATGTGTTAGCAATGACGGCGACCCCAATTCCGCGGACGATTGCGATTACTACCTACGGCGAAATGGACGTTTCCATTATCGATGAATTACCAGCAGGGCGCCAACCGATTCAAACCCAGTGGTTGCAAGCTAAACAACTTGAGACGGCCGTGCGCTTTTTAAAGGAACAACTGGCGACCGGCGCGCAAGTTATATTGTTAGTCCATTGATTGAAGAAAGCGAAAGTTGGATGTTCAAAATGCGACGGCGTTGGCCGAAGAATACGCTGAAATTTTTGCGCCAACGTATCAAGTCGGCCTCTTACATGGGCGGATGACGAATGATGAAAAAGCGGCGGTCATGGACCAGTTCCAAGCTGGGGATATTCAAGTCTTAGTTTCAACGACCGTCATTGAAGTCGGGGTTGATAATCCGAATGCGACCGTCATGATGATTTATAATGCTGACCGCTTTGGGTTAGCTCAGTTACACCAACTCCGGGGCCGGGTTGGCCGGGGGCAACGGCAAAGTTACTGTCTCTTGCTTGCTGATCCGAAAACAGATGACGGGAAAGCGCGGATGGAAACGATGGTGGCGACGACGGATGGCTTTGTGGTCGCCCAGCGGGACTTAGAATTACGGGGTTCCGGAGACGTCTTGGGGAAACGCCAATCGGGGATGCCGGCCTTTAAAGTGGGGGATCCAGTGGCTGATTTAAAGATGCTTCAAATTGCCCGCCGGGATGCCAGTGAATTACTGGCTAATCCCGCTTGGGAAAATACGGACGAATATCAACCGTTAGCGTTATATTTACATCGGCACCAGTTAGCCACGCATTTTGATTAGCTAGTTGGGTTTCAGGTTAAAATGTGGTACGATTTGAAAGTAAATTAAACGAAAAAAAGGATTATAACGTTATGAAAATTGCTGTTGATGCCATGGGAGGCGATTTTGCCCCTCAAGTAGTGGTTGAAGGGGTGGAACAAGCCCGTGACTTATACCCCGAGTTAGAATTTGATTTGTATGGCTTGGCGGACCAAGTGACGCCTTTAATCAAGGATCAAACGCGGATTAAGGTCATTAATACGACCGAAATGATTGAAATGGGGGAAGAACCCGTGCGGGCGATTCGGAAGAAAAAGGATTCTTCGATTGTCCGAGCAGCGACAGCCGTGCGTGAAGGTCAAGCCGATGCCTTCTTTTCAGCTGGAAACACCGGCGCAATTTTAGCGGCGGGGTTGTTAATCGTAGGGCGCGTCAAAGGAATTGACCGGCCAGGATTAACGAGTATCTTACCAATTGCTAATCCTGATCATCCGGGCCAACGGTTTGTTTACCTTGATTCGGGGGCAAATGCCGAAAGTAAGGAAAAGAATGTCTTACAATTTGCTCAATTGGGACGATTTTACTCCGAACGGGTGTTAGGAGTTGAAAATCCACGCGTAGCTTTATTAAATAATGGAGCTGAAAGCGATAAGGGTGATACGTTCCATAAAAATGTGCATGCTCAATTAGCTGCTGACCCGGATGTTAACTTCGTCGGGAACGTTGAAGGGGGCGACTTATTGCTGGGCAAGGCCGATGTGATTGTCAGTGATGGTTGGACGGCCAACGTTGCTTTAAAGGCCACTGAAGGTACGGCTAAGTTGATGATTAAGTTAATCAAGGCCGGGGTGAAGAAAGGTGGCTTACGGGCCTTGTTAGGGGCCTGGTTGTTGAAGCCAATGCTCGTTGACATTAAGAACCTAATGAATGCCTCAACGTATGGTGGGGCCGTCTTATTAGGACTGAAGGCACCAGTAGTCAAAACGCATGGGTCCGCTGATCCAGATGCAATCCGGAATACGATTGGTCAAATCAAGCAAATGCTCGATTCTAAAGTGATTGATGAAACGGTTGAATACTTTAGTCCGACCCCAGAAAAGGTGGACAACCTTACTGAAAACGATTAAAATACTAGGTAGACTTTGATTAAGAAGGGAATAATAAACCAATGGAACGTTCAGAAGTCTTTAAGCAAATTTCCGCCATTGTCGCTGATCACTTTGCAATTGATCGCGCTAAGATTACGGATGATTTAAATTTACGGACGGATTTAAACGCCGATTCAATTGATTTTGTTGAATTCGTGTTAGAAGTTGAAGATACATTTGGTGCAACGATTGACGACGAAGATGCTGAACAACTCAGCACAATTGGTGAAGTGGTCGATTACATTATGGCCCATCAATAATAAAACAACGGGGCTGGGCAATTTTACCCAGCTTTCTTTTTTTACATAGCAAGCAGGCTTAGGCCTGTGATATGGAATCGTGTCCGAATAGGATTCTATATCACAGGGTTAATCATGAAAGGATAATTATGATTACAGAATTAAGTGACTATTTAGCACAAGAATTTGATTTACATTTTAAGAATTTAGATTTATTAGCCGAAGCGTTTACCCAAGCTTCGTATGTAAATGAACATCCGCACGAAAATTTACGGTATTACGAACGGATTGAATTCCTTGGGGATGCGGTGTTGCAATTACTAGTATCGGAATATATTTACCGGCGTTACCCTGAATTACCACAAGGGAAGTTAACGCGATTACGGGCAGCTATGGTGCAAGAAAAGAGTTTTGCTGCCTTTGCCCGCGAATGTCACTTTGACCAATACATTCGCTTGGGAAAAGGGGAAGAAATGGCTGGGGCTCGCAACCGGGATAGCTTATTATGTGATATTTTTGAATCTTTCATTGGCGCGTTGTACTTAGACCAAGGCCGCGAAGCAGTTGAAAAGTTCATTCGGCGGGTCATTTTCCCCAAGTTAGATTTAGGGTGGTTTGACCACGCGGTTGACAGTAAGTCGGCCCTGCAAGAATTCTTGCAACGCGATGGCGATGTTAATATTGAATATGACTTGATTGCCGAAACGGGCAGTGAAAATGCGCCGGAATTTACCGTGGCCTTAATGGTTGATGGGCAACCAATTTGTCAAGGAACCGGTTCATCGAAAAAAACATGCTGAAATGGCGGCAGCGCAAGCAGCTCTGGAACAATTCCGGGCCGATCAACAATAGGTAACCGCAATGCGATTATTAACCTTAGAAATGGAAGGGTTCAAATCCTTCGCACAAAAAAACGAAGATTGACTTCCAAGCCGGGATGAATGGGATCATCGGTCCTAATGGGAGTGGGAAGAGTAATATTATCGAGGCGATTCGTTGGGTGATGGGAGAACAATCCGCCAAAACCTTGCGGGGAGATAAAATGGCGGATGTCATTTTCAACGGCTCGACGGAGCGGGCGCCATTAAACCGGGCGCAAGTGAAGATGACGCTCGATAATAGTGATCACTATTTACCAAGTGAATATACCGAAATTACGGTGACCCGCCGGTTGTACCGGAACGGGGACAGTGAATACTTGATTAATGATCAAGCCGTGCGCTTGAAAGATATCGTTGAATTATTCATTGATTCTGGGGTTGGTCGTGAATCATTTTCGGTGATTTCCCAAGGGCAAGTGGCCGCCATTTTTAATGGGAAACCAACTGACCGGCGGAGTGTGATTGAAAATGTGGCTGGGGTCACGAAGTATAAGCAAAACAAGCAAGCCGCTGAAAAGAAGTTGGCGACGACCAATGATAATTTGAACCGGGTCAACGATATTATTAGTGAAATTCAAGGGCGCTTGGAACCGTTAGCGGAACAAAGTGCGTTAGCTAAGGACTATTTAGCCCAAAAGTCACGGTTGGACTTATTAGATCGAACGGCAACAGTGAACGCGATTACTGAGCAACGACAAGCGTTAGTTGCGACCCAGGACCAAATTGCTGACACACAAACGTTGGCCGATCAGTATGAAACCGCGGCCAAGCAAGCCCAACAAACGTTGCAAAAATTGCAACGCGATGTTCAAACGGTCACGCAACAAAAGGATGACCACCAACATCAAGTGGTTTTATTAACGGAAACGATTGCGAAGTTGAATGGTGAACAATCGCTCGCTACGGTCCGCCAAGAACAATTTGCGGCCGAAGAAGAACGATTGACGAAGGAAATTGCCACCGTCACGGAGCAACAAACTCAATTAGCCCAAACGCAAGCGGCCTTAACGAATGATTTAACCACCGCCCAACAAGCGGTCACGCAATCTAAGACGGATTTAGCTGACTTGCAAAAATTAAGTGTGGCTCAACGGCGGGATAAATTAGTTGCCCAACGTGAAACTTGGCGGGATGAATTAGTTGATCAAATGCAAGCGTTAACGGCGGCGCAAAATCAACATCAATATTTAACGAAAAATCAAGCTCGTGAAGCCGCCGCGGCGACGCAAGCTGATCAAGAAAGTGCTAACTTAACGCAACAATTGACGGAATTAACAACGGCGGTTGACCAACAAGCTCAAGTTGTTGCGACGACTAAGCAAGTGGTTCGTGAATTAACGGATCAATATCAAGCCGAACAAGCGCATCAGCGTCAGTTGCAAAGCGATTATGAACAAGTTACGCAACAATGGTATCAAGCGTTAGGGGAAGCTAAATCGGCGCAAAATCGGATTCAAAGTTTCCAAGCGATGGCAGCTGATTATACTGGGTACTATCAAGGGGTTCAAGCCGTGCTTCGGCAACGCCAATTATTTACGGGCTTGTTAGGGGCCGTGAGTGAATTGATTACGGTACCAACGGCGTATACGACCGCCTTAGAAACAGTCTTGGGCAGTCAATTGCAACAACTAGTGGTGCAAACGCAAGCGACAGGGAAGCAAATCATTAATTACTTGATTAAGCAACGGGCCGGCCGCGTGACGATTTTACCAATGGATAGTTTGCGCCTGGCTCGGGAACCGCGGACGTTAGCGGCAGTCGCTGAAATGGACGGATATGTCGGCTGGGCACCCAATTTGATTCAGTTTGACGAACAAATCGCCGGGGTGGTGAAACATTTATTAGCCAATACTGTCCTTGCTGATAATTTAGAGCATGCGACTGCGATTGCGCGCGCTGGGCAACACCAACTCCGCGTAGTTACCTTGATGGTCAATTAATTAACGCCAGCGGGGCGATGACTGGGGGGGCTAATCGGAACCAACGGACTGGTTTGTTGCAGCAAAAAGAACAGCTTAATCGGTTAATGGCGGCGCAACAACAAGTCCAACAGCAAGCACAGGCCTTAGAAACAAAGGTTCAACGCTTGCAAACGGCCCGGGAACAAAATCAAACGAGTCTCAATGACTTGCAAGGACAATTACAAACTGCCCAAGCGGAGGCGCAAGCGGCGCAAACGAAGCATCAAGTGATGGTGACCGAATTGAATGGGCTCAAGAGTCAATTGGACGCGTTAACCTATACGCTTGATCAACAAGGGGTCCAAGCAGCTGATTACCAACGGCAATTAGCGACGGCGGCCCAAGCGATGACAACGGCCCAACAACAAGTTGATGACTTACAAGCTAAATTAGCACAAGTCGAAACGCAAATTACGGCGCTGTCAACGAATGCGGATGATCAAGCGAGTCAAGTGCAAACCTTAATGCAAACGTTAGCGGTCCAAGAAGAACGGGTACGCCACACGAAGCAACAATTAACGCAGTTAACGAGTCAACAAACGCAACTGGCAGACCGGTTAGGGGCCCTAAATGAGCAAGTGGCCCAATTAAAACAACAAGCCCAACACCAAGTTGATCATCATGCTTCCAATGCCGATGGTTTGGCGACGGCGAAGGCAAGCTTAGCGCAACACCAAGCGGCCTTGGATGAGTTAAATGCGCAAGCGGTAACGTTAAATGATCAGTTAGCGCGCCAAGCGACTGATAACGAACGGCGGGAAAGTTTGAGTCGGGCTGCGCTTGATGAATTAGCGAACCATAAAGCCACGTATGCGAAGTTACAAACGCAAATTGATCAGGGCTTAAATAAGCTGAGTGAGCAATATCATATGACGTTTACGGACGCCCAACAAAACTTGAGTGACTTACCAGCGGATGAATTAGCCCGGCAAATTAAGCTCTTGAAGCTCGGAATTGCTGAATTAGGTGAAGTGAATACGGCCTCAATTGCGGAATATGAAGACGTGAAAACGCGGTATGATTTCCTGCATGGGCAACAAGTTGACTTAATGACGGCCCGCGAACAGTTGATGACCACGATGGCCGAAATGGATGCGGAAGTGTCAGATCGGTTTATGGCCATGTTCAAAGAAGTTTCGATTGCCTTTACGGAAACCTTTAAGCAAATTTTTGCTGGTGGAACGGCGAAGTTAGTGTTAAACGACCCGAGTGATCCATTAACCACTGGGGTGGACATTATTGCGCAACCACCGGGCAAGCGGAATCAAAACTTATCTCTGCTCTCAGGGGGGAACAAGCCTTGACAGCCATTACCTTGCTGTTTGCCATTATCAAAGTGCGGCCAGTTCCATTTGCAATTCTGGATGAACCAGAAGCGGCCCTTGATGCGGTGAATGTTGATCGATTTGCTAATTATCTAGGCACGTTTGGTCCTGATGGTCCGCAATTCATCGTGATTACGCACCGCAAAGGGACGATGATGAATGCCAATATCTTGTATGGGGTTACGATGCAAGAATCCGGTGTTTCGCGGATGGTCGCCATTGATATTGATGAAACGTTAGGTGCCCCGGCGGCAGAATAGGAGAAGCTCATGGATTATTTGATATTTTTAAACGCAAAGCGAAAAAAAGAAACTGAAGCCACGCAACCGGATGCCACACCGACGGTCGAACAAGCAACGCCAGCGGCAGCCGAACCAGCGTCAACTGCTCCGGAAACAGTGGTAACTGATGAAGAACAAGCAACCCCGGTAACGGAAGGATGAACACCGTAGTGACGGACGCAACCGCTGCTGAGGCGGAACCAATTGCCACGCCGGCGGATGCTGATAGTGAAGAACCGGCTGCAGTTGAAGCCTCAGTTTCAGCAGCCGCCGAAGCTAATGATGAAGCCCCCGCTGAAGAAGTTGATGTAGCTGCAACGGAAGAGCCAACGCCAGCGGCAGTTGATAATCCAGCACCAGCAGCGGAAGTTGAATCAGTTTCAGCCGAATCAGCACCGACTGCGGTGGAACCAACTGTAACAACAACTGCTGACGAAGATGACGAAGGTGATGAAGCTGATGAAGCGTCAGTTGAAACGAAGTACGAACACGGCCTTGCCAAATCGCGAAGTGGGTTTGGGGAACGCTTGAACCGTTTCTTAGCGCGGTTCCGTTCCGTTGATGAAGACTTCTTTGACGATCTCGAAGAATTAATGATTGAATCCGATGTTGGTTACGAAATGGCGGTGAAGTTAAGTGATAGCTTACGGGACGAAGTAAAACTACAAAACGCTAAGTCCAGCCAAGAAGTTTCCAATGTCATCATTGAAAAGATGGTTGAGTTGTACGAAGCCGCGGGTGAAAATGAACAAGTCGCCTTAGCTACCGCACCAACGGGTCCAACGGTAATTATGTTTGTTGGGGTTAACGGGGCCGGGAAGACGACGACGATTGGGAAGTTAGCAGCCCGTTACAAGCAGGCCGGTAAGAAAGTCTTATTAGCGGCTGGGGATACGTTCCGGGCCGGAGCCGCGGAACAATTAGACGTTTGGGCCAAACGGGACGGCGTTGACATCGTGACGGGACCCGAAAACGGTGATCCAGCGGCGGTCGTGTTTGACGCGGTCAAGCAAGCCAAAGCGGACAACTACGACATTTTGTTAGTTGATACCGCCGGCCGGCTGCAAAACAAGGTCAATTTGATGAACGAATTGGCCAAGATGAAGCGCATTTTAACGCGTGAAATTCCGGATGCACCGCATGAAGTCTTATTAGTGTTGGATGCAACGACGGGGCAAAATGCGTTAAACCAAGCCAAAATCTTTAATGATAGTACTGACGTGACTGGGATTGTCTTAACGAAATTAGACGGTACGGCCCGTGGGGGGATTGTGTTAGCAATTCGCAATGAATTACACATCCCCGTTAAGTTAGTTGGGCTTGGGGAACAAGTGAGTGACTTAGCCGACTTTGATGCGAGTGACTTTGTTTACGGGTTGTTTAAAGGGCTCGTGAAAGTCGATTAAAAACGGGAGGATGGAGCAATGGAACTCGAGAAGAATGAACGGGTGAATGCGTTATTCGCGTTTTACCAACCATTATTAACGACGAAGCAAAATGATTATTTGCAATTGTATTATGCCGATGATTTTTCCTTGGGTGAAATTGCTGAAGAATTCGCCGTTTCGCGCCAAGCCGTCTACGATAACATTCGCCGGACGGAAAAAAATTTTGGAAGAGTACGAAGATAAATTACATTTGTTGAAAAACTATACGTTACGTAATCAACAAACGGATGCCATTCAAGCGTATGTCCAAGCTAAGTATCCAGCTGATGAACAGCTACAACAATTAGTGGCTGGGTTGGAAAACTTAGAAGAAGAATAGCAATGACCAAATTGAGGCTCTCACAAGAGAGCCTCAATTTTTTTTATTAATTTCACTGCATTTTCTGGCTTAAATTAGTGTATAATGAAACCATTATCATGAATTTTTAATTAATGAAGGAGGCATTCCAATGCCAAAGAAGTTACGAGTTGGAATTTTAGGGGCCACGGGAATGGTTGGCCAACGTTTTATTGAATTATTAGCTGATCACCCTTGGTTTGAAGTGGTCTTAGTAGCGGCTAGTGCACGGAATAAAGGGAAGACGTACCAAGAAGCTGTGGACGGTCGGTGGAAGATGGACACCGAAATTCCAGCCGCGGTGACCCAAATGGAACTTTATGCCGTGGAAGACGTGGATGAAATTGCCAGTCAAGTTGACTTTGTTTTCTGTGCTGTTAACATGCCTAAAGATGAAATTAAGGCGATTGAAGAAGCGTACGCTAAGGCCGAAACACCGGTGGTTTCTAACAACAGTGCCCACCGCTGGACGCCGGACGTGCCAATGGTGGTGCCAGAAATTAATCCAGATCACTACGACGTCATTAAGTATCAACGGGAACGCTTAGGCACGAAGCATGGGTTTATTGCGGTGAAGCCAAATTGTTCCATTCAAAGCTACACCCCAGCGTTAACTGCTTGGCGGCAATTTGAACCAACTGAAGTGGTGGTATCAACGTACCAAGCAATTTCGGGAGCTGGGAAGAACTTTGCTGAATGGCCGGAAATGGTTGGCAATATTATTCCTTACATTGGCGGGGAAGAAGCTAAGTCCGAAAAGGAACCCCTCCAAGTTTGGGGCCATGTTGATGATGACCAAAAGGTAATTGTGAATGCGACGGATGTGAAGATTACGAGTCAATGTATCCGGGTGCCCGTTTTATATGGTCACACGGCCTCGGTTTTTGTGAACTTTAAGCAACACCCAACCAAGGAACAATTGATTCAGGCCTTAGAAGATTATGCTGGTTATCCGCAAGCCGTTGGGTTACCAAGTGCCCCTAAGCAATTTATTCAATACTTAACGGACGATGATCGGCCACAAGTCCAACAAGATGTAAACTTCGAACACGGGATGGGAATTTCGATTGGTCGGTTACGTGAAGATAGCATTTTTGATTGGAAATTCGTCGGCTTATCTCACAACACTTTGCGCGGTGCCGCGGGTGGTGGGGTTTTAAGTGCTGAAGCCTTATATGAAAAGGGATATTTAAAGGCGAAAGCTGATTTAGATCTCTAATGAATTAAGGAACGCTATTAACTAGCGCTCCTTTTTAATTTGGTGGTTGAATATGGTAAAATAAACCTTAGCACTTTAGAACACAGAGGAGATTATTATGGCATTTGAAGGACTAACCGAACGACTTCAAAAAACGATGGAAAAATTACGGCGGAAGCCAAAGTGACGGATGCTGATTTACGTGAAACGATGCGCGAAATTCGGCTGGCATTATTAGAAGCCGACGTTAACTTTAAAGTGGTGAAGGACTTTGTGAAGACGGTCCAAGCCAAAGCAACTGGGGCCGAAGTTTTAAAAGGCTTAAATCCCGCCCAACAAATCGTCAAGATTGTTAATGAAGAATTAACTAATATGATGGGGGAAACGGCGGCGCCTTTAAATAAAGCTCCGCATATTCCAACCGTCATCATGATGGTGGGGCTGCAAGGGGCCGGGAAGACGACCACGGCCGGGAAGTTAGCCTTAAAGCTGAAAGAAGAAGACCAGGCGCGGCCGATGTTTATTGCGGCCGACGTTTACCGGCCAGCTGCCATTACCCAATTACAACAAGTGGCGGATTCGATTGACGTGCCCGTCTTTGAAATGGGGACGGATGTGGATCCCGTTGAAATTGTGCGCCAAGGGATGACGCAAGCAGCGATTCAAAAGAACGATTACGTTATCATTGATACGGCCGGGCGGTTACAAATTGATGAAGCCTTAATGGATGAATTAGTTAAGATTAAGGAATTAACGCATCCTAACGAAATCTTACTCGTGGTCGACGCGATGACCGGGCAAAATGCGGTTAACACGGCGGAAGGATTCGACGACCAACTTGATATCACGGGGGTTGTTTTAACCAAGCTCGATGGTGATACCCGGGGTGGGGCCGCCATGTCAATCCGGGCCGTAACCGGAAAACCAATTAAGTTCGTTGGGGAAGGGGAAAAGATGGAAAACTTAGATGTTTTCTATCCGGACCGGATGGCTTCTCGGATTCTAGGGATGGGGGACATGTTAACCCTGATTGAAAAGGCCCAAAAGAATTTTGACGAAGAACAAGCCGCTGAAACGATGCGGAAGATGCAAGAAAATTCCTTTGATTACAATGACTTCTTGGATCAAATTGACCAAATGACGAAGATGGGACCACTCGAAGATCTCTTAAAGATGATGCCGGGGATGGCGAACAATCCGGCCTTAAAGAATTTATCGATTGATCCAAAGCAATTCTTGCATATTAAGGCAATTATCCAATCCATGACGGAAGCCGAACGGACGAACCCGGACTTAATGAACCCAAGTCGGAAGAAGCGGTTAGCCGCTGGTTCTGGGCGCCCAATCGTGGAAGTTAACCGGATGGTCAAGCAATTTGATCAAATGCGGAAGATGATGAATCAAATTACGAACGGTAACTTTGCGGGGATGCAAAATATGATGGGTGGCCTTGGTAATATGCCAGGGATGCCAGGTGGTAAGCTCGGGAAGATGGCGATGAACCAAATGGCCCGGCGAATGAAGAAGAACAAGAAAAAGCGGTTGAAGAAGCGGAAATAAACCGGCTGGGAAAATAAATTTAGCCTGTCAAGAAAAAAACCTTTACAACCCCTGATTATCTTGGTATAGTTAATATTGTTAAAAAATCAATAGGAGGAAATTGCTATGTCAACGAAGATTCGTTTAAAGCGCATGGGTTCCAAGAAGCGTCCATTCTACCGGATCGTGGTTGCTGACTCACGTGCTCCACGTGATGGTCGGTTCATCGAATCATTAGGTACTTACAACCCATTGACGACGCCAAAGACTGTTAACTTTGACGAAGAAGCTGTAATGGCTTGGTTACAAAAGGGTGCGCAACCTTCAGACACGGTTCGTAACTTGTTACAACAAGGCGGCGTGATGAAGAAGTTCCACGAAGCTAAGTACACTAAGTAAGACGACCAATTAGATTTGCGGTTGATCATGATCGAAGCCACTAATTTAGTCGGATTTGATTGCAGCTGCGCAATCGTAAATTAACGCGTCTTAAAGAAGGCTCCCACAATCGCTGGTTGTGGGAGTTTTTTTTATAGCAATTCTAAAATGAGGTTACACTATGAATTTATATAAAGTTGGAAAGATTGTGAATACGCATGGGGTGCGGGGCGAAGTGAAAGTCATTGTAACGACTGATTTTGCGGACGAACGCTTCCAACCGGGCCAAACCTTGTATATCGAACAAGCTAATCAAGCCCCCTTAGCCGTGGAAGTTGCCCAAGCCCGGCCACACAAGGGAACGATGCTTGTTAAGTTTGTTGGTTATGACAATATTAATGATGTTCAATTTTTCCGGGATGCGAAATTATCCGTTGCCGAAGACCAACAAGGTGAATTGGAAGACGGTCAATATTATTACCACCAAATTATTGGTTTAACCGTTGTGGATGAAGACGGTCAAACGCTCGGAAAGATTAAGGAAATTTTAGCACCGGGCGCCAACGACGTTTGGGTGGTCCAACGACCAGGGCAACGGGATTTATTATTACCGGTGATTGATGACGTTGTTAAAACGGTTGATTTGGAGGCCGGCACGGTAACGGTGGAATTATTGGAGGGCTTAGATTAATGCGAATTGATATTTTAAGTTTATTTCCGAACATGTTTGCGCCAATGCAAGAATCAATCGTCGGGAACGCCCAAGCTGATGGGTTAGTCGATGTTCATGTGACGGATTTTCGGCAGTTTACCACGGACAAGCATAATCACGTTGATGACGCACCATTTGGGGGCGGGGCCGGAATGTTATTGCAAGCCCAACCGATCTTTGATGCGATGGATCACATTGAACAAGAAATTGCTGGTCAAGTGCCAAAAGGGCGGGTGATTTTACTGGATCCTGCGGGTCGGAAGTTTGATCAAGACTATGCCATGGAATTAGCCCAAGAAGAACACTTAACGTTTATTTGTGGCCACTATGAAGGTTATGATGAACGGATTCGGGAATTAGTGACCGATGAAGCATCCTTAGGGGATTATGTCTTGACTGGGGGCGAATTAGCCGCCATGGTCATGGTTGATGCCACGGTCCGCTTTGTGCCCGGAATTTTAGGGAACCATGAATCGGCCAGTGGGGATTCATTCTCGAACGGGTTATTAGAATATCCTCAATATACGCGACCAGCTGATTTCCGGGGAATGAAAGTCCCTGAAGTCTTAACGAGCGGGAATCACCAAAAGATTGCGGAATGGCGGATGAAAGAATCATTACGGCGGACGTTGTTGCGCCGGCCGGACTTATTAGAAACGGCGCCATTAACGCGTGAGCAACAAATCATGTTGCAAGATTTAAAACTAGAATATGAAAACCCAGATTTAGCAGATTAGCCTTGTCAAAGGGTTAAGCTTTATGGTATATTATTTATTGGCGATTTAAAGCATATTAACGGTGTTCCGCTGGTTCCAAGGGGACGTAAGAATGTCGGCGAAAGGAAATTTGCATTATGCGTCAAAATCAATTATTAGAAAAGATCACTGCTAGCCAATTACGTAGTGACATTCCTGACTTCCGTGCCGGGGACACGGTCCGGGTTAACGCCTTGATCGTTGAAGGTACGCGTGAACGGGTTCAAGTATTCGAAGGTGTTGTTATCAAGCGCCACGGTGCCGGAATCAACGCTACGTACACGGTACGTAAGATCAGTAACGGGGTTGGTGTGGAACGGACTTTCCCACTTCACTCACCTCGGGTAGAAAAGATCGAAGTTGTTCGTCAAGGTAAGGTTCGTCGGGCTAAGCTCTACTACTTACGTGAACGAACTGGTAAAAGCGCTCGTATTGCCGAACGGCGTCGAGGCTAAAACCACTCAAAACCCTGCTGTGGCGGGGTTTTTCTTTTGCAAAAAAAATAATAAAAAAACTCCCTATCGATGAATGATCATCGTTTTGGGAGCAAAATGGGAGCAAACTGATTAAAGTTTGTCCAAAGCTGGGATAACTTTTTCCATTGCTTTTTCCGTTACGTGTAAATAAATTTCGTTAGTAATGCGGCTATCGTTATGGCCAACACGTTGCTGGATGACGTAAAGTGGAACTCCTAGCTCTGCTAATTTAGAAATATGCGTGTGCCTGAAGATGTGCGAGCTAAGTGGCTTGTTAATCTTCAGGTCTTTTTTTTATTCCACGTAGAAAAGTATTTATTGCGGTTGTTTGGATTGGAGTTTGATTGCTTGTTGAAAAAAATAAATGGATCATTACCATGTTCAATTTCTCGTTGTTTGTAAATCTCAACTGCTCGTGGTGATAAAATGATAGTTCTCATTCCGGCCGCCGTTTTTGTTCGGCTGGTTTTGCTTTGAAGTTCAATTGGGATATGGTTGTAATCAAGCGTTCCAGTTATTTTAAGATAGTATTTACCATCTTTTTTTATAAACATCATCAAATGATAAGCTGGCGCTTTCGCCAAAACGTGTGCCGGTTTGATAAAGCCATTCGCATAACTGAGCGTATGTTTCATTCCTTGAATAAGCCTCCTCAAGAAATGATTGTAATTCTTCTTCTTCTAAAAATTTGTTAGCTGTCGAACTTTTAATTTCATCATTTCGATAAGTGAGTTCAACTTTCTCAACAGGATTGTTGAGTAAGTAGTTTTTCTTTTTAGCAAATTTAAATAATTGTCCAATATGATTTTTGTACCTAGATGCGTACGAATTACTAATTGGATCTGGACGATAAAGTAAGGATTCAATAAATTCTGTTATGAGTTCAGGAGTAATGTTTGCAATCAGTGCATCAGAACCGATTTCTTTTTCAAAATTCTTTAAAGTAGTGACGTGGCTGTAATATGTTGATGAGCGAACACGGTTTTTGTAATATGCCAAATATTCATCAATTAATCGACCAAGCAATACTTCATCAAGTATTCCCTCTGAAGAATACCTTGCCATTATTTCATCGATTTTATGATTAAGAACGGCGGATGCCTCTTTAATAGATTGACGACTTCCTGTTTCCATAGTTACAGAAACATATTTGAGTTTACCTGTTAACGGATCTCTGTAACGTTCTTTAAACCGCCATTTATCTCCTCGTTTTTCTTTCCACATTAAGGCACCTCCTTAATTTATAAGGCGCATTGGTTATGACAATCATTACAGTAGTAGTCAGTCTTACCGGTTTTCTTGCCGGCAAAACCAGCTAATAATCCAATACCACCAGTTAAAACGGCACCACCGACAGCTTGCCGACTGAGAAACCTTTGCGATCAATACCCATGATTTGTAAATCCGTACTTCCACAAAATGGGCATTTAGGCAATTCCAAACCATTTTCCTGTGTAGCAGTTTCTTTAACATTGCCGTTTTCGTCAATTTTAGAAGTGAATAAGGATGATGGCATTTTTGATAAGGCTTTAACTAATTTAGAAATTGATTGAGATCGTTCGTTACCAGTTACTTTGCACCAGCAATCATAATGAATGCCACCATCAATTAAATCGTAAACAGGTTTTGAGAATTTATCTTCAACACCACAAATACAACAAACAATCTTTTTCATAATTTTCTCCTTAACTTGCTAATACTTGACGTACTAAATGATCATATTTAAACGGAATACCGAATAAGCTACAAAAACGAATTGAATTATCAGTAGGAATGTCATTAGCGTCGCAATACTTCCTTAGTAAATGCAATGCTGTGAATGACGCTGCCATTTCAGCTTGAGGGCTGTGAATGTCGTCCTGGTTAATCACGTGGCCAATTTCATGAGCGATTATAAAGGGAATCTCGTTAGGATCATGCCAATTAGCGTTAATGATGATTAACTTAGCTTGCGGGAAACTAGTGGACGGGGTGTCTGGACTAAGTAATTTAGTTTGCTCAACCGAAATTCCTTTCTTAAATGCAAAATTGTAGAGCCAGCTAATTAGGTCGGACATTTAAATACCCCTTGATGATCCCCCGAATAGTTTCACGGTCGGCATCCGTGATTGGACGACCTTCGTATTGTTGCATTTGATTAATTAATTCGTCTACCGTTTTTTTCTTTACTATCGATATTTTCTTTTTTTAGATCCAAGTAAGTAATCGGTTGAGATGTTAAAGATTTCTGCTAAGCGGGTAACAGCCCCGCTGGTTGGTTCGGCTTTGTTGTTTTCCCAAGCAGTGATAGTTGTTTGAGAAACTCCGACTAATCTTCCGAGTTCGGTTTGAGACATTCTTTTTTTCTTTACGCAAATCTTTAATTCTAGTCCCAATCATTTTTATTACCTCTTTTTATTAATTGTTGTTACTAGAATATTAACATTTCTTAATATAAGAAATAAAGAAATAGCAAAAAAATTAATAAAAGTTATTGACATATTAAGTAAACTTAATATAATGGTATTTGTAAGGTTGATACAGACCTTAACAAAGCAGGGAAGGAGGTGGTACGATGCCAGAACCTAATTTACGGATGTTGCGTTACAGCAAAGGATTATCTCAGAAAGAGCTAGCTAAGGCTATTGGGTGAGTCAGACAACAGTTACTTTGTGGGAACAAGGGAAATCTAAGCCCAGTTTGGGAAGTGCGGTTAAATTAGCCAATTTTTACGCGGTTGATTTAACGGTTATTTCTAATGCAATAAATTATCATTTTAGTTAATAAAGTTACGTATGTTTATTAATTTTAATTAATAAAGGAGGTAAAGATGGAATTACAAGAATTTACAAACGGAAGCATTAAGTTGCCAGTTAAGGAAGTTAATGGAGATATTTACATTGATGCTGAAAAAGCATCGATTGGGAATCTTGAAAGGAGGCGGTTTAATAGATGAATCAACATCGGTACCAACTAAATAAAACCGAATTCATCGAAGAATGGAGCATGTCGCCAACGACATACTCTCGACGGATGAATTGGATAAAAGAGAATTATCCAAAGTGGTTTCTGGTTTACTTGCCGGATCACATGATTGACATTCGGGAATACCAAAAAGCCATGACATTTATGGCACAACAAAAGTGGGAATCCAAAATGGACACCCACTTCAAATTAAGGAGGGTTAAATGAAAATTAAAAAGTCTATCTCCAATACGGCTTATATGTTAGCCGGAATTTGGACAACCTGGACAATCACGTCTGGGCACACAACAGTACTTGGGATGACACTCATTCCGATGTTCATCATCTTGTGGCTTTGTTCACTCGATGAACAAGGTTGGGAAGAATTGAAAGGAGGTTGGTTTGATTAATGGAATTGCATAAGTTAAAGACGATTAGGACGGCATTCTTAATCCTGCTTGGAATGATTACATGGAATTCAGTAGTTAGCTGGTGGAGCAACTGGCTAACACTTGCATTGATTGTAATCGACATTTTATGTGTGTTGATTACATTTGCAGTAACAAAAAAAAGCGACCCAACAAAATTGAGTCGTAAAGAAAATAACCTTAGGAGAAAGTTTAACACATGAATGAAAATACGACAACACCATCACAAGTTTGGCTGGAGGCGGGAACAAATCCGGATGCCAGACAATTATTGAAGAAAATGTCGGACAACCTGTTTAAAGCGCAATGCGTTGTGAACGACATTGTTAGTCACAAACATTCAGCGGACGAAGAACAACGACTAGTAACTACGCTTGAACAGTTATCAGCGATTTCAACGTTTCAAGCCGGGGAAATGAAACATATTTTATCAGGAGAATAACCATGACAATGAACCAATTACAACAATCATTTGAAAACAAGGAAGTGATTTTTAAAGCGGGTGGTGAAGAAGTTAAATTGACCGCTGGAACTGTTAAGAATTATCTAGTGTCAGGTAACGAATCAGTAACAGACCAAGAAGTAGCAATGTTTATTAACTTGTGCAAGTATCAACACTTAAATCCATTTTTGAATGAAGCTTACTTGATTAAGTTTAAAGGACGACCAGCGCAAATTATTACTTCGAAAGAAGCATTCATGAAACGTGCTGAAAGCAACCCTCACTATCGAGGTTCGAAAGCTGGTGTGATTGTTCTTCGAAATAATGAAATCATTTATATGAATGGTGCTTTTACTTTACCAAACGACCAAATTGTAGGCGGATGGGCAGAAGTAAAACGTGATGATAGAGATGATCCGGTACACATTGAAATTTCAATTAGAGAGTTTGGCAAAGGCCAAGCAACATGGAAAGCGATGCCAGCGAACATGATTCGCAAAACGGCGTTGGTTAACGCATTACGTGAAGCGTTTCCTGATTCACTTGGTTCGCTTTACACAGAAGACGATAAGCATGATTTTTCACAACCACGCCAAGTGGATGTGCAAGAAGCTCCAACCAAGGCAACCGAAAGTACAGCAGAATTGTTAGCTGATTTTAAAGCTAGCAAGGAACAAGAAGAGGAACAGCCCAAACCAGTTGAACCAGTAGAAGAAGATAGCGACCAAATGGGGTTGTTTGAAGCAACGTTAGGTGGTGAAGATTAATGGAACTCACGCAAAATAATTACTATGCACACGAAACAGATTATCATTACTTAAGCTTTAGCCTGTACAAGGATTTTATGAAATGTGAAGCGGCAGCGTTAGCAAAACTTAAGGAGGACTGGCAACCTACGTCAAATCCAACACCACTGTTAGTCGGAAATTATGTTCACTCAACTTTTGAGAGTGAACAAGCTCATGAAAAATGGCTTAATCGTTCAGAATTAGGCGATAAAACCAATCGGGAGCTAATGATGACTAAGCCTACAAAAAAAGACCCAGATGGTCACTTGAGGGCTGAATTTAAATTAGCTGACGAGATGATTAAAACGTTAAAAGACGATGATTTATTTAACTTCGTTTACCAACCAGGTGATGGAGAAAAAGAAGTGATCGTCACCGGGAAAATGGACGGCATTCAGTGGAAGGGAAAAATTGATAGTTTGAACCTTGAACGTGGATATTTTGTTGATTTGAAAACAGTCGATGATATTCACAAGAAACACTGGATTGCGGATGAAAGCCGATGGGGTAATTTTATTGAAAGTCGGGGCTATGTAATGCAAATGGCAATCTATAAGGAACTTATCAAGCAAACATTTGGTGTTGATTGTCAGCCTTATATGTTCGCAGTAAGTAAACAAACCCCACCAGATAAGATGGCATTTGATTTCCAAGGTGATGCAATCTTCCAAATGGAAGAAGCAATTCAACAGATTAAAGAAAATCAAGGAAACATTATAGAAGTGATGACAGGAGAAGAAAAACCAAAATATTGCGGAAAGTGTGAATATTGCCGGTCAACAAAAAAAATTAAATGGATTTATCCACGCAACAGAAATTGATTTCGACTAAAGGAGGGACACACGTTGAGTGCAACAGTAATTTTTAACGGTCGGTTAACTGCTGACCCAAACCAACAACAAACAAATAGTGGAACGGAAGTAGCTAATATCCGTGTGGCCGTAAATGAAAGTCGCAAGGATCAAAACGGTAACTATCCAGCTACATTTTTTAATGTTTCAGTTTGGGGTAAACCAGCTGAATTTGTTATGAAATTTTTCCATAAAGGCGACCCAATTACAGTTATTGGAGAACTAACGACACGTGAATATCAATCACAAGGACAAAATCGGACATCATTAGATGTAAATGCCTGGCACGTTGAATTTGTGCCAGCACGCTCAACCTATGATGGGCAAGGACAACCAGCGCAAAATGCAGGTTATACAAATAGCCCAAATCAAGGCTTTTCTACACCTCAAAATAATCAATGGGTAAATTATAGCCAACCGGCACAAAACGGCATAGGAAACCAATTTGGTGGCAATGGCGTAGGAAGTGATCCACGGGATCCAGGAATGATGGGCCCGAACTATGTAGAACGAGCAATAGACACGTCCAACTTACCATTTGGAAATCAGCCACAACCTCAACAGTCGGAAACGGAACAAACAACGCTGGATGATGTGCCATTTTAAGAGGCTAGATTATGACTGTTAGGAAAATAAGTAATCAAAACAGAGATTTTAAAGGCGTTTGGATTCCAGCTAAATTTTGGTTGGATGAAAACTTAAAACCGATGGAAATGTTGTTCTTAGTTGAGATTGATAGTTTAGATTCTGGCGACCGTGGTTGTTTTGCAAGCAATAAGCATTTTTTCAGAATTCTTTGGATTAACTCCTGGACGTTGTTCTCAAATCATACAGTCATTGCAAAAAAAGGATATATCAAGATTGAATATGTTAGAGACGGAAAGCAAATAATCAATCGTTCAATACGGGTAGTTAGTAATTTAAATACCCCCGTTAATAAATTAAAGGGGGGTGTTAAGAATGCTAAAGGGGGTATATAGAAAATTGTAAAGAGAGTAATACAGACTTTAGTAATACATATATAAACACTACTACTACTACTTTATATATAAGGCGAATTAAGAATCAGGATATGATCCAATACCTTAATTCGGTTGATGATGAATTAGTAGAGTGGATTACCAGCGAAACTGAAAAAGCACCGCAGCCAAGCCAGCGGTACTTTGAATCAATCGTTAAACGGTTGATGAGCATTAATGCGATGACGGTTCAGGATGCGACAAAACAGGATGAGAATCCAATACCAAAAATTGAGTTGATTAAGTTAGCAGATTAAAAGCGAGGTGATTAAGTAATGCGAAATTCAGTAAACGTATACGTTGTACTTGACCGCTGGGCTGCGTGGGGTGATGAGGCGGTGGCATTCATTACTACAGATTATGACGAAATCAGGGCGTGGGCGGAAGAGATTAATTACACCTACGAAGATGATTACTGGGTAGAAGAAGTGCTGCTGTCAAGATCAGATGTACAAGCAATGGCAGAACAGCTCAAGATGAAAGTATTAGACAACAAAGATTAAGGAGACAAAATATGAACAAGAACGTGAATTCGATTATTCAAGTAAACGACGGAAAGTATGCAGTAACGGAAACGTTAGAGCAAATTCAAGAACAATCACAAAAAGGAAAATTGTTGTTCCTGCATGCAAATGAATCAGACAGCAATAAAATTCATCCGGTTTTAGTTAATGTTAATGAAGTTACAGTAGCTATGAGCGCTAAAGAAGTAAAAGAAGCAACTCATTCTATGGCGCAGAAAATTGAAACCGAAGCGGGTGGCGAGGAATTTTTGAAAGGTTTTGCCGCTTATTTGTATAACAAATTTAATGATTAGGAGTAGACGATGATTAATAAAGATGAATTTATTAAAAGCGTTGATGAGCTAGGCTATTCGCTTGATTATGATATGCCAAATCAAACGTGTTTTATCGTAAACAACAAAGGTGAAGCACTAGTATTGATTAGCTATGACTATCATTTTGGGCGATCATATAACCTTTATCCTTCATTTGAAAAACTTGGCAAATACTATCAAATCAAGCTGGATGAATTAATCATCGAGACTGATTTTAGCTTTCTAATTAGTAGGTGAGCTTGGATGATTAACAAGTACAAAATAGCCAAAAAAATCACCTACAAAGGTCAGAAGTACGATTCAGAAAAAGAACTTAAATTTTATAAGCGGTATCTGGAGCCGTTAGGTGACCGAGTACTTAATCATCCGACTTATGTTGTGCGAGATAGCTACACGCTAGGAGGTTACAAAGGACGGAAACGAACATATTCGCCGGACTTTGTTGTTTTAGCCCCTGACGGCACGATAGAGCACGTTTACGATGTTAAGGCAGGCATTACAGAAAAGACGCTTAAAAGCGGTCAGACAAGCGGAAAAGTGTACATTGACGCAAGCATGAAGAAGTCTATTGACGATTACCAACGAAAATACAATCATCCAGTGGAGCTGGTTGCAGTTTATGCGCACGATTTCAGAATGACAATCATTAACACGACTGTTTCAGTTGGGGTTTATT
>NZ_BBAS01000005.1 GCF_001311375.1 Limosilactobacillus equigenerosi DSM 18793 = JCM 14505
TAAAAAAAATGCCCTTATAACTAAGTTAAACCTAGTCATAAGGACATTTAATTTGTTAATCGTTAGATAATTAACCTTCAAAAGCCGCCGTTAATGGTGGTACGACTTGCTTCTTCCGGGAAACAACACCTGGTAAGGCCATCCGGTGTTGATCATTTAACTTCGCATCAAAGGCTGCTTCAACTTTGTCCGCATTCGCTCCAACGAATAATAATTCGGAGTCACTGTCTAAGATGTTCGTTGCGACTAATAAGAACGTGTCGTAGCCGTTAGTCGCTGACAATTCGTTCATCTTCGTTTCAAGGTCGGCTTGACGATCAAAGACATCGTTTAAATCAACTGTGTTCACTTGACCAATCCGCACCTTCGTGCCACCAAGTTCAAACGTCTTGGCATCACCGTCAACGATTTGTTCATCGGACTTAGCAGCTAAGTTCGTCCCGGCCTTCAACATTTCTAACCCGTACTTGTCAGCATCAACCTGCTAACTTGGCTAAGTATGGCAAGGCTTCACGGTCGTGGTCCGTCGTCGTTGGTGACTTCAAGAGTAACGTATCTGAAATTAAACCAGATAATAACATCCCAGCAATTTCAGCCGGAATGTTAATGTTCTTAGCTTGGAACATTTCCGTTAAGATCGTTGAAACGGAACCAAAGGGCCGTAATTGCATGTATAATGGCGCGGCCGTGTTAAATCCGTTAATCCGGTGGTGGTCAACGACATGGGAAACACTAACTTGGTCTAAATCACTCACACTTTGTTGTGGTTCGTTGTGATCGACTAACATTACTGATTCAACTTCGTTCGCAGCCGTTTCAATCACACGTAATGGCTTTAAACCAAATTGATTTAAAGCAAATTTCGTTTCATCGTTTGGTTCGCCTAACGCAACGGCTTCAGCTTCGTAACCAAGTTGATTTTGGTAGTAAGCAAACGCCATTGCCGAAGCAATCGTGTCTGTATCAGGGTTTTGGTGTCCAAAAACTAATTCTTTCGTCATAAGATTCAAATTCTCCTTTTGAATACAAGTCTCTGTATTAATTGTAATGGTAGTCATCAATAACTACAAGGTTAATTGTTCAAATTCTGGCTCTGATTTTGCTGGCGCGGTCTTTCGGGGCTCTGCATCCGGCTTCGTTTGCGTTACTGGTGCTTCATCTTTAAAATGTAACTTCACCGGCGTTCCTTGCGTATCCACGTCAACCACAAAGGTCCCATTTGACTTGGCCGTACCAATGTGATGATCACTGACTTGCACATCTTGGAACATTGGCCGGTTCGTAATCACTTCGAGGGTCCCCGTGAAACTAGCTGGATGACCGATAAAGTCCGCAATTTGGTGCGGATTGGTCTTAATCTTATGTAAGACTAAGTTTCCCCGGCGGGCCCGGGCCCCTAATTCAAGGTCACTAACCCGCATTTCCTTAAAGGCCCCGCGTTGGGTAATTAAGGCTAAATGATCAGCTTCATTAACAAGGGCAATATTAACTAACTGATCATCATCTTTTAAGTTAATGGCCCGCACCCCGGCTGTTCGCAGGCCTGTCACTGGTAATTCATCGACATTAAAGCGTAAGCCGTAACCTTCTTTGGAAATGGCCACAATACTATCGGCAGCTTGCCCAGGTTGGTAATAATGAACTGCCACGACGCGAGCCGCCACCGATTTAAGTTTCATCCCAACACTTGGCCGTGACTTATAGCGGGTCCCCGGTTTAAAGTCCGCAAACGCCGATTGCTTAATTTGCCCATCGGACGTAGCCATGATGATTGAGCCCGGTTGTTCTAATTGGTCGAAGACATAGGCCGCAATTAATTCTTCATCTTCGGCCAACCCAATTGTTTGCGATAAGTGTTCCCCGGTATCCTTCCAGCGCGCATCCGCAATCTCATGGACTGGCCGGTAAATCACATTCCCATGGTTCGTAAACATCCAGACATGACTCAAGGTTGTTGTTTCCATCGTAACTAATGGGTAGTCATCTTCCCGGAGCCCATTGTCCGCGGCATCGGACGCTTTGTATGATCGTAAGCTACTCCGCTTGATGTACCCAGCATGCGAAATCAAGAGCATCACATCTTCATTTGGCACTGTAATCTTAGTGTCAACGGTTAACTTTTGCACCTTGGCTTCAATTTGGGTCCGCCGTGGCGTCGCAAAGTCCTTCTTAATTTGGCGCAGTTCTTTTTTCAAAACCTTGTCTAGTTCATGGGCATCCGTCAAGATTAATTGGAATTGCGCAATTAAGGCTGTTAATTCAGTCTGTTCAGCTTCTAAGGCCGTTACATCGGTGTTGGTCAACCGGTACAGTTGTAAGGCCACAATGGCTTCGGCTTGCCGATCAGTGAAGTCATATTCCGCCACTAAGTTAGCTTGGGCATCTTTGCGCTTCTTGCTAGCCCGAATTGTCTTAATCACGGCGTCTAAAATTGAGAGGGCCTTGATTAACCCTTCGACGATATGGAGACGGGCTTGGGCCTTTTGTAAGTCATATTGCGTCCGCTTCGTCACCACTTGGCGTTGGAATTCAACAAATGAATTCAGATAGTGCACTAAGCCGACCCGCATTGGCCGTTGTTGGTCAATCGCCACCATATTGAAGTTGTAATTGATTTGTAAATCAGTGTTCTTCAATAAGTAGTTTAAGACCCCTTGCGCATCTGCCCCCGCTTGAGTTCAATCGCAATCCGCAACCCATCCCGGTCGGTTTCATCCCGCGCATCCGCAATCCCGTCAACCTTTTTGTTAATCCGTAAGTCATTGATTCGCTTGACTAATTGGGCTTTGTTAACTTCATATGGGATTTCTGTGACCGTGATTTGTTCCCGGCCCCCGCGAAGGGTTTCAATCGCCGTCTTGGCCCGGACGACAATCCGGCCGCGCCCAGTTTCATAGGCTTTCTTAATTTCGGCCGCCCCTTGGATAATCCCGCCCGTTGGGAAATCGGGCCCCGGGACAAATTCCATTAACTTCGCTAAATCAGCCGTGGGGTGATCAATTAAGTAAATTACGGCCTCAATTAATTCGCCCAGGTTATGCGTTGGGATTTCAGTCGCGTAACCAGCTGAAATCCCCGTTGCGCCATTGACAAATAAGTTCGGTATCCGGGCTGGCAACACTGTCGGTTCTTTTTTCCGTATCATCAAAGTTCCACGTCATTTCAACCGTGTCTTTTTGAATATCTTGGAGCATTAACCCACTTATCTTGCTAATCGCGCTTCGGTATACCGCATGGCTGCCGCTGGATCACCATCATTGACCATTGTTCCCGTGCATTTCAATTAATGGTTCGCGGAGTTTCCAATCCTGACTCATCCGCACTAAGGCTTCGTAAATCGAACTATCCCCATGGGGGTGGAAATTACCCATCACGTTCCCAACCGATTTAGCTGATTTCCGGAACCCCTTATCGTACGTATTGCCATCTTTATTCATGGCGAAGAGAATCCGCCGTTGGACAGGTTTCAAGCCATCTCGAATATCTGGCAAGGCCCGTTCTTGGATAATCGATTTGGAATACCGGCCAAACCGGTCGCCCATAATCGTTTCCAAGTTCATGGTTTCAATTTTGCTGTCACTCACTGGTTAATCCTCCTTTCTTAGTCCGTCCACGTTGAAATGGTGGGTTCATTGGCTTGGGGAGCTTGGCCCTTCGTATCAACTAATTGATCGGATTCTTGATCGTCCGACATCGTGAATTGTACGTTATGATCAATCCATTCCCGCCGTGGTTCAACCTTATTCCCCATTAACGTACTAATCCGCTTTTCGGCTAAGGCGGCGTCTTCAATCCGGACTTGGATTAACGTCCGCGTTTCCGGGTTCATCGTCGTATCCCATAATTGATCGGCGTTCATTTCCCCGAGCCCCTTAAACCGTTGCAGACTGGCGCCTTTAACTTTCTTCGTGATTTGCGTTAATTCATCATTGGTCCACGCATATTTAATTTGCGTCTTGGCCCCCGAACCCTTTTGTAGTTTGTATAACGGTGGTAAGGCAATGTAGACCCGGCCGGCATCAATCATTGGCCGCATGTACTTGTAAAAGAACGTTAATAATAGGATTTGAATGTGGGCCCCATCATCATCGGCATCCGTCATAATAATGATTTTGTCGTAATTGGCGTCTTCCAAGTTAAATTCGGAACCAACGCCAGCGCCGACGGTATAGATAATCGTGTTTAATTCTTCATTCTTTAACACATCATCCAACTTGGCCTTTTCGGTGTTTAAGACTTTTCCTCGTAATGGCAAGATGGCTTGGAACTTCCGATCCCGGCCTTGCTTAGCCGAGCCCCCGGCAGAATCCCCTTCAACTAAGAATAACTCATTCTTGGCCGCATTTTTCGATTGCGCCGGCGTTAATTTCCCGGATAAATTCCGTTCTTGGCGCTTTTTGCCTTTGCCATTCCGCGTTAAGTCCCGGGCTTTACGGGCGGCTTCCCGTGCTTGCCGCGCTTTGATGGCTTTGCGGATTAACATTTGCGCAAAGTCACCATTTTCCATTAAGGCATAACCCAATTGTTCGGAAACAATCCCATCCACAATTTTCCGCGCTTCCGGCGTTCCTAACTTATCCTTGGTTTGCCCTTCAAATTGTAATAGTTCTTCTGGCACCCGGACGGAAATGACGGCGGTCAACCCTTCCCGGACATCAGAACCTTCTAAATTCTTATCCTTTTCCTTGAGCAGGTTCGTCTTACGGGCATATTCATTAAAGGCCTTTGTCCAAGCAGCCCGAAACCCGGCTTCGTGCGTTCCCCCGCCCGGCGTCCGCACGTTGTTGACGAAGGATAAGATGTTTTCGGAATAGCCATCATTATATTGCGCCGCCACTTCGACTTCGAGGCCTTGTTGCACCCCGTCAAATGATAAGACCTTCCCTAAAACATCTTTATCTTCATTTAAGTAGCTCACAAAGTCATCAATCCCATTTTCAAATTGGAAGACTTCGCTTTGTTCCTTACCAGCGCGCCGGTCAGTTAAGGTAATCTTGACCCCTTTTAATAAGAACGCTGATTCCCGCAGTCGGTTAGCTAAGGTATTGTAGTCATAAACGGTCGTACTAAAAATCGCTGGGTCGGGTTTAAACGTCACCGTTGTCCCGCTACTAGCGTTCGTTTTACCAAGCTTCTTTAACGTCCCAACTGGTTGACCACCATTAATAAATTCTTCTTGGTAGCGCACATGATCGCGGACGATCGTTAAAGTTACTTTTTCGGATAAGGCGTTCACAACGGATGCCCCCACCCCGTGGAGACCCCCAGATGTTTTATAACCACCTTGTCCAAATTTACCCCCGGCGTGGAGGACCGTCATAATAACTTCAGGGGTTGGCTTCCCACTGGCGTGTATTTCGACGGGCATCCCCCGCCCATGGTCTTGGACCGTAATTGAATTATCCGGTTCAATCGTGACGTTAATTTCGTCCCCATATCCAGATAACGCTTCATCGACGGCATTGTCGACAATTTCCCAAACTAAGTGGTGTAAACCATGAGTGTCCGTTGAACCAATGTACATCCCTGGTCGTTTACGGACCGCTTCGAGCCCTTCTAAGATTTTGATGGCGGATGCATCATAATTAGTTGTTGAATCAGCCACACTACGTTCCTCACACTTTCTAAAATTCTCGCTTTAAACTCGCGAGTATCACGTTTTAGAATACCGAATTTGAGAGGATAATGCAAACTAGAAACTAGTATGTGAGCCCGTTAAAAAACTCCGGTAGCTAAGCTCGTAATCACAACGGCACTCGTTTACGAGGGTCGACAGTGATTTCAGCTTAGCTTGAGGAGTTTTAGGACGAACATAATTACGTTTGTGATTTCGGATTAGCACGAGGAAACTTAGGGCGAGCATCATTGCACCAGTATGCGGAGCCGTTTAAAAATTGCGTGGGCTAATTCGTGAATCGTGTGCGGTGGAATTTTATTCCGCCGGAGCGATTCTAACTTAGCCATAGCAATTTTAGGCGAAGCATGATTACAAGTGTGAATAGAACACTTAGCATCGTGTTAGAGCGACCCTGCGAAACATCATTACAAGTGTGAATAGAAAAAACCATCACTCTCAAACGAAGTGATGGTTTT
Organism: Limosilactobacillus equigenerosi DSM 18793 = JCM 14505; assembly: GCF_001311375.1. Taxonomy (GTDB): domain Bacteria; phylum Bacillota; class Bacilli; order Lactobacillales; family Lactobacillaceae; genus Limosilactobacillus; species Limosilactobacillus equigenerosi. Next base: position 6,094 of record NZ_BBAS01000005.1, read on the forward strand.
ACATCAAATTACTTAAACAATTCCTTATATTCCCCGTAACCGACCTTATCTAATTCTGCCACTGGGATGAACTTCATGGCCGCAGAGTTAATGCAGTACCGCAATCCCCCTTGCGCCACGGGACCATCCGTAAAGACATGGCCTAAGTGCGAATCAGCTTCTTTACTCCGCACTTCAGTTCGCTCCATCCCTAATGATTGATCCCGCTTTTCCGTTAATTTGGCAATCGGCTTGGTAAACGAGGGCCACCCACAACCGGCATCATACTTGTCCTTCGATGAGAACAATGGTTCCCCACTCACCACATCAACATAAATACCATCTTCGTAAAAGTCATCATACTTACCTGTAAATGGCCGTTCGGTGGCTGCTTCTTGGGTTACCGCATATTCTTCAGGGGTTAATTTAGCTTTTAATTCTTCTTTGGTTGGTTTCATGATTTATTCTCCCTTCCAATTTTCCTTAATAAATTGTTCTCGACCACCCATTTCTTCAATCATATACCGCAGGGGGTTCTTTTTGTAGAAATCTTGGTGGTAATCTTCGGCCGGGTAAAATGGCTTGGCATCTTCAATCGTCGTCACAATCGGCTTGTTAAACTTGCCACTAGCAGCTAAGCGATCCTTGGAGGCTTGCGCAATTTGGCGTTGTTCAGCGCTATTGACGAAAATGACTGGCCGATAGCTATCACCCCGATCTTGGAATTGTCCAAATGCATCCGTGGGATCTGTTTGTTGCCAATAAATTTCAACTAACTCCGCATAAGAAATCACCGTGGGATCAAAAGTAATTTCAACGGCTTCCGTATGGCCAGTGGTGTGACTGCAAACTTCTTCATACGTTGGATTTTCCGTATGCCCACCAGTGTAACCAGCAATTACCGAAATAATCCCCGGTTGCTGGTCAAACGGATGCACCATACACCAGAAACATCCGCCGGCAAAAATAGCCGTTGCTGTCGTTGGTGTTGCCATCTAAATCAATCCTCCTTTACATCATGCTTGTAAGTCATTAACTTCGGTCCCGCACGCTTGACAATCCCCACGGCTTCATACCGTGCTAATCCATCTAAGAATTCACCGCCACATCATACTTCATTTTATTCACCTCTTAATGATAATCGCGTACGATTTTTGTTAAGAGCTTTAATTAATACTATGATCTATGATGTTAAGCAATATTTTAAACCGAATGGCGCTCTAATGCATGAAACTTGATCACAATCTATCACAAAAACTTTGTTTCTCGTTTGATACAATTAGCGGAGCGTTTACTATCTTAAACTGTTCATTAACTTTGCTTCCTTTGGTTCACAGACCCGTTCAAAATATGATATGATAACCACCATGGATTAGAGGAGGAAGAATAAATGGATTAGAGGAGGAAGAATAATATGAATGAAACCTGGGTTCAATTAGCAGCTTTAGCTGTTTTTGCCTACTTACTGGGATCAATTCCCAATGGATTAATTATTGGAAAACTGTTTTACCATAAAGATATCCGGCAATTTGGGAGTGGGAACATTGGGACCACGAATACATTTCGGGTCCTAGGAAAAAAAGCCGGGATCATGGTTTTTACCTTAGATGTTTTAAAAGGGGCTATTCCGACCGCTATCGCCGGAGCGCTCCATACTCCAATTAACCCCTTGTTTATTGGAATTTTTGCCGCCTTGGGACATGCTTTTTCCATTTACCTTCACTTTACGGGGGGGAAAATTGTGGCCACGAGTGCCGGGATTTTACTTGGCTATCACCCCATCTTGTTCTTTGTTGGGGCCGCCATTTTTTTAATTACCCTCTACTTAACGAGCATGGTCAGTGTGGGGAGTTTAACGGTCTTAACCGTCATGACCATCACCGCGCTCGGTCTACAAGATTGGACTTTAGGGGTAATTGGAATTTTCATTACTGGCCTATCATTTTACTTACATCGCAGTAATATTAAACGAATTCTGAATCATAATGAAAATATGGTGAAGTTTGGCCTTGGTTATCAACGGCGGCTTCGCAAGCAATAATTTATTTAGTTAAAAATAATAACCCTTCCACCGCTTTTGATTGGTGGAAGGGTTATTTCATTTCATTATTAATCTAATTACCTAAGGCGCTAAATTTAATTAAATTTGCTTCTTTTAATCCAGTTTGAACTAGGGAAAGGACCATTGACCAAGTAATCATAATCAAAATAACAATTACCAGCCAACTAGTTACTCCCAGCCAATCCCAAACCGTGTGTAAGACAATCACACTCATCAGACAACCTAAAAATGATCCTTGGAATAACTTATTTTTATCCCAAGCTTGATTATTCAACGCGATTACCAACCCGGCCGTGGCAATCGCACACCATTCGGTATGCCCGCCAATGGAAATCAATGCTCGTAATAAAGCGATGTTAGTTGAGGCTAAGGCACCGGTTTGATCATTAACCATATACATAATGTTTTCAAAGGCCGCAAACCCTGCGCCAACAGCCGCCCCAATTAAGAGGCCTTCTAAAATACGCTTGGTTCGCAACCGTGAGACAAAATAAGCTGCCACAATCAACTTCCCAATTTCTTCTGTAATCCCCGTTTCAAACGCCCCCATCAAATTTTGCGGGCCTTGATTTCCGACTACATAATCTAGCATCACCGTGACGATAATGGCCAATAAACCACCAACGAGGAAGATTTGAATGATTTGGTATAGACTTAAATTTCGATAAATATTAATTTCAAAAAACAACACTAAGGCTGAGACAGGCACTGAAATCGCAATCACAGCATCTAACGCCACCACATTTCCGATTCGGCCATTTATTGACGTTAAAATCCCCAATAAGACCGCTAAAAATAAGGTAAAAACTAACGCTCGGGAAAATAGCCAGGGCCGCAACTTAAATGGCTCCAGCGTCTCAATTGCTGGCGTGGTTTTCGCCGTTCCCGCAATCAATAATTCTTCGGCTTCCTCTCGTGAATGACGTTTAAATACTTCGCTAAATAAGTCACGTACCCGGAATGGAATGGTGTTTGTTTGATTAGCATGGACTTTAATTAACGGTTGCCCACAATTAATACAAAAATTGGCGTTACTCCAATTGACCGCTCCACAGTTGGTACAATATATTTTCTCCATTTTCCAAACTCCTTAAACTAAACCGAAACCTTTAACGAAAGTACCGCTTAATCCTGCATACTAATTACCGGGACCATTACTTCAGGAGTAATTGGTTGCTCACCTCGAGTTGTTTTGCTTAATAAAAATTGTTGGCGCATTTGTCGACCAGCATTAGACGTTTGGAATCGATAAATCATCCGGTCACCTTTCACTTCCCAAAGCAAACCCGTTTGATTCACAATCGCAATTTTCCAAGTTCCAACCGTCCGTTGATTGACGCGTTGCGCTAATTTAGCTAACTGGGTTTCAACGGTAATTTTTTTAGTACTATACCCTGTCTTAACTAATTCTTGTTGAATCTGTTGACTAGCTTGACTTCCTAGCGAAATAACAATTTGACGTTGCTTAGGATTAACCATCGTTTGGTAGCCTTGTTTGGCTGTAAAATGAGTGGTCGTAATCGCCTCGTTAGTTACCCGTGGCACATATACTCGAAGATAGCCGATCCAGCCCACCACGAGCCCAATCGCCACAACTAGTAACCACCGATAAATTGACCACTGCAGGCCGAATTTAGCCGATGAATTAGTTCTCGTGGTACGTGGATCGAGGATTTGCGTTAAATCAAGCCCACAATTTGGACACTGCTTTGTCTCAGGGGTAATTGCGGCCCCACAATTTGGACAATACTTCATTTTACTTACCTCCCTATTTATCAACAATATTTATTATTGAACGTTTTCTTACTAATTGAAAGTGGTTTTACCTTTTCTTAACTATGTTTAGAAAATTATTAAAATATTGGTGATGATATTAATGTTAAGTATACCAACAGGATTTGACATAGACCCTAAAAAAATCCAAAAAGCCAGTAACAATTGATTCCTTAATAATCAACCGTTACTGGCTTTTTTTTCTTTATGCGTAGATAGGACTAATAGTTAATTTTTTTCAAGAATTAACCGAACAATATTAATAATGAACATCCAAATAATGTTATATACCCAAATCAAAATAATCGTCTTAAGTGAAATTGCTGGAACTAACCAACCGAACAAACACATGCAAGCTGCCAAAATTTGTGTACAAATGATAGCCCAGAATAAAGCCTTAGCTGGGAATGGCCGTTGGAAGAACCACTTTGATTGACGAGTTACAAACAACAGCAAGTGTCCCGCAACAACTAATTGTAAGAACATTAACGTTTGTAACTGTGATTGATCAGTGATTCCGAAGATACTACCTGAACCGCTCCGAACTGCCATAAATTCATAAACTAACATAATCATTGATTGGATAACAGCAACAACTCCCAAAATTGAAGAAGTGGTTAAAATCTGCTTCATCTGCCAACGAATTGGCTTATCTGAAACGGAAGTGTTATCATAGGCAATCGTCATAATTGGAATATCATCTAGAAGTGACATAATCACAATCATAATCGCCGTTAGTGGCGTAAACTTCAAGAAGATTGCAGACAAAACAACTAAGAACATAATCGTCATGGTCAAGGCAACCCGATAGATGGTATATGAGGTAATCCGTTCGAAAATCCGCCGGGCTTCATCAATAGCGGTTTTAATAACGGATAGACCTGGTGCCGTTAAAATTAATGCTGCTGCTGACCGTGCTGCATCTGTTGCTCCGGAAACTGCCGTTCCACAATCAGCTTGCTTAAGTGCAGGAGCATCATTAACTCCATCACCAGTCATAGCGACAATGTGACCACGCTTTTGCATCGCTTTCACAATTGCATATTTATGTTCAGGAAAGACCCGTGCAAATCCATCAGCAGCTTCAATCTTGTCTGCAATTTCATCTGGCACATTATCTGGATCCATATTATCTGGGAAGACATCAGCCGCATTTAAAATATTGGTTCCTAATCCTAACTGACGACATGTTTCAATGGCAATAGCAGTATCATCACCAGTAATCATCTTAACCGTAACGCCTTTGGCCTTAGCAGCTTCAATCGTAGCCTTAGAATCATCGCGTGGTGGATCAAACATTGAGAAAACCCCTAGGATCTTCCAAGTGTTCCCATCATCATTTGATTGGGCAACTCCCAGTGCCCGATAGCCATGAGAAGCTAATTGATCAACTAACTTGAAGATAGCATCTGATTCTTGCTTTTCTGGCTTAGCTAAATCAACAATTACTTGCGGTGCCCCTTTTGATACTCGAATTTGATTTCCTTTTGAGTCATGTGCTTGTGCTTCTGTTCGTTTAGAAACTGGATCAAACGGAACAAATTTATCAATTGTCCACTCTTTAAGCACTTGCTTATCTGCTAATGCATTAATAACCGCAGTATCAATAGCATCATTATCTTCAATTTTTGAAGCCAATGCCCCCGCTAAAACGACTTCTTGTTCATCTTTAGCGTGATACAGCGTAGTATCCCCTAGGTTAATTGGTTCTTAGTTAATGTCCCCGTTTTATCGGAATACAAAATATCAATTCCGGCCATTTCTTCAATTGAAGAAAGCTTAGAAACAATTGCCTTTTCTTTAGATAAATTCAATGCCCCTAAAGCCAAGGTAACCGAGAATACCGTTGGCATGGCCACCGGTATTGAAGCTACCAATAGTACTAACACAAACTGCAAGATATTCAATGCAGCACTCATATTCATACTGTGAGTTACAACGTCATTGTAAACGTCAAAAATCACCATGATAACTGCTAGGATAACCGCAATTACAATTAAGTAGTTCCCAATTTGGAACATTGCTTGTTGCGCATGGCTCTTTGCTCCAGCCCCCGCAACTAGCTTTGCGGTCCGACCAAAGAATGTATGTTCACCAGTTGCAATAACAACTGCTTCCATTTCACCTTGCTTAACAACTGAACCAGAGTAAGCTTCATCACCAATCTTTTTATTAGCAGCGATTGATTCACCAGTTAAAGCCGATTGATCAATTGAGGCATAATCCCCAGCAATTAACCGAAGATCAGCAGGAACAATTTGACCCAACCGAATCTTGATAATATCACCAGGAACTAAGTTAGCTGCATCAATCGTTTGATACTTTCCATCCCGTAAGACATTGGCTTGCGGAGCCATCCCTTTTTTTTAAAGCAGCTAACGCACTAGAGGCCTTTTGTGATTGCCATAGGTCAATCGTAACGTTAAAGATCAACAATACCAAGATAATGATAAAATCATCAGTGACCAATAATCGCCGAAATAACTGCAGCAGCCTCAATCATGTACTCAATCGGTCCCATAAACGCATGAATCAATTTATGCATGAAAGTTTCTTCCTTGGCTTCCAATGCATTTGGTCCATATTGGGCTAAGCGCTTTTGAGCCTCAGCAGATGAAAGACCATTATTAGCATCAGCTTGTAAGTTGGCCATAACATCAATAATTGATGCTTTTTCCAAATCAATCTGACGATCTGCCATAATACATACCTCCAAATGTAAATTAAAATCACTGATATATCGTTGTTATACGGTACATTATCATTGTAAAACTACATTTTTAATTTGTTAATACTTAGTAAAGAATTTTATGCAATCGTTAACAAATCTTAACGATTATATTAAAACGATTACAAAAATGCAATTAATCTAATTAATTGCATTTTTAATTACTGTTCAGTTTGATCAAGTTGTTGTTTTGTCTTAAAAAACCAAGAAATTATAATTCCTAATGATGCAAAACCAGCTGCTAATAAGAATGAAGCATGGTAACCATTTAAAACAGCATCAACTTTTTCAGCTAATGAAGTTAAATGTTGTGAAGATTGACGGGTAACATCATCTAAAACAGACGTCATTAACGCAGTTCCAATTGCTGCTGCTACTTGACGAATTGTATTATTAACCGCGCTTCCATCCGCAAATAAACTTACTGGTAATGAATTCATACCGGCCGTTGACGCTGGCATCATGACCATTGAAATTCCTACCATACGAACCATATAAATAACGGAAATCCAAATAATTGGGAAGTTTTGATTAATCGTGACTAAGAATAATGTCCCAATGGTCAATAAAGTCATCCCTGTAATCGTTAAGTACTTAGCCCCGTACTTATCAAATATCCGTCCCGTCACTGGACTAAGAATCCCAAACATACATGCACCAGGCAGCAAGACTAATCCTGATTCAAAAGCTGATAAGTGATGGATGGTCTGTAAATAAATTGGAATAATCATTTCTACCCCTACCATCGCCATTCTAACAATCGAACTCAAAGTTGTACCAATAATAAATTGTGAATGCTTAAACACTCTAATTTCTAAAAATGGATGAGAAATTCTTAACTGACGGAAAAACATGATTCCGACGATAATAACACCACAAATTAAAGACATAATGACTACTGGACTAGCCCAGCCATTCGTCCCAACCATCGAAAATCCATACAATAATAACCCAAACCCAAAAGTTGATAATATTAGTGACCATAAATCGAGTTTAGCATTCGTATTTTTAAGTACTGGATGAATAAAGAAACAACCTAAAATAATCACTAATAATACAATTGGAACGATTAATCGGAATAAATCTCGCCAAGTCAGTGTATCAATGATAAAACCTGACAAAGTTGGACCAATCGCGGGGGCTAAACCAACCACAATTCCCGTAAATCCCATTGCAGTTCCACGTTGTTCAGCTGGAAAAATAGTTAACATTATCGTCTGAATTAACGGAACCGTTATTCCAACAGCCAGTGCTTGTACTATACGGCCAATTAATAAAATCGCAAAGCTAGGAGCTAACCAACAGATAATCGTGCCAATTTCAAAAGTAGTCATTGCTCCAAGATATAAATATTTAGTATTAAGCCGATTACTTAGATACGCACTAACCGGAATCATCATTCCGTTAACCATTAGAAATCCAGTAGTTAGCCACTGAACCGTTGAGGTATTAACTGAAAAATACCGCATCAAAGTTGGATAAGCAGTTGCCAAAATCGTTTGATTTAACACCGTACAAAACGATCCCGCAATTAAGATAATAACCATTAATAATCGATTATACGGATGCCCATTAACATCAACCGTTAATTGTCTCATTTCACCACTTCCCTTTTATCTTAATCCCATCGATTAAAAATGACGATCTGTTATTACCACAGGTCATCATCATCAAATTAATCTAAAAACTTAAAATCCTCATGGTAATACAATTGATCAATATTTTTGCATAATTATGATTAAATTGTGTTAACTCACGATGTTCGTTACTTTGTTGCCATGCTTGGAGTGCCTTTGAGTCTTTCCAACACGTTAACACCGCAACATTTGACGTATTTCTTGCATCTTTTAACCAATACATTCCATTACAACCTTCATGATCTTCAGTCATGAATTTTTGTAATTTAGTTTGCCAAATTTCTTGTTCATCATTTCCTAATTTAAATACTTCAATCCGTGAAATTCCAATTAACTTAGCCGCTTGACTTTGCCCCCAAATTTGATAACTAATTGGAGTGGTGTAAATACTTTCAGCATGGCCTGTTAAATCAAACAATGCATACCGATTATGATCTAATTCATACGCTAATCGCAAATTTCGCTTTGGGTTATCTGCTTTAACCATCTTCATAATTGATTCTGAACCCGTTGTATAGTGTAAATACTTCATTTATATCACCTCCTAATGTTACATTGACTAAAAAAAAGCCTTCAAATTAACAAAATTTGAAGACTAATTTGTTAAAGTAAAATAATCCTTTATTTGATTTTCAACTAAATCCTAAAACCAGCTCGCAATTAATGGCAGGGCCCAAATCCAGAAGATACACGTAACCGCAAAACCAATTGTTGAAATTGCAACTGAGTTAGCTCCTTCTTTAACGTAAATATTGTAACGACTGGAAATAATGATTCCTGAAAATGCCGGTGGTAGCGCTGTTGCTAAACAAAGCATCGCAACCTTATTGGGATCACTACCCATGCCACAAATGTAAGCAGCTGCAACAATTATCGCAGGAGTCAAAATTAACCGATAGAATGTGTTCCATAAAGCTTCTTTATCAATCGAGAATTTAACCGTTGATAATGCCAGTCCAGCAGCCAAAACTGCCACCCCAGAATTAGCCTTTGCAATCAAACTAAATGATGGTGCCCAACTAGCTGGCATATGGAAACCAATCAACACTAAAATCACCGCCAATAATGGAGCCGCCGCCACTGGTTGCTTAACTGCATTCCAAATTGATTCTCCAATTGAATTATTCAATTTACTTTGTTGAGCATGTCGATGATATTCGGCCCGAATTAAATCAATTTCACGATTAATCCCCGTTTCCTTGAGAATTGCCGCTTCATCATCCGTAATTGGCGTATTTTGACTTACTTTAGCTAATGAATTAGCATCCATTCCTAACGTTTTCTTTTGATCACTCTGTTCTTGATAATCTTGGTTTGCTGCCCGTTGTTCAGCTTGCCCCTTATTGATTAAAGCTAGTCCAATTGGAATCGTAATTGCATTAACCACAATTGAAACAATCCCAATCACTAAGTTCGTTGTTACACTATTTCCATAAATTGGATCTAACACCGCAAAGCCTAAAAAACCAATTGTTGGCGAGCCAGCAATTAAGGCACACACCGCCGCCTCTTGTGTTGAGCGATGAAACATCTTTTTATCAAGCCAGTAACTAAGTAAAAATAATCCTGTAACTCCAAAAATCGAAATTAAGGTCAAAACAATATCCTTAGCAAACATTGCACGTGTTGCCTTAATTATTGACACAAATAGCGCTGCCGGTAATGCAATATTCAACACTAATTTATTCAAACCTTGTCGTTGATCATCATCAAATACCGTTAGCTTGCCACATATGTACCCTAAAATCATAATGACTAAAATCGGCACAATATCATTTATAAGAATTCCCTTCATTATTGTTCACCTGATTTCATTCTTTGAATTCAGTCCGAATTTGATTTTCATTTTCATTATACTTTGGTGCATCCGTTTGCAATCCGTATGAATTCCAGGTCCCATATTTTAATGGGTTTCCCATTACCTTATTACCATCCGGCAGTGTCTTAACCATTCCACGAGCAACTACTTGTGGTAACCGTCTAGTATCATCGATATTCATCACTACCCCATTAGGTACCCCAGCTGAGGTTAATAATTGTTCCCAAACTGCCGCTGGCTTAGTTTGTAAAACCGATTCTAGATGGGCTTTGACTAATTGCCAATTGGCTACCCGCAAGTCATTAGTCTTCATTTGAACATCATCTTGCCATTCTGGATGGTTCAAGGCATTTACTAGTAACGACCATAGGTGGTCATTCCCACAACAAATTGCTAATGGTTGATCTTGACAGGCGAACGTATCGAATGGATACATATAAGGATGACGATTACCAATCCGATGTGGTACTTGATTTAATCCTAATGAAGTCATCAAGTCTTGTGACATTAAACTCATTGTTGCATCGAGCATAGCTACATCAACCGTCGTTCCTTTACCAGTCTTTTCCCGTGCATACAATGCCGTTGTAATCGCTGCATATCCTAGCATTCCTGCAACAATATCAGAAACTGATGTACCAACCCGAGTTGCCGGTCCATCTGAAGCCCCCGTTGCATCCATAATTCCTGAGATTGCTTGCACAATTGTATCGTAAGCAGCTTGTTGACTCATCGGACCATATTGACCAAAGCCAGAAATCGACGCCACGATCAGTCGGGGATTTTGTTTAACTAATTCTTCTGGGTCTAACCCTAGCCGTTTCATCACCCCTGGTCGGAAATTTTCAACAACAATATCCGCACGAGCAATCATCCGTTTCAACAGGTCAAAATCCGCTGCATCTTTAAAATCGAGTGCAATCGATTCCTTCCCGGCATTAGCAATCCGAAAATACTCACTTGATCCATCCGTCAGATACGGACCCATTGAACGAGTATCATCACCACTGCCTTTACGTTCCACGTGAATTACACGCGCACCACCATCAGCTAGCATTCGCGTACAAGTTGGACCTGATAAAACATGAGTTAAATCGATTACCAACAAACCAGCTAATGGATATGGTCGTTGGCGACTTAAATGTGCATTTTGTGCTGCTGCCGTCGAATAATCTGGTTCACTTTTTACCATCCGTCAACCTCCACGTCTTAACGACTATTCATTTCCTTTGATTACTTCTCGGCGAGGATTCTTAGGACCACGAGCCTTAGCGATAACACCATCGGCTTCAAGTTGATGAATTTGGTCAACATCATAACCTAAATCAGTTAAAATTTCATCGTTATTTTCTCCTAAATCAGGAGCCCGGTGATAGTCAGGCTTGTAATTACTCATCGTGAATGGTAATCCAATCGTCTTGAACTTACCCCGGTTACCACCTTGATCAATCGTAACAATCGTCCCATCACTGTTTAATTCTGGATCGTTTTCCAATTCGTACCAGTCAATAACAGGACCAACTGGTACGCCAGCTTCACCTAATTTTTGCGTTAATTCATACTTATCATATTGCTTTGTATACGATTCAATTAATGGATAAATTTCTTCTTTGTGTAGTTGACGATGTTGCCAGTCTTGGAACCGTTCATCATCAATCCATTCTGGATGCCCCATCGTATTAGCAATGGCTTCCCAACTCTTATTAGAGTCTTGAATAACGATATAAACATATGCGTTTGGATCAGTTTCCCAACCCTTGGCTTTATACGTCCAACCGATTACTTCACCACCTTCAGTGTTTTCTGCCCGTGGAACTGCTTTCCCCCACTTGTAATTAGGGTAGACAGCATAGTGTGGTAAAGCGCCCAAATTATCAAGCATTACTTGGTCACGTAATTTAATCCGGCATAGATTAATCACAGCATTCCGCATTGATTGGTAAACGAATGTTCCTTCACCGGTCCGTTCACGTTGCATTAAGGCCGCTAGAATACCAATTGTCAAATGCATTCCTGAGTTAGAATCACCTAAGGCAGCGGCTGATTGAGTCGGTGTATTATGTTTACCATCGTTCCAACCAGTCGCAGAAGCAGCACCACCCGCTGCTTGAGCTACTGGTTCGTAGGCTTTAACATCTTCAAACCGGGAACCTTGATTAAAACCTTTTAATGATCCCATAATTAAACGCGGATTAATCTTGTGAACATCTTCCCAACCAAAGCCGGCTCGTTCAGCGGCTCCAGGCTTAACATTTTCAATAAAGACATCGGCCTTTTTTTAATAAGTCCGTCATAATCTTTTTGCCTGCTTCAGATTTAATATTTAATGTTAATGATTTCTTATTAGCATTTAATTGAAGATAATACATTCCCCATGAGTCTTGAATATCTAATAATTGATTTCGAGTTGGATCACCCGTATCAGGACGTTCAATCTTAATAACTTCAGCCCCTAACCAAGCTAACAATTGTGTACATGAAGGACCAGATTGTACTTGCGTCCAGTCAACAACTTTAATTCCCTTTAATGGGGCATTTTCATTTACTGTCATGATTAAATCCTCCTTTAATTCAAGTTACTTCTTTAATGCTAATTTTGGATTCAGGTTACCAATGTGACCAGATTCCTTACCCATTGCCGGATCAATTGCCACATTAATCAAATTTGGCCGTCCTGAAGCCATCGCTTGATTGAAGATCCGTTCCATTTCATCGGCTGTTGTTACAAAGTAACTATCACCTCCAAAGGCTTCGGCAATCTTTTCGTAGTGAGCCTTTGCATCTAACATTGTTGGTCCCGGTTGATCAGCAACCTGGCGATCAGTTCCGTTATAAATTCCACCATTATTAACAACAACAACTGTAACAGGTAATTGATACCGGCAAATGGTTTCCATTTCCATACCGTCAAATCCAAAGGCACTATCACCTTCTAAGGCAACAACTGGCTGACCAGTTTCAACTGCTGCTGCAATTGCATAACCTAAACCAATTCCCATTACCCCCCAAGTACCAGTATCTAACCGGTGACGAGGTAATTTCATATCAATCATATTCCGACCAATATCAAGCGTATTGGCCCCTTCGCTAACTAGATATGTTTCTGGGTGAGCAGCAAAGTATTCATTAATTGGTGCTAAGACACCGTAATATCCTAATTTATCATTGACTTTTGCATCTGCACCCGTTTAGCCATTTTTTTCAATATTTGCATTCTTTTTGATATTTAATTCTGTTAACCAAGCAGCATCTGTTTTAAAGTTGGTTGCTTGTAATCCGCTTAATATCAATTCAAGACTTGAAATTAAATCCCCTTGTACAGGAGCAGCAATTGGTTGGTTAGAATCAAATTCATCCGCACAAATATCTAATTGAACAAATTTTGCATCGGCATTAAATGTTGCGCTGCCCCATGTGATAACATCCAGTTCAACCGAGCACCAACTAAAATTACTACATCTGCTTCCTTCAATGCTAATGAACGAGCTGCAGCCGCTGAATGTGCTTCGCCATCTGGAATTAATCCTTTGGCCATTGACATTGGTAAGAACGGCAGGTCTGTTTGTTGAACTAACGCTTGTAGTTGCTTTTCAGCTTGTGCATACGCAGCCCCTTTTCCTAAAATTAATAGTGGTTTTTTTAGCGCCTTTAATCACATCAACGGCCCGCGTGATGGCATTGGAACTAGGTAATTGAGCTGGATCTGGATCAACCAGCGGGTAAATGGCAGGTTGAACAGCATCTGGTGATACTAATTGTCCAATCGTATCTGCTGGTAAGTCTAGGTATACCCCACCAGGCCGACCAGAAACCGCTGTCCGAATTGCACGAGCAACAGCTAAGCCCATGTCTTCAGCTCGGTCAACCCGGTATGCTTTTTTTACAAAATGGTTTAGCGACATTATATTGATCAAGCCCTTCATAATCACCTTGATCTAAATCGATGATATGACGCTCTGATGAACCGAAATCATAATTAATGGGAAACAATTTTTAGTTGCTTGAGCTAAGGCTGTTAATCCATTTAAGAATCCCGGTGCAGAAACAGTTAAAGCCACTCCTGGTTTTTGAGTTAAATAGCCAGCAATTGCAGCTGCATCAACAGCCGCATCTTCACGCCGAAAGCCAAAATACTTCATCCCCTTTAACTGAGCTAATCGAGCAAAATCAGTTACTGGAATACCAACTAACCCATACATATTTTCTAATCCATTAGTTTGAAGCGCATCAATAAGTAATTCCGCTCCACTCTTCATTTCATTTTCTGCCATAATGTTTACCTCCATTTGACAATTATGAGTTTGGATTGAAGTTATTTAAATTCCTTAACTTCACTTTCATTATGATATTGGCACCAACAAAATGAAAGCGTTTTAAATTTTTCTTAATAATTAGTTTTCATTTCAAAATTGTCATACGTTTTCCGTTTAAGATAATTAACTTCATCCGATGAATATCTTTAAAAAAAATTAAGCCGCATCTATACTCAAGATATCCTAAAGTAAAGACAAAAAAAACAAAGGATTTTATCATGAATCAAAAAAAATCTAAATTAATTGCAAGTTCCCTAATTGCGCTAGGAATTGTCTATGGTGATATTGGAACCTCACCTTTGTATGTAATCAATGCATTAATTAATAATGCAGGGGGAACGCAATATCTCACCCCTTCATACATTATTGTAGGTTGTATTTCACTAGTTTTTTAGACTTTAATGTTAATTACCACCATCAAGTATGTCCTAATTGCGTTACGTACTGATAATAAAGGCGTTGGAATTTTCATTACTGGCCTAGCGTTTTATTTACATCGTAATAACATTAAACGAATTCTGAATCATAATGAAAACATGGTAAAGTTTGGCCTTGGTTATCAACGGCGGCTTCGAAAGCAATAATTTTTATTCATGATCTACTTATTTACTAAGTCTAATTTGTAATCAAAGTAAATTTAAGCAAACATAATAAATCCGCTATTGAAGTATGATTTAGTTACTTCAATAGCGGATTTACTTTATTTCTAAGTTTATTAAGATTATTTCTCTATTTAATCTAAAAACTTAAAATCCTCATGGTAATACAATTGATCAATATTTTTAGCATAATTATGATTAAATTGTGTTAATTCACGATGTTCATCGCTTTGTTGCCATTTCTGTAATTCTTTTGGATTAAACCAACAAGTTAATACTGCTACATTTGATGAATTATGATTATCTTTTAACCAATACATTCCATTACAGCCTTCATGATTCTCAGTCATGAACTTTTGTAATTTAGCTTGCCATACTTCTTGTTCTTCAACACCTAATTTAAACACTTCCAACCGCCCAATTCCAGATAATTTAGCATTAGAACTAAAGCCCCAAATTTGATAGCTAATTGGGGTCGTATAAATGCTTTCAATATGTTCCGTTAAATCAAATAACGCATACCGATTATGGTCTAATTCATACGCTAATCGCAAATTTCGCTTTGGGTTATCTGCTTTAACCATCTTCATAATTGATTCTGACCCCGTTGTATAGTGTAAATATTGCATTTATATCACCGCCTTATAAATAATCAATTTTATCTAATAACTCCGGAAAATCATCATGATCAAATTTTCCCGTAATCGTCCCCGTCTCACTAAACAAATATGCAGAATCTACCATTTCACTAATTTGTTTAAAATGATGGCTAGATATAATAATTGTTTTACCAATAGAATGCAATTTATTAATAATCATTTTTACCATTTTTCGGTGACGTGGTGATAACCCATTAAATGGTTCATCAAAAACTATTACTGATGGATTCATAGCCAATACGCTTGCAATTGCGACTAACTTCTTCTCACCACCCGAAATTTGGTATGGAACTCGATTACGTAATTTTTCAATTTCCATCAGTTTAAGCATGTCATCAACACGGGTCATAACTTCTTTTTCTGTTAAACCTAAATGCCGTGGACCAAATGCAATCTCATCTTCTACTGTCATATTGAATAATTGCACGTCACTATCTTGAAACACAAATCCAATCTGTGAATATAATTGGCCAACCTTAGTTAAATCATTTAAAAAAAGTTTGATCAATTAACAAATTATCAAAATGATAACTTCCCGCCTGAAGTGGTAATACTCCCGTTAAAATTTTCATTAATGTTGATTTACCAGCACCATTAGGTCCTACAAAACAAACTGATTCCCCATCATTAATTGTTAGGTTAATATTATTAATACCGTTTGTTTGATTGTAATTATACTTACCATCCACAATTTTAATCATCATTAGCCTCTACTAAAAATAAATACCATTATTACTACCACTAGTTGCAGTAATTCCCAACCATCATATCGATTAAACTTGTACTTCTGTCTCACAAGTGCTGGTTGATAGTACCCTCGCATTAACATTGCTTGATAAACCTCAACACTACGTTGTTTCGCAGATAGATATAGTTTTCCAATAATATTTCCTACCATCTTTCTATCTACCGGTTGTCCTATTGACCGTAACTGAATACTATTTAATACTTCAAGTAAATATGATCCTAATGTATATGTATACTTAATCATAATATCTAATGTTGTAACAATTACTGTCGGAACCCGTAATTGGCGTAACGCAATAAAAAATCTTGCCAATTAGTGCTATTCAAGTATATGGAAGTTTGCATCATAACTAAACCAATGCGGATTAAAAACAGGCCAACATTATGATGTCCCATAAAAATACTTGGTCCAATTAAAATTAGCGACATCAACAGCAACTGCCCTAATTTTTTTTAAAGTTTGTATCATTAATTTAGCCGGAAAAGTGACTAACTTTATCAGTAAATATAGAGCCATTAACCACAGAAAAATTAATTTGTATGAGCATAAAATCAAAATTAAATTAATAACATATACTAGTAAACTAATAATTGGAGTTGATTTAGATTTTGCTAGTTCTTTAGGTCGTGTTAGTTGATTTAGCAATGATTTAATTACTTTTAAATTTAAACTAATTATTCCCAATTTGGCTTTTTTTAATGGTTGGTAAATCATCACTTTTAACAACTAACCAATTAGGCAATTTATTATCCATGATTTCGACCACTTGATGATGAAATAATCTTAGCTAAAATTACAAAAATAATAATTGCTGAAATTGCACTTAAAATGTAACCAATTGGTAATGAGGTTCCTGGAACAGTATAATCACTAAATATTGCTTGATAGTTAATCCCATGTACCATTCCGTGTGGAAGTGAATTAGCCAAATGATCATGTTTCATTAAAGCTAATAATTCTCCATTTGACCATTCACCAAAAGCAGTTCCATTTGCAATTAAACCGATGGGACACAAGATAATTAAAATTGCTAATACCCAATATAATTTTCGATAACTATCTTCTGATTTATCAACAATATTTAGCTTAGTTTGATAAATTTCATTTGGGGCCACCCGTTTTACAAATCGATAAACCATAAATGTAAAGAATGCTTCAATCCAGCCTGCTACCAATAAATGGGCAAACAACATAGCTGGTATGGTTACCTTTAATCCATATGGACAATATAATGGCGCTCCATTTGCAGTATGAGCAACTAAAGGTTGGATCCCTAACAATATTCCAGCCATTAATGCGGCTACATTAATTCCAATATACGAACCAACAATAGTTCCCAAATTAGGATGGTGGAACTTTCTAAAAATGGCATAAACCGCATAGCCAACAAATGGCATCACAATTGCCATATCAAAAATATTAGCTCCTAACGCTAAAATCCCACCATCACCGAATAAGAATGCCTGAACAATCAATGCAACCGTTACTGATATACTAGCCGCATATGGTCCCATCAAAATTGCTAAGAGAGTTGCCCCTACTGCATGTGCAGTTGTCCCCCCAGGGATTGGGACATTAAACATCATCATCAAAAACGACAATGAGGCCCCAATTCCAAGCATCGGAGCTAATCCACGTTGTTGATTCAACTGAACCTTTACCTGATGCCCGGCATAACCAATTATTGGTGTTGAGATTAACAACATTGTCGTACAAGTCGCAGGACTTAAATAATTATCAGGTATATGCATCTTTTTCCCTCCCTTTTTTAACTATTAACTTTTAACAGCCTTCACTCCTAATTGATAGGTAATAAGACCAATCACCATTGTTAATACAATATAGCCTAATGCAAGTAAACTATTACTAGTCAACCAAACTTGTCGCGTATTTTCTGCAAATTCAGAAAAGGTTGTTAAACCACCACAAAAACCAGTTGATAAAAATGGTAAAAACCAACTTTGTTTTATTCGTTGCGTAGCTAATTGAGTTAATAAACCAATTAAAAAGCAACCTAACATGTTTACTACCCAAATTGCCATTGGCTGTGACCAAGCACCAATTGTTTCAATTCCCAAATTTCTAACAATTGCTCCCAAACTGCAGCCAATGCCAACTAAAATTAATTCTTTTCCTTTTGTCATTACCGATCTCCGTTTAAACCAGTGTTTTTAATTTCATACCAATTAAAAATAAAAACATGCAAACTCCAACGCAAACAATCCAATACCCCATCGCTAGCTTAATTTGGTGCTGCTTAATCATTCCCCAAACTTCTTTCGTAAAAGTTGAAAATGTCGTTAACCCACCAGAAAAACCAATTGCTAAAATTAATTGCATTGAATTAGTTAAATCTTGATCATGAATTGCTTGTACAATTCCACCTAAGAAACAACAACCAATAATATTAGCCATAATGGTTCCCCAAGGAAGTCGATGGTTATCACTATTTAATACCGTTGCTAACAAACTTCGCAAACATCCACCAAAAAAGCTCCCACACCAACAAATATTGCTGCCATTATTAAACTCCTCCACCTTGATTATTCTTCCGTAAATTAATGCGAGTTAAGTCATGAACCATTTCACGATAATAATTAATAAATTCCATCATAACTTGATGATTTTGATATGCGCTCATTCCTAAAATTCGTAAAACCATCCCATGATGTTCAGTTAATGAAATCCCATAACGACATTTTGAATTCAATGTCGCTAAAAATTGACGCATCATATCAACTAATGCTGTATTAACTGCTTCGTCAATAATTACTACTGAATTAAAATTATTAAAGCCTTCAAAAAAAACCTAATTCGGCCATCTGATGTTGCTGTGGGTTAACAATTAAAAAAATCGTTATAAACTAATTCATGATCATATTTAATGGTTACCTTTTGGGATACTTGCCCAAATTGAAACGGTTGATCATCTGGTGACCACCCCCGCGTCAAACCATCGGTTAAAATCAATTTAGCCCCTTTTTCCATATTAACCGTTGTTGATTGAGCAAATTGAGCATCTTTATATGGAATCGTTTCATCGATGTAATATTCTAAAAATGCATCTTTCTTAACTGTTAATTCATTAGTTTGTTTCGTCACATGACCATGCTCACATTTATAAATATAATTTGGTGTTTGGGTTGTCAATATGGCATGTGCTTTTGTATCTAGTTGAACAGTTTGCAGGTATCGTTCTCCTTCTACAAAACCACCACCAGTTGAAATTAAAAAATAATACGGTAAATCACCATTGGCCATAATATTTGATGAAATTCGTGAATTTCCTTGATGGTACGTTTTCGTCGCTAATGTACGATTATTTTGATATGCAAACCGAATATCAATTACTCCGTTGTATTGCGTACTCATTAATCTAATCCCTCAAGTAAGCATTCTGATTTAATCCATTTAACAACTTCATCCAGTCCTTCATCAGTCTTTAAATTAGTAAATAGAAAGGCCCCATTACCACGGAAAGTTTCTGAATCTTGCTTCATCTTATCTAAGTCCGCTCCAACATATTGGGCTAAATCAATTTTATTAATAATAAATAAGTCTGACTTAATCATTCCTTGACCTGCCTTACGTGGAATTTTTTCACCTTCAGCTACGTCAATAATATAAATTGAAAAATCAACTAATTCGGGACTAAAAGTGGCTGCTAAATTATCACCACCACTTTCAACAAAAATTAAATCTAAGTTATTATCAAAACGATTTTCTAAATCATCAATTGCAGCCATATTCATTGATGCATCTTCTCGAATTGCAGTATGGGGACAACCACCAGTTTCAACCCCAATAATTCGATCACTATCTAAAACCGAATTTGCCGCCATATACTCAGCATCCCACTTTGTATAAATATCATTGGTAATTACTGCCATTTCATAATCACCATTCATCCGCCGTGTTAACCGTTCAATCAATTGTGTCTTGCCTGAACCTACTGGTCCCCCGACTCCAATTCGTACTGCTCGTTTCATTTGTTGTTCCTCCAATCTTTCTATGACATAAATAACGCGCGTTTTGCGTTTCATGATTGATTTGTGCTAATTCTAATCCTGGTGTATTAGCTCCTAAGTAACTTACATCGTATTGACAACTTTCTTGATATAAATCCCCCAGTTGTTTAATAATACGATTTAACACCACTTGGCCTTCTCGTTGTCCCAACGGAATTGCTCGAACTGCATTTTGAACTAAGGTTGAAGCTACACTGTAACCATACATTAAATAAGCATCCTGCTTAGATACCCCTTGATAATGAGCAAAAATTGCAAATACAATTGCCGGGTTACCATAAACTTTCCCGTGTTCCATCAATTCAGCATACTGATTTAAATCTTTAATTTGGTTACCATAAATTTTCTGAATCAGAATTACCATTTGTTTAGCAATTACCTTCGTTCCATCCCGAGTTTCCCGCGCTAGTGTCGATTTAGTAATAACATCATCTAAATACTGTAATTGGTTAAAATTGTCACAATCTAAAGCCTGATATACTAATAACGTTAGTAGTCCTTCACCATATTTAAATTGTGATTGGTAATAATTTGTTAACCATTCGCTAAATTGATTAGCATCATCAATTAAGCCATTTCTTAAATAATTTTCCATTCCAAATGAATGATTAAACGTTCCAATTGGAAACGTTGAATCACAAATTTGAAATACGGCTAAATTCCGTAACCTTGTTTCTAATTTATTTTCCATTCGTCAAGTCCGCATACCGCATTGGTTGATCCAAAGTAACTTTTTTAATTTCGTAGTTAACTCGATGCTTATCCAAAGTTAAAACCACAACTTTATCAAATAGTAAGGTAATTTGCCCATTTTGCACTTGAATTGGTTTATGCAAATTTCCTAATAAATGGGCAATTACACCCATTTCATTAATATCCTTAGGTGTAATAACGATTGCCTCATCAGCTAACACATTTAAAACCAGTAATTCATGATCGCCTAATTGGAAAGTCGTTCCATTCTCCATAATTTGGGATGGATCTTCTAATCGGATCCCATATTCATTACCATGGTCAGTTTTTACTCGCAAAATTGACTTCATCAAATCGTCGCTACTTACGGTTGCTGTTTCTAAATGATAAGTATCAATATTAGGAATTTCTTCAATCTTTCGATATACATGTGTTAAAATCATTTTCTTGTCCTTTCAATAAAAAAGGAAGCACACCTAAACATGCGCTTCCGTCCATTAATTAATAGAAGTAGTACCGTTGAGCCAACGAAATTGTATCAGCTGGCTCACACGAAATTAATTTCCCATCAATTGTAACTTCAAAGGATTGCGGATCAATCTTGATTGTCGACGGCGTGTAATTATTTAATTTCATATCCCGTTTCGTCAAGTTCCGTGTATTATGAACTGGTAAAACAATCTTATCTAAACCTAATTGTTCCTTAATTCCATGATCATAGGCATATTGAGAAACAAAGGTGATACTCGTAGAACTAACTGCCTTACCCTTAGCACCGTATAAATCGCGCATTTGCCGTGGTTCTGGGGTTGGTAAACTTGAACTAGCATCTCCCATGACACCATATGCAATCATCCCGGCCTTCAAAACCATCTTTGGCTTAGTCCCAAACATCTTAGGTTCCCAAATTACTAGGTCAGCATATTTACCAACTTCAATTGAACCAATGTAATCGGACATTCCGTTCATAATCGCTGGATTAATCGTATATTTAGCAACATACCGCTTAATCCGATTATTATCGCTAAATTCTGAGTCGCCATCTAACGGTCCTAATTGTTGTTTCATCTTGTCAGCTAATTGCCAACAACGCATAGCAACTTCACCAACCCGACCCATGGCCATAGCATCAGAAGTCATTACACTCAACGCCCCCATATCATGAAGGACGTCTTCAGCAGCAACCGTTTGTTTCCGAACCCGTGATTCAGCAAATGAAACATCTTCTGGTACTTTTGGATCAAGGTTATGACAAACCATCGTCATATCAAACAATTCATCAATTACATTTTTCGTGTACGGGTTCGTTGGGTTTGTTGATGATGGTAAGACATTCTTTTGTCCCGCAACAACCATGATATCAGGCGCGTGACCACCACCAGCACCTTCAGTATGGAAAGTATGGACCGTCCGCCCACCAAATGCGTTAATCGTATTTTCAACAAAACCACCTTCATTCAAAGAATCGGTATGAACTGCGAATTGAACATCATACTTATCGGCAGCTTTCAATGAATTATCAATTCCGGCAGCAGTAGCACCCCAGTCTTCGTGAGTCTTAATTGCAGCAGCCCCTGCTTCAATTTGTTCACCGATTGTTTCTGGAGTTGCCCCAGCCCCTTTAGCCATAAAACCAAAATTTAATGGTTCATTTTCAACTGACTCTAACATCCGGTGCATATGAAATTTACCGGGTGTCGTCGTAGCTGAATTAGATCCATCTGCAGGGCCGGTCCCACCACCAAATAAAGTGGTAATCCCATTATCTAATGCTGCATGTGTCAAATATGGTGACAAATAGTGTACGTGGAGATCAATTCCACCTGCCGTCACAATCATTCCTTCACCGGAAATTGCTTCAGTGCTGGCTCCGACAACAAAATCAATCTTATCCATTAAGTCTGGATTTCCACCCTTCCCAATTGCTAAGATCTTACCGTCACGAATCCCAATATCAGCTTTATAAATCCCAGTGTAATCAATGATTGTAGCATCAGAAATAATCGTGTCAGCAACTAATGGGTTATTTTCACGAGTTTCCGTAGCATTAACTCCCATGCCATCACGAAGAACCTTTCCGCCACCAAACTTACTTTCTTGGCCATGAACTGTTAAGTCTTTTTCAATTCGGGCAAATAAATTCGTATCTCCTAAACGGACGCTGTCTCCCGTTGTTGGGCCGAACATTTGTGTAAACTGCTCGCGATCCATTTCAAAACTCATGTTACTACCTCCTATTCCGCGTCTTGGTTTTTGTCAAGGTAAGTATTGGCCTTATTATTAAATCCAAAGACACGCCGCTTACCACCAAAATCAATTAAATTAACTTGCTTTTCTTCACCAGGTTCAAACCGAACCGCCGTTCCAGCTGGGATATCTAACCGCTTTCCCCAAGCTTTATCCCGATCAAATCGCAATCCTTCTTCATTAGCTTCATAAAAATGGTATTCGGATCCAACTTGAACCGCACGGTCACCAACATTTTTAACCGTTAAAGTAATTGCATCATAACCAACATTGTAAGGAACCTTTTCACTTGATAATTTGTATTCTCCCGGAATCATTTATCGATACCTTCCTTTCAATTAACGAATTGGATCATGAATTGTGATTAATTTCGTTCCGTCAACAAAAGTTGCTTCAACTTGAATCATTGGAATCATTTCAGGAACCCCTTCCATCACATCTTCTCGTGTTAATACATGAGCCCCTTCATCCATTAGTTCAGCCACCGTTTTGCCGGCCCGAGCTCCTTCTAACAAGAAGCTCGTAATTAAAGCAATACTTTCTGGATGATTTAACTTAATCCCATTATCCTTGCGTTGTTGTGCAATCATGCCAGCGAGACTAATCATCATCTTTTCTTGTTCGCGTTCTGTAAGTTGCATAAGATAGACACCTTCCTTTCATAAATCAACAGCTAGATTATTTAGGCCATAAATTCAGTAACATTAAGAAACCTGGAATCCAGCCGTCACAATCCCTTCAATGACTCCTAACCATCCAGGGAAACTTCCTAATTTCCACTTGAGATTGTTAGTTAAGAATCCTGTTAACCACAGAATTCCCCAAGCCCACCAAATTAAACCGTAGACCCAGTTGCCACCAAAGTTTTGAAAACATAAATAGCCGGCCGGAATAGAGTTAATTGCAACAAATAGACTAAACCATCCATATAAGCGTTGATCTAAATCAAAAATCGTATTAATTGCCGTATATAAATACGTAAATGCAAATAGTAACCCAGTTGCACTGGCAAAGAACCAACTATTTGGCTTGTTATCAATAATTCCCCATGACAAAGCTACAATATTTAAAATTAAACTTAATCCACCTGTGAAAAAATTCATTACCACTAAGGATTTATCATTAATTTTTTTTCAATTGATGCCAACCCATTACTAATTAAAACAATACCAACATATAGTAGAATTGTGCCGAGCATGTTAACTCACCTCTTTAATTATTTAGCTTATAAGTCATAAGCATTTTCATTCAACATTTCACGGTCGAGTCCATCTTCAATTTGTTGTTGGCTCGGCTTGATATTAGTTAACTTACCTAAAACCTTAATAATAATTACGGTAACAACAAAGGCATATACCGCAACAAAAACAACACCACCTGCTTGAACTAAGAATTGATGCCAACCAGCACCAATGCCGTTAACAGTCTTGTCAGCTAATAATCCAATTAATAGCGTTCCTAGGAAGCCCCCCATTCCGTGAACTCCCCAAACACCAAGAGCATCATCAACTTCACGTTTTTCCAAGATTGATACACAAATATTGCAGACAATTCCGGCTGCTGCACCAACTAAAACAGCTGAGTTAGGATTAATGTACCCAGCACATGGTGTGATTGTCGCTAAACCAGCAACTGAACCGGTTAACACATCAACAAAATCCACCTTATGCCGGAAAGCTAATGCATATAACATCCAAACAACCATCCCAGCAGCTAGTCCAACCACCGTATTAGCAATTGCTTTTGCTGCTAATGATCCCGCTGAATATGCACCACCAGCATTAAAACCGAACCATCCGAACCATAGTAAGCCAGTTCCAACTGCCGCCGCCATCAAGTTACTTGGTTTCATCGGTAAATCAGCTAATTTTCGACGACCTAAAACCAAAATACTTGCTAAAGCTGCAAATCCAGCAGTCGTATGAATTACTGTCCCACCGGCAAAGTCAACGAATCCCAATTTTTGTAAGAATCCGCCACCCCATACCCAGTGACAAACAGGAATATATACTAAGTATGTCCAAATAATAAGTAACCAAACATAACCTTTCATGTTAATCCGTTCCGCAAATGCTCCACTCATTAATGGGACTGTAATTACACAGAACATCAATTGGAATAAGAAGAACAATACGAACGGAATCGATGCCGCATGCACTGCATTTGGCACTAATCCAACATGATTCAGTGCAAAGTAATCAGACATTCGCCCGATTACTCCACCTTGATCCTTACCAAACGCCAATCCAAATCCACCATAAATCCAAATTAACGTTACAACTCCCATCGCAATAAATGATTGCATGGTAATGTAAAGAACACTCCGTTTACGATTCAAGCCACCATAAAACATTGCTAATCCAGGCGTCATTAAGCAAACCATTGCCGTGGAAAGCATCATAAACGCAGTATCTCCCGCACTTAAATTATGCATATTTCCTTATACCTCCTTAGCTCCTATTATCCATAAAAATATGGTCTTTTTTTTTTTGTTGGAAGTTTCTGTGAAGATAAAACTCAGTTATTTACTTCTAATATTAAGCGATTATATTTATGAAAACGCTTAATTTTTTTTCTGAGTCTTCAAATATACTTCATAAACGCAAATTTAACCGTAGATAACCTTTCCTTATTACTGCTAACAAATAATTTAAGTTTTGAGAGGCAAGATAAATACGGCCTCTTTAGGAAAATTAAAAATCTAGCTTTAAAGTGGTTTCTCATCATATATTAATAAAGTTCCCACTGAATATTTTTCGTAAATTAATTTAAGTGATTCGTTTTTACTATAAATTCTTGCTTTGTATAATACCCGCGTTATAATGATTGGTGTACGAGGAGGCACTTAAAATAGAACAGCAATATAAATTTGTAGCGGAAGACTTAAAATTAGCTGAGTCTTCAACTAAAATTAATCAACCCATATCACTAAAAAAACCAATGACGTCGTAAAAAAAGAATGTAAATTAATTTCTAAACTCCAACCAATGTTGTACGCTCAACATAAATATGAGGGCGTAATCTGCTGGAAAAGATAGTTTAATTGCTCATACCTTTTCGGGATTAAACCCGAATTGATTTGATGGTGTTAATTTTAAACAGCCAAGTTCAGTTGATTTAAATCATGATTTCTTATGGCGAATCAACCAATATCTTCCCCCACGTGGGATTTTAGGAGTTTTTAATCGCTCTTATTGCGAAGATATTTTAATTTCACGAGTCCACCCAGAAATTGCCAAGGAAGACAATGCCAAATTAAAAGCAGCTACTAAAGAATTAATAAAAGAAGCTAAACTTAACAAGGTGCAATGAACTAAACACTAACTTAACTTGAAATTTATAACTAAGTCTGGCTAATCTAGCTAGACTCTTTTTAATTAGGAGATTTTCATGAATCGTATTTTAACATTTTGCAAAAAAACAAGTAGTCTTGAGTATTTCTTTCGTTTTGGCCGTCTTATCATGCTTTATTACTCCCCCAAGTAAAAGATATCTATCCTATATTGATTACCGAACCATTCTGCTGTTATTCTCATTTATGTGTGTAATATCTGACTACGCCGATTAGGCATTTTTGATAAAATGAGCAATTATCTTTTGACAAAAGTTAGAAATGAAAAAAGCGTTGCTATTGTGTTAGTCCTAATGAGTTTCTTTTTAGCTATGTTTCTGACTAATGATATTACGTTAATCACCCTCGTACCGTTAACGATTATCATTTTTTCATCTGAAGCTACCGAAATGAAACGCGAACAAAAGAAATTATTAGTAATTACATTAGTAATTGAATCATTGGCAGCAAACTTTGGTGGAATGTGTATGCCATTTGGTAGTCCCCAAAATATGTACTTATACTCTTTTTTTAACATGTCAATGCTGCACTTTTTCTCAACAATGCTTCCCTTTGCTATCCCTGGAATTATCATTCTAATTATTTTAGTTAGCTTTGTTAACTATGATAATAGTATTGAAGATCATAAAATGAACAATCTTCCAAAACCACAATCATCCACTGCCGGAATGCATAAGTTAATTATCTTCCTAATTCTTTTTATAATTTCAATTGCAGCCGTTGCTCGTCTAATTGACTATCTAATTGCAACTATTATCGTGCTAGTTATAACGTGTATTTTAGACATTAAAGCGTTAAATAAGGTTAATTATGTGCTATTATTTACCTTTATTTTCTTCTTCATTTTTATTGGTAATATTAGTAACATTCATTTACTTGAATCGGTCATCCGAAATTCGATTCATCAACATGAAGTTTTAGCATCCATTTTGACAAGCCAAGCAACAAGTAATGTTCCAGCAGCGATTTTAATTTCAAAATTTACAATGAATGGAACTGGCATACTAATTGGAACTAATATTGGTGGAATGGGAACTTTAATTGCATCAATGGCAAGTTTAATCACCTATCAATTATTAGGTGCCAAATATCCAGATGCAAAAGGAATGTTCATCAAATACTTCTCAATTTATAATTTCATTCTTTTAATTGTTTTTTTACTGTTACTACTTGATTGTTCATTAACACATAAACCAAATTGGCGTTAATATATCCTAAAGTAAGGATGAAAGGCTAAAGGATTTATCATGGAAAGAAAAAAAACTAAATTACTTGCAAATTCCCTAATCGCCCTTGGAATTGTCTATGGAGATATTGGAACCTCACCTTTGTATGTAATGAACGCACTAATTAATAATGCAGGGGGGACGCAATATCTCACCCCTTCATACATCGTAGGCTGTATTTCACTAGTTTTTTGGACTTTAATGTTAATTACGACCATTAAATACGTCTTAATTGCATTACGTGCTGATAATAAAGGGGAAGGTGGTATTTTTGCCCTCTTTGCCCTCGTTCGCCGCCAAGCTCGTTGGTTAATCGTTCCGGCAATGATTGGTGGTGCTGCACTCTTAGCTGATGGAACCCTTACTCCCGCCGTGACCGTTACAAGTGCTATTGAAGGTTTAAAACACGTCCAAGTTATTCATTCGCAAGACCAGGTCATCTTAATTACATTTGTAATTTTATTAGTCTTATTTAGTGTTCAACACTTTGGAACTAGTATTATTGGACATGCCTTTGGACCGTTAATGGTAATTTGGTTTAGTTTCTTGGCTTGGTTTGGATTTACGAACCTACTAAAAGCCCCCATTATCTTAAAGGCATTATCACCACTATATGGGTTGCAATTACTTTTCTCCCCAACTAACCATGCCGGAATCTTAATTTTAGGATCAGTTTTTCTAGCTACCACCGGAGCCGAAGCACTCTATTCAGATTTAGGTCATGTTGGTCGTTCAAGTATCTACACAACCTGGCCAATCGTATGTACTGCACTCACCTTAAATTATCTTGGCCAAGGTGCTTTCTTAATTCATCAACTCCCAACCATTGGTATTCAAAATCCAGGGTATAATCCGTTTTATCAAATGTTACCCGAGTCAATTTATTTGTTTGGTGTTTTAATTGCTACTATTGCTGCGATTATTGCCTCCCAAGCCTTAATTACTGGATCTTTCACATTAGTTGAAGAAGCAATTGCCTTACAATTACTTCCTCGTCTACAAGTTCGATACCCAACTTCTGAACGGGGCCAAATTTATATTGGTAAAATTAATTGGATTTTATTAGTAATTACCTCAGGAATCCTCTTTTATTTTCGCACTTCAGCCCATATGGAAGCCGCCTATGGATTAGCAATTACGCTTACAATGCTAATGACCACCATACTATTATCCCAATATTTGAAAAGTCATGTTGCCAAACCATTTACCGCTGGTTTCTTAGGTTTATTTGCCACTATTGAAACACTCTTTTTAGTGGCTAGTTTAGCTAAATTTATTCATGGTGGTTATGTAACAGCGCTTCTAACAATGTCAATTTTAACCATTATGATTTGTTGGTATGCTGGAAATTACGTTCGAAATGCAATTAGTGATCAAAGCAAGTATTTAAATCTTTTAAACTACAAGCAACAACTACAATCATTATCTCAAGACCAATCCATCCCGCTATTTGCAACTAATTTAGTTATGATGGCACGGATTAATCACCGTCACTTAGTCAAACGTGAAACTTTATATTCAATCCTTGATAAGACTCCTAAACGAGCCAAAGTTTACTGGTTTATCACGGTTAATACAACTGACAAACCTGATACCTGTTATTACAACGTTGATATGATGGGAACCAAAAATATTATTAGTATTCAGCTCTATCTTGGCTTCAAAATGCCAACTAGCATCAATCTTTATTTGCGTCAAATTATTCATGATTTAATTAAGCGTCAAATTATTGATTCACAACCACAACAATACACCACCACACCTAATCGTGAAGTTGGTGATTTTAAATTTGTTTTTATCAAAGAGGAGATTTCACCAATCTCACAGGTGACCGGTATTAAACGTTGGTTAATTCAAGCCCGCTTATTTCTGCAAAATCATACCTTATCTCCAGTTAAATTTTATGGACTTGAATTTAGTCAAACCATCGTTGAAACCATTCCGCTGTTTATTCATCATCAACATACAACGGAGTTAAAACTTAACCACTTGCAAAAATAATTATTATTTCTACATAACAAAATATAGCGGCTAGCTACCATTTTTCGGTAACTAGCCGCATTTTTATTAATCATCCGTTTCACTTTCAATTTCGTCAATGGCGCGGAACGCTCGTTCAATCGCATTCGTTCTGGTCGTCATGAGATCGTCAAGATTATGACTAGCATTGTTCAAGTGCTTTTGCGCCGTTTGCAGGAGCTTATCAAACTTTTCAAACTCGGTCTTGATCGTCCCTAAAGTCTTCCCAATGTGCACCGCATTTTGTTGAATGTTGAGTGTCTTAAAGCCGAGGGCTAAGGAATTTAGAATGGCCGCAATCGTCGATGGGCCGGCCACCACCACACTTTCTTGGCGGCGCAGGTCTTCAATTAGTTGCGCATCCCGAACCACCTCGGCATATAAACCTTCCGTTGGTAAGAACATAATCCCAAAATTCGTTGTATACGGTGGTTGTAAATACTTGGTGTGAATATCGTTGGCGAAACTCTTAACTTGGGTCGCTAAGGCTTTCCGGGCCTTCGCCATTTGGTCACTATCCCCGGACTCACTAGCATCTAAAACCGCTTGATACCGATCTAACGGGAACTTTGAATCGACCGGCAACCACATCGTTTGGCCGTCGGCTCCAGGTAATTTAATCGCATATTCAACGTGCGCCGTCGAGTTCGGCACGGTTGGAATTTCATGCTCGTATTGGTTCGTCGTTAAAATATCATCAATAATCATCCCTAATTGAACTTCACCGACAATCCCCCGGGTTTTCGTTCCAGCTAAGGTCCGGTTCAGATTGGCCACGTCCGCTGAGAGGCTCTGCATTTCCCCAATACTTTTGTTCACGTTGGCTAATTGCTGATTCAAATTATTGAAGGTTTGCTTCAACCGCGTTTGCAGCGTAGCTTCAAGCTTCTCATCCACCGTTTGGCGCATTTGATCAAGGGCTTGTTGATTCCGGGTTTGGATTTGGTTTAATTTATCATCAATCGTTTGTTGTAAGGCTGTCACTGCTTGATGGCTTTGTTGCAAGGTTTGTGTACTCTGCGTTTGCATTTGGTGTAACTTTTCATCAATCGTTTGTTGCAAGGCTGTCAAAGTTTGTTGACTTTGCGTTTGATTGTCGGTATTTTGGCTTTGCACTTGCGCCAGCTTCTCATCGACGACTTGCCGTAAATTTTCAAAGTCAGCATGGGTTTGCCGAAGTTGATTCATTAATTCCGCATCCAGCGCACTTCGGTCTTGATTATCAGCTGGCGTTCCTCCGCTTAACTTATCAATCCGCGTAATTAGGCTGTAAACTAAAATGATTAATCCAATTAATAAAATAATTACAAAGGTCATGAACTTGGCTCCTTTTAGTGATTTCCAAAATTCATTCTAACATAAAAACGACTGTTTCCCGGTTGGAAAACAGTCGTTGTTCTAATCACACTAGTAATGATGTTCGCAGGGACGCTCGAACGCGATTCTAAGCACTAATCGCTTTGGAGTTAGACTCCATGCGCGCTTAGCGACTTAGCTCGCGGAGCTCCCACTGCTCACATACTGGTGTAATGATGCTCAGCCTAAAATCCCTGATGATAAGGGAAACCGCCTCCGACGGCAATGCTTGCCGCCGTTCGTTGGTTCCATCCTTATCACACGGGATTTTTTAACGGCTTCGAATACTAATAAGGCTTAATTGCAAAGCTATAACTATCGGCCCCATTTGGTGCTAAGTGGTGCATTGGTTCTTTATGTTCTAATTGACCATCGGAGTGCACATCGTCTGCTAAGCCCCACCATGGTTCAACACAAACAAAATTACCGGTATTTGGATAAGCTGACCAAATCCCCACAAATGGCGTGTCGATTAAGGAAACTTCTACCCCATGATTGCCACTTGGATCAGTCAAAGTTACGGTTGTTGGTTCCCCATTTAATTCGAGCACAATTGCGTCTTCATTAAATAATTCATGATCTAATGCCAATGGTTTCGTCATGTCAAAGTCAAATGCATGAGCCCGGTCACTCATATGATCAGCAATCTTAAACCGCTTCATTACCTTACCTGGGGTAATCGTAACTGTCCCATCTTCAAACTTAGCCCCATCCGTTAATGGCATATTAAAACCTGGGTGCGCACCGAGGCCGTAAATCAACGTTTCGGTCGCACTTGGGTTTTGAACTTGATAATTAACTAATAATTGGTCATTAACTACTCGGTAGGTAATTAACAATTCAAATTCAAATGGATAGGCAGACATCGTTTGATCATCGTTTGCTAACTTGAACGTCACCGTATCTGCAGTTTGCTTGGCTACTGAAAATTCTTTGTCCCGCGCAAAACCATGTTGGGTTTGGTGATATTCTTGACCTTTGTAAGTGTATTTATCATAGGCTAACCGACCAACAAAAGGAAATAATACGGGCGCTTGGCGCTTCCAAGACGTTTCGGTTTGTCCTTGCCACAAGTATTCATATGGTTGGTCCGTACGCTTAATACTGTGCAGTTGGGCCCCTAATTCGTTAATTTGAACAATTAAATTGTCGTTTTGAATTGTAATCATCTTGCTCACCTTATCCTATCGTTTGAAATATCGTTGGTAATCAGCCCGTAAATGAGTTGGATCATGATGCCAATGTTTAATGGTCGTAATCTCACTCCGATCACCAAACTGCTGTTGCACCTTAGCAATATCAGTTGCATCCTTGGTCACCCGATTGCGGGCCGTCAACCGTAGCTGACCACTCGTCACCTTAAAATTAACCTCAGCGCTAATTACCCGTAACCAATAATACAACCCATTGATACTTAATGGTTGATTATCTTGATTTTTTATTAGTATATCACAATTTGATAAACGATTATCATTTTCTAAAGCATTTAATTTATTCACCAATGCAACTGATAACCGCAACACTCGTGGTGCTTCCCCTGAAATTGTCATGGTGTTAGTTTCGAAATTAACCGCTGTCCGGGTCAACGCTAAGACTTCCGTTGGTCGCAAGCCTAGTTCAAGCATTAGTTGAAGAGCTACTTGTCCCGCCAGCGGTAATTTCCGGTGGGCTGCTGCTAAAACTTGAGCTTGTTGTTCAGCCGTTAATCCTTTGGTCAGTACCGGAGCTTGATTTACCGGTAATTTAATCTTTTGTGCTGGTGATTGATAAATTAAGTCTCGTTGTAATAACCATTGATAAAATTGCCGCAAGCTCGACAATTGCCGTTTGACCGTGGCTAATTTTTGTCCTTGCGCTAATAAACCATCCAAGTAAGCTTGGATGGTTTGCGGTTGGACTTGTAAGATTTTCGTCGCCGGTCCCAAGTACGCTAAAAAGGCCCTTAAATCGCGTTGAGTGGCCTTAAGCGTGGCGGCTGATTTTGTTTGGGCGACCGTCGCTAAATAACGGTCCAACATACTTTGATTCGTCATGAGTTACTTTTGAATTTCTTCTTTGTAATCGCCATTTGGGCAAACAACTTGCTTCCCACCCTTAACCTTCTTTTCAACTAAGAAGTGATGGTCTTTTGGACATTCACGTTCAATTGGACGATCCCATGAAACGAAGTCACAATCTGGATACCGCGAACAGCCATAGAACGTCCGGTTCCGCTTTGACTTACGTTCAACGACGTTTCCTTCGTGACAAACGGGACATTTAACCCCGGTATCCTTAACAATTGCCTTAGTATTCCGACAATTTGGGAACCGCGAACATGCATGGAATTTACCATACCGTCCCATTTTCACGACCATTGGCGCGCCACAAATATCACAGTCACTCCCGGCCAATTCGTCCTTCATTTCAATTTTGGCAACTTGTTCTTCCGCCCGTTCCACTTCCTTAGAAAATGGTTGATAAAATTCATCGACAACCTTGACCCAGTTTTCTTTTCCCACTTCAACTTCATCCAGCTATCTTCAACTTCGGCCGTAAATTTAACATTCACGATTTCAGGGAATTGTTCCCCGATAATCTTATCGACGATTTCACCAAGTTCGGTTGGTTCAAAGTGGCGCGCCGTTAACTTCACGTAATAACGGCGTTGAATCGTATCAAGCGTTGGCGCATACGTGGATGGCCGACCGACCCCATTTTCTTCTAGCGACTTAACCAAGGCCGCTTCCGTATAGCGGGCCGGTGGTTGGGTAAAGTGTTGTGCCGGATTATCACTCACCAGCATTACTTGATCACCAACATTTAAGTCCGGTAACAAGTTATCTTTGTCATCCCCCGCTTGTAAACTTTCGTAAACCCAGGGAATTTTACCTTTGACCCAGTGGCACGGAAATCAACATGGTTTTGTTCAATCATGACCGCCATCGTATCCATCACTTGTGGGGTCATTTGGCTGGCCACAAAACGACTCCAAATTAAGTTGTAAAGTTTATATTGGTCATTGGACAAGTATTGCTTCATCTTAGCCGGCGTCCGGAACACTGATGTTGGCCGAATCGCTTCGTGAGCATCTTGCGCCCCTTCTGGCAGTTTACCTTTTACCGGTTTCGTGGCGGCGTACTCAGCTCCATATTCATCATGAATGAATTGCGAAGCTTCATGTTTGGCCACTGCTGAAATCCGCGTGGAGTCTGTCCGCATATAAGTGATTAACCCAACGGTCGCCCCTTCACCAATATTGATCCCTTCGTACAGTTGTTGGGCCGCCATCATCGTTTTCCGGGTCCGGAAATTCAGCCGCCGGTTCGCATCTTGTTGCATCGTTGACGTCGTGTATGGTGGTTGGGCCGACCGCCGCCGTTCCTTACGTTCAACATCCGTAATGTCAAATGGAGCTTGGCGATCTAATTGACCTAACACTTTTTGAACGGCTTCGTTATTTGGTAACTTGGTCTTTTTGCCATCTAAGCCATAAAAACTAGCGCCAAATTGATCTTTGCCATGCTTAAATTCAGCATCAAGCGTCCAGTATTCTTCGGGCTTAAAATTCCGAATTTCATTTTCCCGCTTGATAATTAAGTTTAAGGCAACCGATTGAACCCGACCGGCACTCAAACCTTTTTTTAACTTTCTTCCATAAAATTGGACTAATTGAATACCCACTAACCGGTCTAAAATCCGGCGGGCTTGTTGGGCGTCCACTAAGTCCATGTTAATTTCACGCGGTTCTTTAAAGGCTTCCTTAACTTTATCCTTCGTGATTTCGTTAAACGTCACTCGGTTTAAATTATCATTGGAATCCTTTAACAAGCTAGCTAAATGCCAAGCAATCGCTTCCCCTTCCCGGTCCGGGTCAGATGCCAAATAAACCGCCTTCGCTGCCTTCGCGTCTTTTTTGAGTTCCTTAATCACGCTCCCTTTTCCCCGAATCGAGATGTAATCCGGTTGATAATTATTTTCAATATCAACCCCCA
This sequence comes from Limosilactobacillus equigenerosi DSM 18793 = JCM 14505, assembly GCF_001311375.1. Classification (GTDB taxonomy): domain Bacteria; phylum Bacillota; class Bacilli; order Lactobacillales; family Lactobacillaceae; genus Limosilactobacillus; species Limosilactobacillus equigenerosi. The sequence goes on from NZ_BBAS01000005.1 coordinate 41,306, forward strand.
TTCGACTCTTGGGTAAATCGCGCACGTGCCCCACACTGGCCACGACTTTATAAGTCCGCCCGAGGTACTTTTCAATCGTCTTGGCTTTGGAAGGCGATTCCACAATCACCAATTTCTTTTGCGGCGCTTTCCGCGTTGTTTTTTTCTTTATCGCTGGTTTTTTTGCTGTTGTCTTTGCTGCCAAAATCCAGTTCTCCTCTACTATATTGTCTTACCTATTATTGCTACTCCTTTCCATTCTGTCAAATTAAATCCTGTTTTAATGGCAATTTTATCGTAATTTTAAGGAAAAACTAGGGGTTTATTCACAAATGTAATCATTCTCCGCCTAAACTTCCTATGGCTAAGCCAGCCTCCTCCGATGGATTTCCATCCATCGCACGGGAGGCAATGCTTACCCCACGGAAGTTTTTAACGGCTCCGCATACTAAATTCTTCCAATATATCATCGCTCGTCAGCACTGGTTTCGCGCCGGCGGCAATTAATTCATTCGTACCGACTGACGTTTTCCGATCAATATCCCCTGGCACTGCAATCACATTCCGATTTTCTTGCAAAGCCTGATTGGCGGTAATTAAACTTCCACTTTTTTTGTTTTCCTTCCACCACCAAACAGGTCGAACAAAGGCCTGCAATAATCCGATTCCGGGCTGGAAAATGTTGCGCTTTCGGCGGGGTTTGGAGGGGATATTCCGTAATTAACAATTGCTGTTGGGCAAGTTGTTCCTGTAATAACCGATGTTGATGAGGATAGGTAACATCTAACCCACTCCCAATCACGCAATCGTGTGACCCCCATGTTGCATTGCTAATTGATGCTCCATGCATCCACCCCCTTCGCCAAGCCACTAACAATCGTGATTCCTTGCTCGATGACTGGTGGTAATAAATGCTCCATCGCCATTTTGGCATACTGACTCATTTGGCGACTGCCGACCACCGCTAATTGTGGCGTCGTCAATAAACTGAGATCCCCGCGGTAATATAACACCACTGGAGCCGCATAAATCTCGCGTAATTGACTGGGATATGTTTCTTGCGTCAAAACGAGGTGGTTTACTTCATAGTTTAGCGCGACTTGTTGTTGTACCCACGGCGTTTTCAATTCTGTGGTCAACGCTGTCATTTGACTTTCCGTTAATCCAACTGCTTGGAGACAAGTCCATAAATCTGGGTTGCGTTGTTCCATTCCGACCCGCGCCACCATTCGTAAAACGTGCGGACTTAATTGCCGACAAAAACTTAACGCAAATAAATCATCTTCAAATTGCATAAAAAATACCTCCGCATTTAATAAATACGCAGGTACTAACAATTTAAACCGATTAATTATAGATATTTTGGCACGGGGGCAAATGTCCGCCGATGAATCGGGGTTACTCCATATTCAGCTAAGGCTGCTAAGTGTTGTTTAGTCCCGTAACCGGCATTTTGCTTAAAGCCATATTCCGGATACAGCTGGTCATACGTGGCCATTAAATGATCCCGATACTCTTTGGCGACAATACTAGCCGCGGCCACGGAGATACTCTTTTGATCGCCTTTAATTAACGTCGTTTGCGGGTAATCAAACGGTAGCGGTACGGCGTCAACAATTAAATGGGTCGGTTGATGCTTGAACTGCTTAATGGTGCGCATCATCGCATCCTGTGTTGCCGCATAAATGTTTAAATCATCAATTACTGGTGCATCATTGACCGCCAGTTGGACTTCGATGGCTTCATCCACAATCTTTAAATACAGCCGTTCCCGTTCACTCGCCGAAAGTTGTTTGGAATCCGTCACGCCAATTAAATCAAAACTTTCATCCAAAATTACCGCACAAGTAACTACCGGGCCTGCTAATGGTCCGCGGCCCACTTCATCCATCCCGGCCACATATTGATGACCAGCGGCCCATAATTGCCGTTCATACGTAAACCGTTGGTCAAACGCCGCTTGGGCTGCTGCTTGGCGTTCTAAACGCTTTTTAAATTGATTAAGGGCGGTTTGGACCCCTTTGCGCTCATCAGCTGCCCAAGCCATTACTTGCGGATCAGTCAGCGAAGTGGCGGTTTTTAAATACGCTTTGACTTCCGCAATCGTTGGCTTATTCATTGTAGCCCTCGTCATTGATATCAGCCGGGACTTCTAAACTGATTGGGCCGAGCTTACCTTTACGTAAATCAAAGATAATCCGTTCACTAGCCCGCTCATAATCATCACACATGCCCAGTTTTTGCGTAATCGTTAATAACAATTCTGGCGTTGGGACCCATTCCGCTATTTCATCATCCGTTAAGCGATACCGCGCTTGTAATTCGTTTAATCGATGCGCCCGTAAATAATCTATCGCGAAAATTGCCACATCATCTTTGGGATATAAACTATCCTTAATCGCTCCGGATAAGGCTAACATCACCCCAATCTTGGTCGTTTCAAACTTCGGCCATAAGACCCCTGGCGTATCGAGTAATTCCAATTCGGCGGATGATCGGAGCCATTGTTGTCCCGTTGTTACCCCCGGTCGATTAGCGGTAGCGGCGACATTTTTCTTTACCAAGTGATTTAATAACGTCGACTTCCCAACATTTGGAACCCCGACACACATGGCCCGAATCGCCCGCTTTTGCATTCCTTTATCCGCTTCATTAGCTAATTTAACCGCCAAAACTTCTTTCGCAGCTTTCGTTACCACTTTAGCAACGTTATGGGCCCGTGAATCAAGGGCTAACACCGGTTGGTTATGTTCCTTAAAGTATTCACGCCATTGCTTCGTGACTTCCGGATCCGCTAAGTCCATCTTGGTTAAAATTAAGAGCCGCGGTTTATCCCCCGTGGCCAGGTCGACTTCCGGATTTTGACTTGAATACGGAACGCGGGCGTCCACTAATTCAAAAACGATATCGACTAAATGCATTTGTTCCCGAATTTGACGTAAGGCCTTGGCCATATGTCCTGGGAACCATTGAATAACTGCCATAAAAATTGGTTTCCTTTCAACAAAGTGCTAGTTGTTATTATAATACAAAAACACCCAGCTTCATACCTCGCTGGGTGCTCATTTTCATCTAACTAACTTACTTATCAGCAATCGCCGTTTCCAAGGAAATCTTAATCATATCGTTAAACGTCTTTTCCCGTTCCTCAGACGTCGTCTTTTCATCGCCAAAAATTAAGTCACTCACTGTTAAGACAGATAAGCCTTAAAGTGTAACTTGGCGGCTAAGAGGTATAAGCCGGCTGATTCCATTTCCGTTCCTAAAACCCCGTAATCACGTAACTTCGTCATATCAAGTTCGTCATTATAGAACCGATCGGCAGCAAAAATGTCCCCGACCTTGGTGCTAACCCCAAGCTTTTCAGCGACGTGGTACGCCGTGTCTAGTAGCCCAAAATCAGCAATTGGTGCAAAGTGGAACCCTGGCCCAAACGTGTTGGCGGTCACGGCCGAATCCGTTGAGGACCCTTGGGCTAATAACACATCCCGCAGATGAACATCGGGGGCAATCCCCCCACAAGAACCAACCCGGATAATCGTCTTGACCCCATATTCACGGACTAATTCATTGATGTAGATGGACATTGATGGAATCCCCATCCCGGAACCTTGCACCGAGACCCGGTGGCCTTTATATTCCCCCGTGTACCCAAAGGCGTTCCGCACGGCATTAACTTGCTTCACATTGTCCAAGAAATTTTCCGCAATGTACTTGGCGCGTAATGGATCCCCTGGTAATAAAACAACATCCGCGTAATCGCCCATTTCAGCACTAATATGTGGTGTACTCATAATTAAACATCCTCTCTGTCAAACATTATTTAGCGTTTTGTATGCGCTTTCATTTATAGTTCCATTGTACCTTATTTGAGTCGAAGAAAAAAGCTCATGACCCCTTAAATTTAGGATTCATGAGCATTAAATTAATTCATTTTAGCTAAATATAATTGCCAAGCATCATCAAAAATCGTCATTGAATATAAATAATTAACGTTTTCTTCTAAGTAATGCGAGATTTCATCAAAATCCTGCGAATGCTTTGGAAACGCCGTATCAAAAAAGGCATCATTAGCAAATTGTTCAATTTCATTTGGTTGGTTGGGATTCCGTTGGGTCATTAAAAACTGGTAAAAACTTTCGCGAAACATCGTGCGTCCTCCTATTTCCGTGGCATACTCAAGCGAATTTTAAATTGGCCCTTTTCCATATTAAGTTCTTTCATTTGGTAGTTAACCGCCTTATCTTGACTGTATTTATTCAGATCCAGCAGGATGGTCCGTTTTTTTCGGATTTAAGGTTACCCAAGTTGGTAAATCATAGTTTTTCGCAATGTAGTGCATTACATACCCCATTGGGAGTTTAAGCTGTCCGACTGACAAACTCTTGGCGCGTAATAACACATTTCCTTCATCCGTCCGTTCGGGCACAAAATTAAGCGCAAATTTAACTTGGACGCCCATAAATTTGGTGGTCCCGACCACCGTGGCATATTGCTTGCCGACCAAAAATTCATATTTAACTTGCCGGTTCTTTAAAAAGCGATTGAGATAATTCGCTGACAAAGTATTCACTTGCGAACGATTCAATAATAATTCCACCGATGAATCCGTCGGTTTGGGGGCTGGAGTTTCAATTCCTACTTTGACGGGCCCGGTTGCTTTCACCGCCAGGGTGCCAATCCCAATCACGTTCACAGCTAATAACAGCCAAAATAATAACTTATACCAATTCCGTTGTTTCATAACTAATTTCCTGCCTTAGTTTCATATTCAAATTGATCATGTTGTTGCATGTTTTTGAGCAAGGCCGCCGCCATCTTTTCATACCCACGATGATTAGGATGATAATTATCCCCCGTCGAAATATATTGATTCAAATTGCGATTCGTTTTCATCACCTTGACGACTTCTTGTTGCTGCGTTTTACCACGATTAGCCGATTCCGTCCGCGCTACTAACGATGACCGTTGGGCGGCAGTTTGATATTGGCCATACGACATCGTTTGTTGAATATTGACGAAATACGTTTGCGGATGCTTGGTCAACGTCTGTTTAGTCACCCGATTCCATTGCGTAACGGCATCATTCATAGTAGTGATATTTGGAAAGTAAACGTAATAGGGATTATAAACACTAATCACAAAAATTGGCGCGTGCGGATTAACTTCACGGATTGCCCGGTAGAGTCGTTGCAATTTTTGCTGATAAGTATGCGCTCCCTTAGCTACAGCTTGATCAACTTGCTTGGCGCTCGCTCCCGGTGCTTTCGCGTATAGTAGTTGCGATAAATCATTGCCGCCCACCGTCATGACAATCACATCCGCATGTTTAAGCCCGGTTTTAATCTGTGGTTGGGTATTTAACCGTTTTAAAATTTGATCCGAGCGATCCCCACTCTTCCCAAAGTTAGCAGTTACAACTTGATTATGGTATTGTTTGGCCAAGGTTTGCTTAATAATCCCCACGTAACCACCTTGCTTAGCTTGATCGCCGACCCCTTCGGTTAACGAGTCACCAAGCGCTGCGAGATGAATTTGTTTTTTCACCACCCGCTGTGCGGATTGTGTACCTGGTTGCGGCGATGAGGTTAGCTTTTGGTAAGCCACCCCACCTCCTGCGGCCACCCCCGCGAGCACTACTAAACTAATAATCCACTTCTTCATTAACTTTCACCTTAATATTAAAAGAGCCTGCGACTAGACCTCTTTCTTCACTATTCTGTGTAGTATAACAAACAATTAGCCCCTTCTCCGGTATGGGTTGCAATCACCGGTACCGTCGTCCGGACTAAAATTTCAATCTCGGGGAAGGCTTGGTGCAATTGAGCTTTTAACCATTCCATTTCACTGCCGGCGTCCACATGCGAAATCCCAATCATCTTCACTTTCGGACCAGCTTGCATCTCAGCAATAATGTCCTTCCAAAGCTTATGCATCCCTTTAGTCCCGCGTACTTTGGCTGGAATATCAATCACGCCATCATGGACATATAACATTGGCTTGATATTTAAGACCCCCGATAGCATTCCGGCGAATCGACTCACGCGGCCCCCCGACACGAGGTTCTTAACATTATCAATTCCTAAGTAAATCTTCGAACGCTTTTGAACATCTTTACATAAAGTAATTAATTCTTCCACCGTGGCGCCATTTTCAATCGCTTTGGCTGCTTCTAAGACTTGGTAACCTAAACACCGATCCGTCGTATCAGAATCGAGTACCGTTACCTTGGTCTCGGTCATCGTGGCTGCTTGTTCGGCCGCATGAACAGTGCCACTCAAACTTTCCATCATATTAATACAAAAAAACTTCGCTCCCATCCGCGCCAAGGCGATCAAAGGCATCCACAAACTTACCGATTGGTGGTTGCGATGTTTTGGGCAGTTCATCGCTAGCTTCCATCTTGGCCACGAATTCATCATTCGTAATTTCTTCGCGCTCAACGTATGTTTGACCGTCAATCATCACATTTAATGGCACGATGGTAATATCGTACTTTTCGATTTCGGCCTGTGTTAAGCCCACGGATGAATCAGTTACTAACTTAATCTTCGACATAGTTTTACACTCTTTTCTCGCAGTTTGCTATAATGAAACTAATTTCACAAATCGGTTTCATCGCTGATAATTCTAGTATAACAAACCGATTTCAAGAATGCATGTTTGAACAAAAAAAAGTGGGGATTGATTAATGACACAAACTAAAATCAAATTACGGCAACTATTAATTGAAATTGGCAATGCCGTGACGCACGGCTTAGGGGCCTTATTAGCAATCGTGGGGCTCGTCGTCTTATTAGTCCACACGGCAGCTAATCCAGCCTTGATGACGCCGATGCGAATTGTGGCTTTTTCCATTTACGGTTTCATTATGATTATCTTTTACCTTGCTTCAACCTTATTTCACTCACTGTACTTCACCCGCGCCCGCCACGTCTTTCAAATCATTGATCACTCGATGATTTACTTAATGATTGCGGGGTGCTATACCCCCTATTGTTTAGTGGCGATTGGAGGATGGCAGGGCTGGACCTTGTTAAGCATTATTTGGGTGATGGCGATTGCCGGCGTTGTTTACAAGAGTCTGTACTTAAACAAAAAAGCCACCTCTCAACCCTGATTTATGTCATCATGGGTTGGATGTGCCTTTTTGCACTCGTCCCCCTTTACCATGCCTTAGGAACGGTTGGGTTTGGCTCTTATTTGCCGGTGGCGTTGTCTATACCTTAGGGGCTTTGTTATACAGCTTCCCGACTGATTATACGCATCTGATTTGGCATTGTTTTGTCATGGTTGGCTCGAGTTTAATGTATTTTTCAATTCTCTTTTACGTCTAGGCGGTGCCAAGTTTCAAAGCGTAACTTAACGCCATGCTCAATTAATGTTGTCTGATTAACTAATGTCCAAGCTTGCTCATCAAGCTTGGGCATTTTTGTATCGCTCGGATAAGTTGCTTCAATTACGGTCCGTTCTAAGACATCAACTTGCGCCTGCAATAACGCAAAAAGGGTCGCCCCACCGATAATCGCAACTGGTTCCAGTTGGCGGCGCTCGGCAATCACTTGGTGCAACTGAGCCTCATCATGGACAACCATTACCCCAGGAACCGTTAATGGTTGGCGCGTTAACACCACACTCGTTCGCCCCGGTAACGCTCGCCCAATCGCCCGCCACGTTCGGCCACCCATCACGATTGTTTTCCCCATCGTGACGGTCTTAAAATGCGCTAAATCGGCGGGAAAATGCCACGGTAATTGGCCTTGATACCCAATACCGCCGGTTAAATCCTCCGCCCACACAAAACTTAGGGGGTACTTATTCATCGACATATTCACTCAAGTACTCCCAGCGGGCCGTTTTTTCATCCAACGCCTTCGTCACAACATTTAATTGACCTTGCAGCTTCGCTAGCTTTTCATAATTATCGCCATTTTCGGCCATGGCCGTTTCGAGCTCGGCTTGTTGATTGGCGAGGTCATCGAGTTCCTCATTAATTTGATCCCATTCCAGCCGTTCTGCGTACGTTAATTTAGTCTTTACAGTTGGCTCCTTAGCCACCGCTGGCTGCTCAGTGACCTTCTTAACTGGTTTTGGCGCTGCGGTGGTTGCTTGATTAGCTTCCCGGTCTAAGTAATCGGTAAACAAGCCGACATGCCGATCAATCACCCCATTACCCTTAAAGATTAAGAGTTGGTCGGCCACTCGGTCTAAGAAGTACCGGTCGTGGGAAATCGTAATCACTGTCCCCGCGAAATCATCAAGATAATCTTCTAAAACTGCTAACGTCCCAATATCCAGATCATTGGTTGGTTCGTCCATTAATAAGACATTTGGTTGTTGCATCAAAATCTTAAGCAAGAACAACCGTCGTTTTTCACCCCCGGATAATTTCCGAATCAACGTTCCATGCATAAACCGCGGGAATAAGAACCGTTCGAGTAAGTTCGTCACTTCAATCCGTTCGCCATTTTTATCAACGACACTTTCCGCCACTTCGGATAAGTATTCAATCACTCGCTTATCTTCCGGAATCGGTTCCGTTTGTTGGGAATAGTACCCAAACTTAACCGTTTCCCCGATTTTAAGCGTGCCACTATCCAATGGTAGTTGTTCCATTAAAATCTTGAACAAGGTTGTCTTCCCGGCTCCATTGACCCCAGAAATTCCAATCCGATCGCCAGCTTGCACGAGCCAATTAAAGTCGTGCAAAATGGTTAAATCGTCAAACGCCAAGTTCGCATTTTCCATCGCAATCACATCTTTGCCGAGCCGTTGGGATCCCATTGTAATCGAAACATCTTGGTCAACTTGGAGTTTCCCGAGTTGATCTTTTAATTCGTTAAACCGATTAATCCGACCCTTTTGCTTCGTACTCCGGGCTTTGGCTCCCGTTTTAATCCAGGATAATTCCTTTTGATACAAGCTTTGGCGTTTCTTTTCGGTTTCTTGGGCTAACGCAACTCGCGCCGCCTTTTGTTCCACAAAGGCTTGGTAATTCCCATCATAATGGTACATTTCCCCAAATGATAATTCCCAAATATGATTCGTCACTTGATCTAAGAAGTACCGGTCATGAGTCACAATTAAAACTGCGCCCGCATAGCTCGCCAAGTAATCTTGCAACCACACAATCGAATCGAGGTCCAAGTGGTTGGTGGGTTCATCTAAAATTAGTAAATCGGGTTGTTGAATCAACACTTGCGCCATCCCAACCCGTTTAAGTTGGCCACCCGACAATTCACTAATGGGTTGGTCTAAATTATCAATGTGGAGTTGGGTCAAAATGGTTTTAATTTGGCTTTCAACTTCCCACGCATCCGTTTGGTCCATTTGGGTTTGTAGCTTCGCATACCGATCCGCTAATTGCGCATCATTCGGATTCAAACTATACGCCGCTAACACCTCTTCATACCGCCGGATTAAATCAAAGACCGGTTGTTCCCCAGTAAAAATGGCTTGCGTAATCGTTAAATCAGCTGGTAATTGGGGTTGTTGGCGTAAATAACCAATTGTGTAATCACCGGGTTTGATAATTTGCCCTTGATCGGCATTCGTATCACCCGCAATCACATTTAATAAACTCGTTTTTCCACTCCCATTGGTCCCAATTAGCCCAATGCGGTCGTGTTCATTAATTAAAAAATTGACATCTTGAAAGAGTACCTTTTCACCATACGTACTCGTCAAGCCTTCTGCCGTAATGTTTGCATCTTAATTCTCCTCGTCAGCGGTCGCTGCTTGAATCAATTGCGTGGTTTCATTAGCTAGTTCGCCCGTCACCACCGCCGTTAATAATTGCTTTAAAGCCTGGCCTAACGCCGGCCCTGGTTGCAAGCCGGCTTGGATTAGTTGCCCGCCGTTCACCGCTAATTCCCGTTGATTATGAATCGGCAGGTCGCGGTATTGTTGTAACGCAGACGTTTCATCAAACGAATGCCCTAATAATTGCGCTACGGCACTGGCCCCGCGAATAATAACTTCTGAAGCCGCAAAGCTGACCATCGCGTCAACAGTTCCCGTCATCGCTGCTTGATAATAAGTTCGTTGTGCTTGGACCAGTTTAATTAAATCATTGGATAATTTCCACGACTTTAATTCCGTGTTAATTTGCTGGTGGTCCCAACCATTCGTTACCGCCACGACTGTCCATACCGTGGCCGGCGTCGTTAATGGCCACGTAGAAACGGTCATTAATTGCTTCAAGCCCGGGGCAATCGCTGCTAAGACTGGCGCAGCATCAATAACCCAGTTTGGTCCATTAACTGCAAGGCCGGGACTGGTTGTTGACCGAGCATTAGTTTTTCAAATTCCACTTGAATCCGTTCAACGGCAATTTTACTTAATAAGGGGGCATTTTGCCTTAACCCATCAATGGTTGCCGGATCAATCGTGAAGTTCAATTGACTCGCAAAGCGAACAGCCCGCATCATCCGTAATGCATCTTCGTTAAACCGTTCATTAGCGTCGCCCACAGCGCGAATAATCCCGGCGTTTAAATCTGTCATCCCATCAAACAAGTCAATCACTTCGCCACGCGGATTCATCGCTAGGGCATTAATCGTAAAATCCCGGCGCTTTAAATCTTCGGCTATTGACCGGACGAAGGTGACTTCATCAGGCCGCCGATAATCTTGATACCCTGATTCGGTCCGGAAAGTCGTTGTTTCATAGCCTTGTCCATGATCAAGAATCATTACCGTCCCATGTTCAATCCCTGTATCGACCGTCTTTTTAAAAATCGCCTTAATTTCACTTGGATAGCACTCGTAGCGATATCAATATCATGGAGGGGCTTACCCAATAAGGTATCCCGGACACAACCACCGACAAAGTAAGCCTCATACCCAGCTGCTTCGATTTGTTCTAACACTGGGGCCGCGGCGATAAATTCCGCTGGTAATTGTTCAATCTTCATTAGTAATCCCAGTCCGTTTCTGCTTGTGCTAACCGTAACGCCATCTCTTCGTCAGTTGGAACCAACGCTACGTAGCGTTGTAATTCATCCAACATTTGTTCGCGATAACCCATTAATTGATAGAATGCAACTAATTGCTTTACAAACGTTGGATTCGTTTCAAAGCTTGGCCGGGCATTTTCAAACGCTTGGCCGGCTTCATCAAATTGTTCCAGCGCCAGGTAAGATTGCGCCGCATTCCATTGTGCTTGCGGATCAATCCCATCGTCCTCATCTAAGGATGCTAATAAGTTTAGATTATCTTGATGCCGACCTTGATCTAACAAGAAATTACTATATTGCAACGTAATCGTTTGGTTTTCAGGATCTAATTGGTGGGCTTTTGCCAAGTATTTGTCCATTAACTGGCTATCACCCAAATGACTGGCATAGTCCGCTGCTTGCGCATATAAGGATTCATTGTATTCGTCATAGCCCATCCCTTCTTGCAAGGTTTTAAGCGCTTGCTCAAAGTTATCTTGCTTGGCGTAAACTTGCGCTAACGCCGGATAAGCTGACGTATATTGTGGATCATCTTTGATTAAATCGCTTAACGTAGCGGCCGCGGATTTCAAATCACCCGTATGTAATTGAATTAATCCGATTTGCGCGCGAATATCACTGGACCGGTATTGGCGATCAACTTGTTCTAAGTATCCCAAGGCTTGATCAAACTTACCGGCTTGGGCGTAAGCCATTCCTAAGCGTCCCGCAATATCAACCTTAGCAAATTCTAATAACCCTTGTTGAATCAACGCAAAGTAATACGGAATTGCTTGTTCAGCCTTCCCAACTAACCGGTAAAATTCCCCTAAGGCAAATAAGACGGCGGGTTCTTCCGGCGCGATTTGGTAAGCAATTTTTAACTTGGCTTCGGTAACTTCAAATTGTTCTTCCGTTTGGTATAAATCGGCCGCAACTAATAATGCTGATAAATAAAAATCCGAATCCGGCTTGATTTGATTTAGGTAACTTAACGCTTCATCATTATGATCATTATCAATCGCAATTTCGGCTAACACCGTCCGTAAGACATCTTCATCCGGGTATTTTTCCAATAATTTTAAATACACGCGTTGCGCTTGGTTGTTAAAGCCGAGCCCATATAATTCTTCCCCCAAACTAAATAAGGTATCATCATCATCTTTGCGTAACGCCCACGCAAAGGATTTCTTGGCGGCATCTAATTGGCCCGCTTCAATTTCATCTAACATGCGTTGTGAATATGACATTTACTGCACTCCTTTATCATTCGCTGCTTCAGTCCCACTCCTAATTCCCCTGAGACAAAAAAAATGAGGATGCAACAGCCATCAAGCTTGTTACACCCTCAAATAAGCAAGTTAAGGATTACTTAACAGCATCCTTTAAGGCCTTACCTGGCTTAAATGCAGGAACCTTGCTTGCTGGGATTTGGATTTCTTGACCAGTTTGTGGGTTACGACCCTTACGAGCTGCACGTTCACGAACTTCGAAGTTACCAAAACCGATAAGTTGTACCTTTTCACCGTTAGCTAATGCCTTTTCAATTGATGAGAAGACAGCGTCAACAGCGGCCGTAGCGTCCTTCTTCGTTAAACCAGTTTCGGCTGCGACATTGTTTACTAATTCAGCTTTGTTTGCCATGTGGATTTCACCTCCCATTGACCGAATTTTAAAATGTTGCTTAAATTTGGAGTGGTCCCAAATTAACGAAATAATAGCGATATTTCTAACATTTCATATGGTATATTATCATAGAATCGTTGATATGACAACATTTAGCGTCCTTTTTGACCCAAAGTTAACTAAATTTGCCATTCGTTTAACAACTTCTTTATTGCCGTTGCCGTTTAATAATATGAATTGGCGTCCCCGTAAAGTCAAACGCCGCCCGAATCCGGTTTTCTAAGTACCGTTCATATGAGAAGTGCATTAAGTCCGGATCATTCATAAAGATAACAAACGTCGGTGGTTGAACTGCCACTTGGGTTGCATAGTAAATCCGTAACCGCCGTCCATTTGACGTTGGCGCTGGGTTGGCTGCCACCGCATCCATTAAGACGTCGTTTAAGACCGCTGATTGTACCCGCCGGGTGTGGTGTTCATAAGCTTCTTGCACCATGGCCGGCAACTTGTGCAACCGTTGCTTGGTCTTAGCGGAAACGAAAATAATTGGGGCATAACTTAAGTATTGGAATTCTTGCCGGATTAAATTCGTGAAGTCCGTCATCGTCCGTTGGTCACGGTCAGGAATCGTATCCCACTTGTTAACCACGATTACAATCGCCCGGCCCGCTTCATGCGCGTAACCAGCGACGTGCTTATCAAGTTCGCGAATTCCTTCTTCAGCGTTCAAGACAAATAAGACCACGTCGGAGTCATCAATCGCCCGCATTGACCGCATTAAAGCATACCGTTCCGTGTTTTCGTATAACTTACCTTTTTTTCTTAATCCCGGCCGTATCAACCATCGTAAATTCTTGACCATCAGGCGTCTTGAATTCGGTGTTAATTGAATCCCGCGTGGTTCCGGCAATATCAGAAACAATCACCCGCTCTTCGCCGAGCATCGCGTTCACGATTGAGGATTTTCCAACATTCGGACGACCAATGAAACTAAAGCGGATCTTCTTATCATCAATTTCGTCATTCTTTTCTGGGAAGTGCTTGATAACTTCATCTAATAAGTCACCTAGCCCGACCCCATGGACACTTGAAATTGGGTAAGGTTCACCCAAGCCTAAAGAATAGAAATCATAAATTTGCGTCCGCCGTTCCGGATTATCGACCTTGTTAACGGCTAAGACGACCGGCTTATTGGACCGGTATAAAATTTTAGCTACTTGTTCATCAGCATCCGTGACCCCGTTTTCAACGTTCACGACCATTACAATCACATCCGCTTCATCAATCGCCACTTCTGCTTGTTCCCGGATTTGGGTTGATAATGGTTGGTCAGACATTTCAATCCCCCCAGTATCAATCATACTGAAGTTTTTCCCTAACCATTCTCCATGGGCATAAATCCGATCCCGTGTTACCCCAGGGGTATCTTCAACGATTGAAATTCGTTCCCCCGCAATCCGATTAAATAAAGTTGATTTACCGACGTTAGGACGACCTACGACGGCTACAATTGGATTTGACATGGAATTCTCCTTTAAAAATAAAGAGGTTGAGTTTGACCCAACCTCTTTTGATTTAATGATAAGTAATTAAATTACTTACCAGCGTTCTTTAATTCGTCACCGATTAAGTCACCAAGAGTAAATCCGGTTTCTTCTTCAGGGGCATCAGCCACGAAGTTGTTCGTGTTGTTACGACGACGTGGACGACGGTTGCCACCGTTGTTGTTATTGTTTTCAGCACCAGCTGGAGCTTCTTGTAAGGCCTTGATTGAAAGACCTAAACGTTGCTTATCAGCTTCAACGTTAAGTACCTTAACCTTAACTTCTTCCCCAACCTTAAGGACATCAGCAGGCGTTGCGATGTGCTTGTGTGAGATTTGAGAAATGTGAACTAAACCTTCAACACCAGGGAAGACTTCAACAAAGGCACCAAAGTCCGTAAGACGCTTAACAGTACCAGTTAATTCAGCACCTTGTGGGGCCTTTTCTTCAATGTTATCCCATGGTCCAGGTAACGTTTGCTTGATAGAAAGGGAAATCCGTTCCTTATCAGCATCAACGCTTAAGACCTTCACGTCAACTTCTTGACCAACTTCTAAGACATCAGCTGGCTTAGCAACGTGGTCGTATGAAATTTCAGAAACGTGAACTAATCCGTCAACCCCACCAAGGTCGATGAAGGCACCGAAGTTCGTCATCCGAGCAACCTTACCCTTAACAACGTCACCGGCAGCTAATGAACCGAAGATCTTAGCAGCTGCTTCAGCGTGTTGTGCTTGAACGATTTCCTTGTGTGAAAGGATCAAACGGTTTTCGCTTGGTTCAATTTCCACAATCTTGAATTCAAGTTCTTGACCCTTGAATTGGTTTAAATCATCAACGTAGTGATCAGTAATCATTGATGCAGGTACGAAACCACGTACTCCAGCATCAACAACCAATCCACCACGAACGGCTTGCGTAACCGTAGCCGTAATCGTTTCGCCAGCTTCGAACTTAGCTTGTACTTCGTCCCAAACCTTCATGGCTTCTAAACGACGGTGTGAAAGCAAGTAGCTCCCGTTTTCCTTATCGCTGCCGATCTTTGAGATAACAACCAAGTCTAAGACATCCCCAACCTTAACAACATCGTTGATGTCCGTAACTGGCTTCGTTGAAAGTTGGTTGGCAGGAACAATTCCTTCAACCCCGGCACCTTCAATCCCAACGACTGCTTGGCGATCGTCATCGATTTGCAATACCTTCCCCTTCACAACATCACCAACGTTAACTGGCTTGATGCTGTCAAGTGCTTCTAACATCGCGTTCATAGTTTCATTTTCAGCCATCTAATAAAATCCTCCTAGTGACAATTAACTCTGATTACTATTTTACTAAATGAAATCCGCTTTGACTAGTGTTTTAACCGATTTGTTGAGTTTTTTTCGATAATTTCACTAATCTCGTTCACAACTTCCTCAATCGTTAAGTGCGTCGTATCTAAGCGAATCGCATCGGGCGCTTGGGTTAATGGCGACACTGCCCGCGTGGAATCCTTTTGATCCCGTAATTCAATCGCTGCTTGTAATGCTTCGATTGATTGGGTTGGTAATCCCCGTTGCTTATTATCTTCATACCGCCGCCGGGCCCGTTCATAAGCCGAAGCAACCATAAAGATTTTAACTGGCGCCTGAGGCAAGACCGTCGTTCCAATATCACGACCATCCATGACAATATTGTCGGTCGCCGCAATTTCCCGTTGCATGGCCACCATGGCCGTCCGAACTTCACCAATCGCTGCGACGGCTGAAACATTAGCCGCCACTTCGCTCGTCCGAATCAATTGGGTCACATTTTGGTCGCCTAAGAAAACTTGTTGCGGATCCCCCGCTTCAAAGCGGAGTGGTAAATGTTGCGCAATTTCAATAATCGCTGCTTCATCATCCATAGCCACTCCTTGTTGTAAGGCCGCTAGTGTCACCGCCCGGTACATCGCACCAGTATCACAGTAGATAAAGCCAAACTTTTGGGCAACTAACTTCGCCACCGTACTCTTACCGGCTGAGGCTGGTCCATCAATTGCTACTTGAAAACTCGTCATTAACTCTCTCCTTACCGTACTCGTAATTGTTGCCCAGGTTGTAAGTTAGCACTTGAACTTAAGCCATTCAGTTGCATCAATTGTTGCACCGTAATTCCGTTGTTAACAGCCACTCGGTAAAGACCTTGCCCCCGTTGCACCGTCGCATAGTTAGAGCCAGTGTTGGTCGTTTGGGCAGCCGGTTGTTGAGCTGGTTGGGCTTGAGCTTGGTTAGCATTGGATTGACTCGCTTGACTAGCTTCCTTAGCAGCTTTTGCGGCTGCCTTGGATGAAGCTTTCGCTGCCTTTACTGACTCCCGCTTTGCCTTGGCTGAATCAGCCGCCGCTTGCTTCTTTTCACTAGCACGTTTTGCCTTTGCGGCCTTTTCCTTAGCTAATTTAGATGACTTTTTCGCCGCGGCCTTCTTCTTGGCAGCTGCTTCTGACGCTTTCTTAGCGCTTGCGGATTTTTCAGCCGCGCGCTTTGAAGCTTCTTCTGAATGCCGCTTGTTAGAGCTTTCCACCGCTTCCGTTTGTGGGTGACTAAACTTATTTTGATTTTGCACCCAGTAAATCACTGGCGTAGCAGCTAAGCCGACCACCAAAATTACTAACAACGTTAATAATTGGTTCCCCATCCGCTTTGAACGCACCGCCTTGGGGTCATCTTCAAGCGAAACTTCTTCAACAACTGGTTCATCACTACCTGGTTGCTCCGTCTGCGTGGCGTCATCCTTAACTTCCGATTCATCTAACCCCGCCGTTGGATCGACTTCTGGGGCTTCGTCAAACGTCTTATTCCATAATTGGTCATCCGTTGGTTGCTTTTCTGGTTCTTTACTCATGGTATTCCTCCATCTAAATTAATCTCGCATTCTATCATATCATTATTTTCAAGGGTCGGTCTACTAGTTAAAGAATTGTTTTAACCGCTTTTCCCACGCCAAGGGATTTTGCTCCCGATTTGGAACTTCCCACGCTGGTAAATCCAACGTTGCTGGCGTCCAAGCGGGTTGACAGCCATCGCAACACCGCGCCTGACTGGCTCCGGTTTCACCAAAATACCGCCAAATTAGCTGCCGCCGACAACCTTGCACTTGCAGATAACTTTGCATCCACTGTAATTGTTGCGCCAATTCAGCCTGATGCGGCGCTAAAAAGGCCGCCAGTTCGCTTGGCGCAATTCCATGCGTTAAGTAAAATTGTAAAATTTCCCGTTGCTCGCCTAACGCGCTCGCTGGTAATTGACGGGCTTGGACTTGTTCCAAAATAGGTACGGGTGGGATTTCAATTTGGTTTAAGCTTTGTGGGAGCAATTCATCCCCCGGGGCATTCAATAAAATTGCCACACTTGGTTGCCCATTCCGGCCCGCCCGGCCAACTTCTTGCACATAGTCATCCAAACTCTTCGGTAAATGATAGTGAATCACATACCGAATATTATCCTTATCAATCCCCATCCCAAAGGCACTCGTTGCACAAATGACATCTAATTGATCGCGCATAAAATGTTGTTGAATTCGATACCGTTCCAAGGCGTCCAACCCCGCGTGGTACGATGAGACTTGCAGCTCAGTTGCGGCTTGTAAGGCGGTCGCCATTTCGTTGGCTAATTGGCGACTGGAAAAGTAAATAATCCCTTGGCCACCAAGTTCCTTAACCAAAGCTAATAGGCGCTGTTGCTTCGTTGCCTCGTCCGCCACTTTTTCAACCGCAAAAAAAGATATTCGGCCGGTTAACTGATTCAACAATTTGCGTCACTTGCGTTTCCACCAACCCGAGTCGGGCCAAAATATCAGTTCGGACTTTGGGCGGGGCCGTGGCGGTTAACATTAACAACCGCGGTGGGTTTAATTGCTGTAAGACATCTTTAAGCAATAAATATTCAGGCCGGAAATTGGGCCCCCATTGCGAAATACAGTGTGCCTCATCAATGACCACCAAGCCGATTCCTTGGCGTTTTAAGGCCGTTAAGATTTTCGGTTTCACCAACGTCTCTGGTGAAATAAAAATAAATTGATACTCCCGTAAATGCTGTAAAACTAATTGTTGTTCTTGATACGTCAACGTTGAATTTAACATGACTGCCCGACCATGCCCATGTTCGCGGATGCGGTTAACTTGATCTTGCATCAACGAAATTAAGGGGGACACAATCACAATTGGGGCCTGAATTACGTAACGTGGCAATTGATACAAGAGGGACTTCCCGGCGCCGGTTGGCAAGACTGCCAGCGTCGGTTCCCCATTTAACACCGCTGTTAAGGTTGGTAATTGCCCCGGTCGAAAGTCAGCAAACCCAAAATGCGTCTGCAATAATTTATGCAATTGATCCGTTGTAATCGCCATATTCCTGATGACACCTCATAATTTGATATAACCGAAAGTAAAAAAACGCCACCGTTGTTTCAACCGGAAAACGGGCTGCATCATATTCCCACGTCACGGCGGGTTGGTCGCTATACTGTTTCAAAATTGCCAGGACCGCTGGTGGAATTAGCGAAGCCATTTGAAGCTGATTTGGCATTAAAATGGCCACTTCTAATAAGTGTTCCCGAACCGTACTGAGCTTTAAATAACGGCGTTGACTGATTTGTTCCATTGTTAACCCCTGTTGATATGCTTGGAGGGTTTTGGCAGCACTGCTAGTAATGGGGCGAGGATTAATTAAATCACTCATTAACGCTGCCAACGGTCCCCCTTGTTGGGCAATCCCGGTCGCCATAAACAACCAGGTATCCCGAATCATCAGCCGCACTTCAGGTAAGGCAACCGCTAATTCAGCGGCCGCTTGCCGCTCAGTCCACCCAATTAAATGATACCCAATTAAGCGATAGGTCCACACTATCGCCAAGCGTTCATCATGTTGCGCTAGTTGCGCTACCAGTTGAGTGATTTGGGTTTCAATTAACGTTAAATCTGATTTGGCTAACGCTTGCACCCATTGACGCACCCGTTGCATTTCAAATTCATTTAAATTAACCGGTACATAGTGAGCGTGTTGGTGCTTAAATTCCGAAATCACTTGCAAGGCGAGTAATAATCGTTGGGAATATTGATCAACATTTGTTACCCACGCCCACGCCCCGAACTGACTTTGGTAGTGTTCTCGTTGCCAATTACTTAAATGGTCAGCCCCGGCACTCGTTAACCAAGCTTGTTGGTCCGCTTGTTGCACCCAACCTCGTTGTTCCCATTGCCGGATCATTCGTTCCCATTGACCACGCGTTAACTGGCGCCGCGCCCCCAGCATCCCTAAAATATGGTAATTATAGGCCCAAAATAAAGTCGCCTCCGACCGCCGCCCGCGCAAAATATTTTCAATAACTCGTAACCGCCGTGGTTGTGGACTTAGTAACTGTAATAAATCTTCTTCCATTGGCTCCCCTTCCCTTACTAAAAACGGTCGATTCGTTCGCTTATTATAACGTAAGCGTAACCAATCGACCATTCTTTTTACGATTTTTGATATTGTTTTACCACGCCTTTGAGTGAATTAGCTAATAGCGCAAACAACGCGGCTAATATCAACCCTTTCAAGACATTGAACGGCGCCACCCCGAGCGCAATTAATTGTCCCATCGGCACACTTGTGCCAGCCCCAAACTACTGAATACAGCGGGACTAAAACCCATAAGTTTAGTAAGGACATGACTAGCGTTAACGTAATAGTAGCTACTGCCCCACCAATGTAAAGGCGTTTGTATAATTTCCATTTGGGATGTTGAAAGGCCCAATTGAACGGAAAAATTAAACAGGCGGCTGAAATTAAATTGCTTAATGAACCTAACCAGTCGCCCCCTACCATTAAATGCAAGACAACTTTAATCGCAGCAGTAGCTAACCCACTCCAAGGGCCGAAACACCACGTGACCAAAATTACCGGCAAATCAGAAATATCCAATTTCAAAAAGCCGGCTACGGAAAATGGGTTCGGAATTTCGAAAATCATTAAAATAAAGGCAAGCGCCCCATGATCGCTACCATCGCCATCCGTTGTAAGCGTAAATGTGAATTCGTCATGATCTAAACCTCCTCAAACTTTGCGAGATTTATCTCCAAAAAAAGAGGACACCAAAAAAGATGCCCTCAATTAATCTTCTGCATACCAGACTTTACTGTCGGCACCTGGAATTTCACCAGATTCCACCACGATTGTGGGTTGCGGGCTATACCGCCGGTCGGGAATTACACCCTGCCTTGAAGACAAACCTATTCACTTTGATTTCACTTGTTCAGTGTATCACTAGTCGGCATTAGCGTCAACGGTTTAGCGTTGGCGTCGTCCCCGTCGTGCTGAACTTTGCGTTAACTTGGCTGGTCGTTTTCCTTGGCGGTGCCGAGGGTTACGACCCGATTTAACATTGGTTCGCTTGGGTTTCGTTGCTGTGGCTACAGCCTTTAATTCCTCGACTTCTTGTGGCCGTAATTCGCGCCATTCGCCCGGTTGCAACTTACCAAGCGTTAATGGCCCATAACTTTCCCGGTGTAATTTCATCACGGGGTGACCAACGGCTTCTAACATCTTTTTCACTTGGTGGTAACGACCTTCATGAATCGTTAATTTTACAATTGAGGTGTGCTTTTGGTCGTCCGTACTCGTAACTTTGACCTTCGCGGGTTTCGCTTTCCGACCATCAATTTTAACCCCCAGGCGTAATTGTTGTTGATCGTCGTTTGATAATGCACCCTTAATTTTAGCAATATAAACCTTATCAACTTCAAACTTTGGATGCATCAAGCCTTGGGCTAAATTCCCATCGTTGGTCATGATTAACAAACCAGTCGTATCATAATCCAACCGCCCCACTGGGTACAACCGCACCGTGACATCTTCGGCGTCTAATAAATCAACGACCGTTCGCCGCCCCTTATCATCATGGGCTGAACTAATCACGCGGCGAGGTTTGTTTAACATGTAATAGGCTAAGGCTTCGCGTTCAATCGGGACCCCGTCAACTTCAATATGATCTTTACTCGTTACCTTTGTCCCGAGTTCGCGCACCATTTCGCCATTGACTGTCACATGACCAGTCGTAATTAATTTTTCTGATGCCCGCCGCGAAGCTACCCCCGCTTGGGCCATCACTTTTTTGTAATCGTTCCATCTATTCTGCTTCCTCATTGATTGCTTGTTTTGATTGCAAAGCTTGTAAGAAAATATCGCCTGCTAACGCCGCTTCATCCGTCGTTGGTAACGCTGGTAAATCTGCCAACGTCGCCAAGTTAAAGTAGTCTAAGAAGGACGCCGACGTAGCATACCGAAATGGGCGTCCGGGGACATCCAAACGGCCCTTCGTTTCAATTAGCCCGCGCATCATTAACTTTTGAATTGATCCGGAGCTCTGCACCCCCCGGATATCATCAATTTCCAGCCGGGTAATTGGTTGCTTATAAGCAATAATGGCTAAGACTTCTAATAAGGCGTTGGTTAATGGAACCGTTAATGGCGCTTCAAAGTACCGCTTCATAATCGGTGCTAATTCGTTTTTGGTCGCTAATCGATACGTTTGGTCACTTTGTAGTAGTTGTAACGCACTTTGCTCATCAGTTTGATACCGGGTTTGCAACTGCGTTAATAATTCGGTCACCGTTGCATTCGGTAAATTTGTACTGTTAGCGAGTTCACTAACCGTAATCCCTTCGTCGCCACTAATGAAGAGTAAGCCTTCTAATTGCGCTAATTTATCCATGTTGATACTCCGCTTTCTTGGCGCCTGGCAAGATAATAATTGGGGCCAGGGGCGCACTTTGTTCAATTTTAATCGCTTGATATTTGGCTAAATCTAAAATCGCCATTAACGTGGTAATTAAATTATCCCGGGTCTTAGCATCAGCAAATAAATCTTCAAACCGAGTTGGGCCCGTCACCGTCGCTAACACATGGTCAATTCGTTCGGCGACCGTAATTGGTTCCGCTTGAATGGTTTGCGTAGCTGGCTCGCTAAAATGATGTCGTTTCATCACCGCCGCAAAGGCTGCTTGCAATTCATCCAATGAGACCCCGGGGGCAAACGAAGCTTGAATTAAATCGGTTGGCACCGCCATCGCTTCCCGAGTATACGCTTGCGCCCGTTCTTGTTCCTTATCCTTCAAGTTGGCTGCCGCTTGCTTATAGCGTTGATATTCTAACAATTGACTAACCAATTCTTCCCGTGGATCAATGGTTTCATCCGGTTCGGGATCAAACTCCACGGTTGGTTGGGGCAGTAACATTTCACTCTTAATCGCCATTAAAGTCGCCGCAAGCACGAAGTATTCGCCAGCCACTTCTAATTGATGGGCGGTTTCCTGCCGTAACACCGCCATATATTGATCAGTAATCGCACTGATTTCAATATCGTAAATATCCATTTCGGCCTGCTTAATTAGGTGAAGCAACAAGTCTAAGGGCCCATCAAAATCTTGTAAGTGTAAGGTAATATCACCGACGTGGCGCGGTAAATTGGTTGCCATTGATTTTCTCCTCATACTGCCGGGCTTTTTCCCAGCTTGATAATAATGATTGGGTCGTTAATGTCCCCATTAACCGATGTTCAGGATAGCGTTGCTTGAGCTCATCAAAAATCGCAAACATATTGCGACCGGAGCGATCGCCTGGTGACAACGCAAATTCCCGTAGTAATACATACGTGGGGCCAAGTTCCACAATTACAATTCCGCTGACCTGATTAATCGTGGGATTTTCCCATAACAAGACACTCCGCGGTGTAGTTAAACCCCAATCTAATAATTGATTTAAATCATCATAATTCGTTGCCCGATTGGTAATAAACGATAATAATCCGAGCGCAATTTTTCGATTTTCTTTTCGATATGTTTCTAACATGATGCGTGCCTCTAATTTGAACCTAATAACGTCTGAATTAACGTTGGCGGCGCTCCGTTTTCCTGTAAACGGGCTGCGAAACTGGCCCGTAACTTAGCGGGGGTAAAGTCTGCCACACCCGCTTGACGCCCCGCCTGTTTAACCCGTTGCCAAACAGCTTGCCGAGTAATTGGCTGCTGCCCACGCGCTTCAAATAAGTAAACTTGTGCGGGGGACAGCATCGTCAGGTATTCTTTGAGCGTGGTCGCTGTTAAATCATCGTACAAAACCACCCGTTTCGGTAGTTGAATTACTTGTAACGCAGCTTGAACATCCAAGACCTTCACTTGCGTTAATTCTTGGGCCCGCATGCCAGTCGTATACAACAATTCAATCATCAACCGCGTCCGTAATTGTTGGGCATCGGTCACGGCTAGCTGATCCAGAACTTGTTGAATCGCTGCCCCCGTTAACGGCCGCACCGCGGTTGGCTGCGCCGTTGGCAATTTCATTTTATGAACGGGATTGGTTTGTACCCATTGTTGCTGTTGTGCATACGCAAAAAAATGGCCTAATTGCAGTAACTGGCGCCGTTGAGTAGTTGGGCTGGTCGTTTGTTGTCGTTGCCAATGTTGTAAGGACCATTGATCAATTTGGGTCCATTGCTGAATCCCAATTGACTGAAAATAATTTTTGAACTGTAAAACACTTTGATAATAAGCATCCTTGGTGCGCGCTTGTAACGGTTGGGTTAAGAGCCACTCATGGTAGCTCGCCACCCAATTATTCATGGTCATCGCTAATTAATTGCGTATAACCGTCTTGTTGCTTAACTAAACCGGCCTTCATTAAGTGACCAATCGCGCGCTTGAATTGGCCCTTACTAATCCCCAAGACAGCCCGAATTTCATCCGGATCACTCTTATCGGTTAAGGCTAACCGTTGATCAAGCGAATGTTCCAACAAGGCCATAATTTGTTGCGCATCTTCACCAATCGCTTCATAGGCCCGAGGTTTTAAGGATAGATTCAAAGCTCCGTGACTGGAAATACCAATCACCCGGGCATCAACATGTTGCCCTAACCGTGGTTCTTGATCCCGTTCACTCGGATGAATAAATCCAAGGCAGTAATCATCCGTCAAGACAAAGGACCCCGCCATCTTCAAGCGATACACCGTTCCCTTAACATTCCGGTTCTTCATTTTGGCTTGGGGTTTCGTCGCAATCGTTTGGAAAATTGCTTCATCAGCTAATTTTCCCCAAATCCGATCATGATTATCTACTTCCAAGGCCATTAATAATTTATCGCCGGGTTGCGGCCATAAAATGTTTCAAGCTTGGTAAATCATCTAAGGAAACCACAATATCTTTATTTGGCAACCCAATATCAACAAACACCCCGAGGTCCCGCCGGACACTGACCACTTCCCCAAAGTCATAGTGATCAACTTGGATGGTGGGAATATAATCACACGTCATTTGTAATTGGTGGTGGTTATTTTCATACACAAATCCTTGGACCGAACCCCCAATATGGAGCACTTGTGGGGCTTCATCCTTTGGTAAGCGATACGTCTTCCCGTTGCGTTCCGGTTGGACAAAGTAATCAGTTTCATTTTCATCAATCATCACGGCGGTGACAATCTTCCCTAAATCAGTGTTCATCGATTTCTCCTTCATTGCTAATCGTGATACTATTTTACCGGTTTCTGCTTGGAAACACAAACCAGCCCACATAAAAACGCGGGCCAAGCACCCGCGTTTTCACTAGTTGGATTTAATTGTTAATTACTTAACCGTTTGAATCCGCATTAAGTTCGTCGTACCGGCACCACCATGAAGAAGTCCGGCAACTACGATGATGTTGTCACCAGCTTCGGCAAAGCCAAGTTCCTTGGCCTTTTGAGAAGCCATTTCGAACATTTCATCAGACGTTGATGGTTGGTCAATCACAAATGGTTGAACCCCCCAGTTAAGCATTAAGCTCATTTGCGTCCGTTCATCGTACGTTAAGGCTAAGATATCAGCATTTGGACGGTACTTAGAAATCATCCGCGCCGTGTAACCACTCGTCGTCGTTGCCACGATCGTCTTGATGTTAAGGTCAGCGGCTGCCTTAGCAACGGCTGAACCGATCGTTTCCGTAACGTCTGACTTGTCAAAGTTAAACGTTTCCGTACCGTATTGAGCTAAGTTAGCTTCGGCCTTTTGGTCAATCCGTGCCATCGTAGCTACGGATTCAACTGGGTAGTCCCCGTTAGCAGATTCACCAGAAAGCATTGTTGCATCCGTACCATCAAAGACCGCGTTGGCAACGTCAGAAACTTCGGCCCGCGTAGGACGTGGGTTTTCTTCCATTGAGTCTAACATTTGCGTTGCCGTGATAACTGGCTTACCCATTTCGTTACAACGACGAATCATCATCTTTTGAATCATTGGCACGTTTTCGGCTGGTACTTCAACCCCCATGTCCCCACGAGGAACCATTAAACCATCAGAAACTTCCATGATGGCTTCGAAGTTGTCGATCCCTTCTTGTGATTCAATCTTAGGCAAGATGAGCACATCTTCCATGTTCTTTTGCTTAAGTAAAGCACGGATGTCTTCAATATCTTGTGGCTTCCGCACGAATGAAGCAGCAATGTAGCTGATTCCGTTTTCTAAACCAAATAGAATGTCTGAAGTATCCTTTTCCGTGATCCCTGGTAAGTTAATGGAAACACCTGGGGCGTTAACACCCTTCCGTGAACCTAACACACCGTTGTTAAGGACCTTACATACTAATTCACGGTTAGCATCGTCCTTTTCTTCGATTACCATGTCTAAAAGACCATCATCGAATAAGACGTGACCACCTTCGTTAACGTCGTCGTAAAGGCCATCGTACGTAACGGCAATCTTGTCCTTCGTTCCTTCAAGCGTGTCATCCATTGAAATGCGAACAACATCACCCGTGTGGAATGGAATCTTACCTTCTGCTTGTACCGTAGTCCGAATTTCGGCCCCCTTGGTATCAAGTAAAATGGCAACCTTCTTACCCGTCCGTGCTTCGGCTTCGTGAACATTGTTCATCCGACCCAAGTGTTCTTCGTGGTCACCGTGTGAGAAGTTAAACCGGAAAATGTTTGCACCGGCTTCAATCAAATTAGCAATTGTATCTACATCAGTACTTGCTGGACCTAATGTACTAACAATCTTTGTCTTCTTCATAAGAAATGTGTGCTCCTTTGTGCTCTTTTTCTCGCCATAAAACTTTCCTATGACGTTCAGTAAATATCATATCATAACCACCGCAATTTGAAACAGTTAATCGCATAATTATTCCGATAAATCTTGTAAAACGACGTTATCCGCCCCTAAAAGGGTAACTAATTTGGCTTGAACTTGCTCATTTCCTTGCCAATGAAAATTGGTTTGTTGTGCTTGGTTAGTTTGGGCATTATATAAAATAACTGGCACCGGCCCGGAAAATTGCTGCTGAATTTGAGCCAAATCAGCTTGGAATTGCTCAGTATACTGACTTAGCTGCAACCGCAAGACCCAGCGCTGGTTGGAAATTGGGCTTGGACGTCACTCGCTAGTTGTACCTGATCAACAATCAATTGCAAATGATCGTCGCGCCATTCGGTTTTTCCCGTTACCACATAAATTTGGTTGGCTTTTAATTGGCGACCAAATGCCTGGAATTGGCGCGGAAAGACCGTAGCTTCCAAATTCCCCGTATCATCACTCAAGGTTAAAAAGGCCATTGCCTTGCGCTCACGCTTGGTTTGAACTTCCCGCATCCGGTTAACTAAGGCCAGCACCCTGACTTTGCCAGGCCGCAGTTGGGTAATCGCTGGCAATTGTAAGCGCGCCTTTAATTTGGCATATTGATTCACGGGGTGCCCGGATAAGTAAATCCCTAAATATTCACTTTCTTTAGCCAGCCGTTCGGTGAGGGGCCACGCCGGCCGTTGGTTAATAATCGGCGCAAAAGTGGCGGCTAAACTTCCAAACTTCGTCACCCCTTCTAAAAGTCCGGGCAAGGCATCAATTAATTCCGCTCGATTATAGCCGAGTTGATCAAAGGCGCCCACATAAATTAATGGCGCGATATTCTTTTCCGTTTGCCAACGATCATCCAGGCGACTAATAAAGTCATTTAAATTCTGATAATCACCATGAGCTTGGCGCTCGGTTAAAATTGCGTGGATGAAATCGCGGCCGAGGCCCCGAATTGCATTTAAGCCCATCCGTAGTTGACCGTGTTCAAGTGCAAAATCGGCTTGGCTGTGGTTAATGTGCGGATGCAAAATTTTCACCCCGAGGCGTTTGGCCGCTTCAAAGTGAGCCAGTTGCTTATCGGCATTCGCTTCTAATTGCAACAAGGCCGCAAAAAAAGCTTGGGGGCGATGGCGTTTTAAGGCTGCCATTTGAAAGGCCATCTTCGAATAAGCGACTGCGTGGGAGCGGTTAAACCCATAATTAGCAAACCGATCCATATAATCAAAGACTTGCATGGCCACCGCTTGGTCAATTCCCCGCTGTTGCGCCCCTTGCAAGAATTGGTCACGCATCGCTTCCATCACACTTTGCTTCTTCTTCCCCATCGCCCGCCGGAGCATATCGGCTTGCCCGAGACTAAAGCCCGCTAACGTTACGGCTACCTGCATAACTTGTTCTTGGTAGACTAAAATTCCATACGTTGGCGCTAAAATCGGGGCTAATTGGGGCGCCGGATAATTAATCGGCTCTTGGCCATGTTTACGGGCAATAAAGTGCGCAATATTGTCCATGGGACCGGGACGATACAAGGCATTGACGGCTACAATATCTTCAAACCGGTCCGGACGCAATTGCTTTAAGACCCGTCGAATCCCACTTGATTCAAATTGGAACACCCCATCCGTTTCCCCTTGCTGGAATAATTGCAAGGTCGCCCGGTCATTTAAATCCAGCCCGGCTAACGTAAAGGCTGGTTCAGTTTGCCGGATTAACTTTAAGGTCGCATCCACAATTGATAAGTTACGCAAGCCTAAGAAATCCATCTTTAATAACCCTAAGGCCTCCACCGGGTCTTTAGGGAATTGGGTCACTAAAATTCCATTGTCGCGCCCAGTTTGTAACGGTACCGTTTGAATTAACGGTTCATCAGCTAACACCACCCCGGCCGCGTGCGTTGACGCATTCCGTGGCAGGCCTTCTAATTGTTCCGCCGTCGTCACCACTAAGTGAATTAACTCATCATCAGCCATTAAATTTTGTAATGGTTGGGATGCTTTGATAATTTGAGCCAGCGTTAGTTTTTGATTGCCACGTGTTTGGTGGCGAATCATTTGTTGCAATTCCCCAAGTTGATATTTAGGGACTTGTAAGACATTTGCTACGTCATTAATCGCTTGCCGCGCTGCCAACGTCCCAAAGGTAATAATTTGGGCCACACGGTCATGACCATACTTTTGATGGACATAGTCTAACACTTCATCCCGTCGATTATCGGGGAAATCCAAGTCAATATCCGGCATTTGAATCCGTTCTGGATTTAAGAAGCGTTCAAAGAGCAAGTCATATTGTAACGGATCAACATCCGTAATCGCTAACGCATACGCCACTAACGACCCGGCCGCTGATCCCCGCCCTGGTCCAGTCGTAATCTTCGTCCGGTGGGCAAATGCCATCACATCCCAAACAATCAAGAAGTAATCCGCAAAGCCCATTTGGTCAATCGTAGCTAATTCGCGATTTAAGCGTTGTTCGTAATTGACCACCGTTTTACCAGGGGCCAATGTCCGTTGGTTTAAGCCCGCTAAACATTGCGTCCGCAAATAATCAATCGCTGCTTCCCCATTGGGCGTCGGAAATTTTGGTAATACTGGCGCTTGCAACGTTAATTCCCAGTGACACCGCGCCGCTACGGCCGTATTATTCGCGACGGCTTCCCCTAATCCCAAGGCTTCATAAGCTTGTTCAACTTGCGCCGCTGGTTTTAAAAAGGCCGTCCCTAATTGTTGGGCGGCCACTAATGGCTCCGCCACGGCTTGCTTCGCCCCAATCGCATGCAGTACTTGGGTGGCAAAATGATCCGTTGGTTGCAAGTAATCCACCCGCTCGCACGCCACGATTGGTAAGTTCGTTGCTTGGGCCAGCGATTGGACCACCGCACGTTGAGCAGCATCTTGTTCCAAACTAATGCCTAAATACAACCGATCACCAAAGGTTGCTTGCAGGTGATTTAAACTAGCGATTTGTTCGGCATCCGTCGCTAATAATTGGGGCGGAATGACCAATAACAAGTCCTTCGTATCAGCTTGGACCATTTCCCACGCTAAATTAGCTTGGTCGGGCGCGGTTAACTGCTTCGTTGACCACCGCATCAACGTTTGGTAGCCATCCTTTGACATCGCATACGCTAAGACATGCAAACTTTGCGTCATTAACGCTCCAAATTGCAAATGAAATTGAGCGCCCATCAACGGATTCAGCTGTTCCTTCGTTGCCGCTTGATAAAAATCATAGGCCCCGTATAAGACCCGGTCGTCCGCCAGCGCTACGGCTGAATAGCCTTGTTCCTTCACGGCCGTCACTAATTGCTGTGGACGAATCGGACTTTGTAGTAAACTGTACATACTTTTAACTTGCAAGGGAACCATGCTGCCACTCCTTTCAATCTGAATTAATAATTTAAGTATACCAAACCCCACCCGTTCTCGGCGAATTGTTTAATGAAACCGTTCCCTATGTATGCTATAATAGTTAAGATTAATTAAAGAGGTGATATTTATGCGTTTCGTTTGGAAGAATTTCATTGCCCTATTTTGGGGTGCCATTTATGGATTAGTCTTCGGCTACATTGCCAGCCAATTGGAACAAACTTCCGTTGACTACACACGTGTGCCGTTTTAGGGGCCGTTTTAGCCTTAATCTTTGTCAATGTGATTACTTACATTACGAGTCACGCGAACCCAACGCGTAACTCAGACCAATAAAATCGCGGTCGTCTGGTTAACAGGCGACCTTTTTTTTACTAATGATGAAAAAAATTTGGAAATTAACTTTACCGTCCGACCGCACACAAACGGTTCGGCAACTAATCGCAAATTGGGAAATCCCCAAGCGCTACTATTACTTACTCCGCCAGGATCAGCGCATCTTGATTAATGGCCACTACCAATCACCAGATGTAATCGTTCCAGCGGGCAGTCAGGTTACCTTGACAATTGGCGCCGATGACTTTAAGACAAGGCAGGCTTATGTCCCAGATCACCACCGTCAATTACCGGTTTTATTCGAAAATCGCGATGTGGTGGTAATTAATAAACCACGGGGCATTAAGAGCCATCCTAATCAACCGGGAGAAACGGGCACGGTCATGAACTATGCCACCGCCCAATTTGGTACCGCCTATATGGTGCACCGTCTTGATCAGCAGACTTCGGGCGCAATGATGATTGCCAAACACCCATTAGCGGTCCCACTTTTAAATAAACATTTAGTCGATCATTCAATCCACCGTGATTATACAGCGGTCGTTGCCGGTGATTTACAAGGCACGGGCCAAATTACATTACCAATTGGGCAGCACCCAACTGACCCACGAAAACGGCAAGTCGATGGTTTGAACGCGCAACCGGCCATCACGAATTATCAGGTCGTTGCCCATAGCGCGACTAAATCAATCGTTGAACTTAATTTACAAACTGGACGCACCCACCAAATCCGCGTCCATTTAGCCGCCCTGGGGCACCCAATTTTAGGTGACCCGCTCTATCACCCGCACCCCACCGGACCAATGCAACTGCATGCCCATCAGCTAACGTTAGTGTTACCATTTACGCATGAAGTGGTCCAAGTCGCGGCGCCCTTACCACCTGATTTTACCAACTAGGAGGAATTCCCAATGACTAACTTTAAGACAATTGCCTGTTTTGGGACGGGAACAATGGGCAGTGCCATTGCCGCCCAATTTGCTTTAGCGGGCTTTGAAACCAATTTGTTCTTACATCACCCAGACCAACAAGAAACCATTCAAGAGCGCTTAAACGCGATTATTTTAGAAGCGATTGACCATCAATTAACTAATGATAATTTAGTGTCGGTCAATAATAGATTGCACTTCCACGACAATTATGCGGATACCTTGGCGAACGCCGACTTTGTTACGGAGTCAATTAGCGAAGATTTAGCACTCAAACAAACCGTGTGGCACCAAATTGAGCAACACGTTACCCCAACCACAATTTTATCAACGAATACGTCCGGATTGTCGCCGGATGACATCGCCAAGGTCTTAACGCATCCCGAACGCTTTGTCGTCGCCCATTTTTGGAATCCAGCGCAATTAATGCCACTCGTTGAAGTGGTCCCGGGTCAAGCCACGACCGACGCTACGGTCAAGGATACCGTTTCCTTGATGCGCCAACTTGGTAAACATCCGGTCGCCTTAAAGCAAGCCGCCTTAGGTTTTGTTGGCAATCGCATCCAAGCCGCCGTTTTGCGCGAAGCTTTGCACATTGTTGACGAAGGCATTGCCAGTCCCGCAGCAGTGGATGAAGTAGTTAAATACAGTCTGGGACGCCGGTGGAATTTAGTCGGCCCGATTGCGAGCGCTGACTTAGGGGGCCTAGACGTGTTTGATAATATTTCGAAATACTTATATGCCGAATTAGACCACACCACTACCGAAGATCCGCGCTTACAAGCAAAGGTTGCCCACCATGAACTCGGGCTCAAAACGGGCCACGGGTTCTATGACTGGGATGGTGACCAAGGAGCAAGTATCGTGGCGGAACGAAATGCAAAGTTAATTGACGCCTTAAAACATGATCACGATTAAGAGTAAGTGTGTTACAATTCAATCATAAGAATTAGTACACCGGTGTGCAAAATGGATTCAGTTCGTTACTCAATCCGTACCGGTAGCGGGCGCCTAATCAGCGCTCTTTTTTATAACCAAAAAGCGCCAACCCCAAGGAGCCAGCGCAGAAAAATTAGTCACTAAGCAGTTCAATCAAGCCCTGCAAGACCTTTTTAACTATACGTTTTAAGTGCTTACTAGGCACTATAAAAATGAATATGCATATCAAGTGCATGAAGGTCACCTCCTTCTACACTTTTATTCAGGCTTGCTAGACCTGTGATGTGCAATTAAATTATATCACCATTTAAATAAAAAAATTAGCTAATCACGTTAGTAGGTGTTATACTTGTAATATAAAAATGAATATGCTGGTGTGCAAAATGGATTGAATTTGCTACTCAATCCGTACCGGTAGCGAGCGCCTAATCAGCGCTCTTTTTTATTACCTTCAATTAAGATTGCCGTTTCCACAACAAAACGACCACGTCTCTGCTTTTGAGGCGTGGTCGTTTTTACATATAACTAAATAAATTCAAATGGTTCGGTATTTACCGTACTCGTTAGGACCTTAAGATCCCACCCTTGGGCTTGTGACCAATCCATTAACAACGTTGCTAATTGGTGGGCTGCCACCACTTCAATATGGTGTCCCGGATCAACGACCACTAACTCGGCGGCTTGAATATCTTGGGCGACATGATAACTCAAGTCCCCCGTCACATATGCGTCGGCTCCGGCTTCCTTCGCGGCTTGGTAAAAACTCCCGCCCGCGCCACCAAGAATCGCCACACGCTTGATGGTTTTTGCGGTTTCTGGTTGAATTAACCGCACCGCGGGAACCTGAAAGCGTTGCTTAACGAGCTGCGCTAATTCGCTGGGCGTTACGGCCGTTGGTAAATCCCCAATTCGACCCATCCCGACGGCTTCCATCGTATGGGGATCAGCGCCACTAATGGCAAATTTTTCAACTTTCGTTAAACCTAATTGGGCCGCTAGCCAATCATTCATCCCGCCGTTGGCACTATCTAAGTTCGTATGCGCGGAATAAACCGTGATACCATGCGTCAATAAATCCGCATACATTTGGTTTTGTGGGTTTGACAAATCCAAATCTTTGGCTGGTTTAAACATCAACGGATGATGCGAGAAAATGACATCGACCCCTTGTTCAATTGCCTCTTGAACCACCGCGGGACGGACGTCTAAACACGTCATAACGGTTTTAACCTTGGCAGCTGGATTGCCCAATTGCAAACCAACATGATCCCAGTTTTCCGCTAAACTGGGATCGGCAAATAATTCAAATTGCTTAATGATTGCTGGTAACTTCAACATCACCTAAGACCTCCGTAATTAAGTGAATCTTGTGTTGATAATCATTAATCCGGTCGACGGGTGGTTGCGCCGCTTGTTGCATTTGTTGCAACGCAAATTGCATCCGTTGCCGTTCGGCCTGCCACTTTTCCGTAAAGACTGGGCCACCGTGCATGATTAATTCCGGTCCAAACGTTAATTCCCGTTCGTTATAGCGAACTGGCAATAACGTTGGTTCCGCCACGATGATTTCATAAATTTGATCATCTTCGGCGACTAACGTTTCATGCATAATTTCAAAATGGTGGGCAGCTAACCACGCCCGCAAGCCGGGTTCCCCAATATTCGGTTGTAAAATCAAGCGCTTCACGCCCACTAACTTGTCTAAATGGGCCGCTAAAATTTGCTTAATTAACGCCCCGCCCATTCCACAAATTGTAATCGTATCAATATGATCATTCGGTTCAATCGCCGCTAAACCATCTGCTAACCGCGGAATTAACCGGTCAGCTAAGCCATGCCGGCTGACTTCATGCTTGGCATTTTCAAAGGGTCCCTTGACGACTTCCCCAGCAACGGCAAATTCAATCCGGTCGTTCAATAACAAGGCCGCCGGTAAATAAGCATGATCCGAGCCAATATCGGCTAAGCGTGCTCCTTGGGGAACTAAATCCGCCACCACTTGGAGCCGGTGAGATAAATTGGTTGCATCCATAATAATTCCTTTCTCTAAACATCAACTTCATCGCTGAGGCGTTGAATCGATTCCTTCGTCCCAACAATCGTTAACTTATCATTTTCACAAATAATATCAGTAGCTTGCGGCATTTCATTCACTTCATCGTTAGCTTCAATAATTGCCAACACGTTGACCCCGAAGCGTTGCCGTAAGTTTAATTTTTCCAAGGTTTGGTTAATGAACTTTGGATTGCGAATCGTGACTTCGGCGAGCATCATATGATCATTAATGTAAACATAATCCAAGACACTCCGGTTTAATTGGTTAAAAATTAACCGTTCGGCCGTATCATGTTCGGGGCGCACCACGTGATCAGCCCCAATTTTTTTCTAACACCCGGGCATGGTGAATATTTTCCGCCCGACAGGTGACGTCTTTGCCCCCTTGTTCTTTGATCAATAAGGTGGCCATAATACTAGCTTCGATGTTTTGCCCAATCGAGATGTAGACATGATCAAACGACCCCACTGCTAAATCAAGCAAGGCTTCTTCATCTTCGGCGTTGGCTACGACGGCCCGCATGACAATATTAGCCGCTTCATTGATGACTTCAGGATCGTTATCAATTGCCAAGACTTCTTGACCAGCTTTTGCCAAGTGCCGACAAATGGTCATCCCGAATTTCCCGAGTCCAATCACGACATAACTTTCTTTTTTAGCCAATTAAAACACTCTCCTCTGGATAATGGTAGGTTTGCTTTGCTGGTTGGGCGTTAAAAATCGAGAACATCACGGTATAAATTCCAACCCGCCCAATAAACATTAAAATCATAATTACAACTTGACCGACAAAATTTAACGTCGGCGTAATGCCAAGCGAAATCCCGGTCGTCCCGAAGGCTGCCACAGTTTCAAAAATGACGTACGACAATGGATCTTTTTCCGGTAGCGCTTGCGTGGCCACTAAAATCAGCACTGCCAATAAAATCAGCATAAACGATAAGAATAATAAGGTTAAGGCCCGGAAAATATTTTCTTGCGTGAACCGGCGATTGGCTAGGACAGTATCACTTTTACCTCGTAAGGTCGCAATACTTTGCAGGGCGATTAAACCAACCGTGGTGGTTTTAACCCCACCGGCCGTTGACCCTGGCGCCCCACCGATAAACATCATAATCGCCGTCACCGCGATACTCGCGTCCGTCAAGTTTTGATACGGAATTGTCGTCAACCCCGCAGTCCGGGGCGTAATCGCCATAAAAATCGTGTTCATAATCCGATTCAATGGTGACATTTCAGCACTAAAACGCGCTAAGTTGTGCTCCAAAATGAAGTAGACCACTAGCGAAATAAACATTAAGACCGCCCCAGTCCGAAGCGCTAACTTGGTATGTAATGTCATCCGATGCCGTTTGTGATATTCAAGAATATCTTGCCAGACTAAGAACCCAAAGGACCCAGCAATAATCAAACCGGCCGTAATCAATAGGAAGTATGGATCATTCTTAAAGTTTTCCAAGCTATTCCCAAATAAATCGAACCCCGCATTACAAAACGCCGAAATTGACTGGAAGACACTCAACCATAAGCCGTGACGCCAGCCATACTTAGGAACCAAATCAACCGCTAAGAGCGCCGCCCCCGCCCCTTGAATCAATAAGGATAGCCGAATGATCAAGTAAACGACCCGACTTTGCGAGAGGTGATCCAGATTAAGCGCTTCTTGCGTCAACAATTGCGTTGAAATTCGCATTTGCCGTTTGGTAATGATGAACCCCATCACCACAAAGGTCATGAACCCCAGCCCCCCGATTTCAACGAGGAGGGCAATCACCAACTGCCAAACCACGTCCAATGGGTTGCCGTATCAACTAGTAATAAACCCGTCACACATGTCGCACTCGTCGACGTAAATAAAGCGGTCATCCAACTCGTTTCTAGCCCATCACGTGTCGCAATTGGTAATTTTAATAGCAACATCCCAATTAGAATGACGAAGATGAAGCCCGCCGTTAACACTTTCGGGACTGAATATTTCCGATGATTAATTTCAATCAAAAAATCGTTCCTCCTTACATCCCTATCGATTCTACTTGATTTTAGGTGGCTGTGGCAAATGATTTCTTAATGAACATACGGGGTGTTTCACCGGCACGAGCCTGGTGGATAACTAACTTTAACTATGCTCCCCAGCACCAAGCTAGTGGATAGCTAGGATCGCAACCTATTACTAAAAAGCGCCACCCCCGCTACTGCCACCAAATCCACCACTCGAACCACTAGAGAAGCTCCCACTGCCACCGTTCCCGGATCCGGTAACCGCAGTTAAGTTACTCGAGAGCATCCCAGTAAATGACTGGCTTAAATGATGGGTGGCATAAATTTGCCACAAGCTAATATCAGCTTCGAACGCCGTTGCTGGGAATTCCACTTGTAATTGCTTGATAACTTTATTTGCTAAGCCAAACGCCACGGCGTACGGCATCACTTGTTCCCAAAAAAATCAGTTCACCGACGTCTTTGGTCTTAAACTGACCAATATCTTGCAACATATGCTTGAAGCCCCGCACGGCCATCACTTGCTGAGCCCCGTCCTCACTGTACGGACTTAGGCGCCGGCGGATCAGCCAATCACCAAGAACGGTCATGCCACCTGCCCAAGCTAACAGGCCGGCCAGGAGCCAATAACCATGCTCAGTTGGCAGATAATCCCAACAACTCCCCCATAAGAAGCACCACAGCAACATTAAGATCACTGCTAACCACCCCAGGACTGAGCGTAATTGTTTCCGGTTCGCAATTGTAGCTGCATTAAGCTCCCCAGTATGCAACGCCGTTTGGTAGTAACTCTTGGTCCAAGTAGCTAATTCCTTACTAAATTGCGTTGCGGTCGCGTTCGAACTTGTTTTCAGCTGGCTTAACTTAAACGCCTGACCATTCCCAAAATCATTAAATAAGGTTGCTAACAAGGATTTCGCTGGGGTCGTTGGCGTCGTTTGCACCTCATAATCCGGCTTTGCCCCGGCAATTGGGATAATCTTCAATTTCCCTTGGCCCGCTAACCAGGTTAAATAGGCCGGTAGCGCCACCTGGGGGTTAGGGCGTTTGGCGCCATCCAACGTCAGCGCTAACACTGGATCAACCGTTGGAATTGCGTAATTATGTGGTAACTTCGTGGCGCGTTGCACGGGCACCCCTTGTTTTTTTACGCGTCAAACTAAACATCACCCACCCACTTGGGAGCGCAATTATGACACTAATTAACATCCAGGTAATGACTTGCCACCGGTGGCGCTTCGCTGCGGTTTGGCGACTTAAGCGCGCTTCTTGGGTCTGAATTTGGTGCAGGCGGTTTGCATCCCGGCGATTCGAGTTCGAGGGCGTTAACGCGGTGGGAAAAGCGACATGGGTTTCGACAAATTGCCCACTTGGAACAGCTGGCACCGTCATGATGACCCGGCCGGCGTGACGATCAACTTTCGTCTGCCCCGTTAGCGGCCCATGAGTCCACGCTTGCAAGTGATGTACCGGATGGTCGCCTGGTAATTGCACGGTAATCTTGACGTGATTTAAATCACATTCCCAGGCTGACCCAATCACCTTAAAATTCAATTCGGCCATATCGCGCCAGTTCACAATCGCATGTGTTAGCCGGTATTTCAAGGTGACTTGATATGAATCGCCGTCTGAAACTTGATGATAAATCTTAAAGCGGTACTGCTTCCCCGCTTTCGTTAAGTCATAGGCGGGCTTGCCGGCCGGACTCGATACTTGTGGCTTGGTTAAGCGCATGCCTTGGCCGACCGCTTGGTTATAGTAAACGCCACGATGATCACCATCAAACTTAAAACGGATGGTCCGGGTCACATCAATCGAACCATCTGGCTTTACTTGTAAGTTAACGTTCATCTTAGTGACTTCATAATCTGCATCCGCGTTGGCTGGCATCGTTGGCATTAACCACCAAGCCACCACCAGCATGCCTAGGACTACCGTCAACTGCTTAAGAAATCGTTTCATGGCCATTATCCTTTCTTACTGCTGAACGATTACGGGCGCTTGCCTAATTCCCAAAAGGCCACCGCACTTGCTGCTGCGACATTGAGGGAATCAACGCCCACTTGCATCGGAATTTTAATCGTGTAATCACTTTGCTCAATCGTCGTCGCCCGTAATCCTGGCCCTTCGGAACCGAGAATAATTGCAAGCCGGTCAACCTGTCCAAGTTGCGGATCACCAATACTTATCGTGTCGTGCCGTAACGCTAAGGCCGCCGTTTGGTACCCCAGGTCATGGAGCATTGCAATCCCGTTTGCTTCCCAAGTTTCGGCATCAACGTACGTCCATGGTACTTGGAAGACTCCCCCCATACTGGCGCGCGATGACCTCCGATATAAGGGATCACTGGAATCGGAGGTGATTAAGACCCCATCAATTCCGAGGGCAGCCGCCGAGCGAAAAATCGCCCCAACATTGGCGGGATTAACCACGTGTTCCAAGACGGCGAGGCGCGGATGCTCACTTGGCAAACCTTGGATAAAGTCCGCTACTGTCAGCCGCTCCTGGCGCCGAAACACCGCTAACGCCCCGCGTAATAAATTGTAGCCTTTAAGTGATTGCAACAATTCCGTCGGGGCCACATAAATTGGCAACTTGGCCCAATCAACCGTTGTCCCTGTGGCATTGGCTTGGATTTCCGTCGCTAACTCGCTTAAATCGCGGTCTAAAACACTAGCTTCAACCAACATTGACACCGGTTCGTAACCAGCGCGAATCGCGCGTTCAATCACCTTCGGACTTTCGGCGATAAACAAGCCGGGGTGTTGCGGTTGATAATGAAATAACTGCGCCTCGGTTAACTTAGTGTACACGGCCAAATTCGGCTCATCCCAGGTTGAGACCGGAATTAAATTTTCAAACATCATCATTTCCTTTACTTTTTAAAATTTATCTTCATTATAGAAACAATGATCTTCCCCGTCTAGTTCCAATCGATTCGCTAATTAAAAAAAAGGATAAGGTGCCCCCCTAGGCATCTTATCCAGCTAAACTATCGTTTTTACCCTCCGATGTTACAGCAACCATTGTGATCAACCACTTACTATAAGTCAACAAATCCTTAATTTACGGATTGATTGTCCGGCACAAACTTCACTTGATCAACTTGCGGTAGCGTCTGCTTAATCTTGGTCGTTAATTGTGCTTGATCATCATCACTCACCGGCGAATTAACTACAATTTCAACGTCATAACTTTGCCGGACACTGCCCTTTCCCAAAACGTCGTAATTACTTTGGACACTAATCTTAACTAATCGATCATCCAATTCCGTTTTGGCAATTCGCCGGATTTTGGCTAACTTTTTAGTAACATTAAGTTCTTGTTGCGCCTGATAATCTTTCCGATTGTCATTAATTAAATTGTTGAGATAGCGATTATAATCCCGACTGGTTAATTCATTTAAATCCGCCACTTGGATAATTTCTAAATCATAGGCTTGTAAATGATACTGCCGCCGAGCCGCCATGATTTGCTGAATTTGATCTTGATTTAAATTGACCTGGGCAACGGACAACCGAATTTGCTTCGCTTTCAGATCAACTGATTGCGCAATAATCGTCCCATGCTTAATTTTGTCATCAATCAAAGCTTGGATGTTGCGTTGGGCGACTGTCGCTTGCACAACTTGTTTCGTCGTGATAGCACTCGGAATCCCGCCTAAAATAATCAGCAGAATCGTTAAAATCCGCATGACAGGACGGCGCTCAATCCCGCGAGTTTCCCGCCGATAGATTAACTTCACCCCAATAATGGCCGTTAGCATAATAAAAAAATGAATTAATTAAAAAGAGGTACAACGCGCCCCCAAAGTACGACCAATTACCTTGGGATAACCCATATCCCGCCGTACATAAAGGGGGCATTAACGCCGTGGCAATCGCCACTCCTGGCACAATATTATTAGCTTGACATTTGGTCGCTCCAATCACCCCGGCCGTTCCCCCGAAGATGGCAATTAACATATCCCACAGTGTTGGCGCCGTCCGATTTAAAATTTCACTCCCTCCCGTCGTAATCGGGGTTAATTTGAAATATATAGCTGACGCTAATAAACTAATTGCGACCTCAATCAATAACGTCGCGCCCGCTTTGACAAATAACGGGCGTCGCGAAGCCACAATCCCAACCCCTAATCCTAAAATCGGCCCCATTAACGGCGAAATTAACATCGCTCCAATGATCGTCGCCACCGAGTTCATGTTCAAGCCGACACTGGCAATCCCAATCGCACACGTTAAAATCACCAAGTCCATTAACTGCAACTGACTGTCGGCCGTAATTTGGGCCACAAATTCATGATACCGATACTGCTTCGTTTCATCCATTGGCCTTAATCCCTCATCTCCATAATTGATTAAATTATTTTTTAGTATATCGCAAACAGCAAGAAAACGACTAACCCGATTTGGTTAGTCTTTTTTTGAGTTGGTCTCCTTATGTCGGAGATAAGTAAATTCGACTGTAAGATTGAGATTCATCTTTAATCACAAATCCATATTCATTGGTTAAATCACTCAAAGAAGTTCCTTTAACGAGGTTATCGATGATAAATTGAGCCTGTTTTTTTGATTAATCTCTGCTCCTTTATGATTGTTTGTTCGTACAAGCGTATAAATACACTTGAATTTGGTTCAATCACTTCAATAAAGTATGTTTCGTTATTAACAGATTGTTGAGTATCAATCTGATTTAATTCGTGACCATCAACAATTGAAACATTCATCTTATGACGATTAAACCCGTACGTAATCAAAAATTCCACTATGGAAACAATGCTACTGATTGCAGTACCAAACGACCCCCAATTTTTAATTATCCATGTAATCATGACAACAACCCTACTATTTCATCAATCTTATCAGCAATCCGCCGTTGTTCGTCAAAAGACGGCAACGGAATTAAAAATTTACTAATTTTATCTTTCGAAATATTAGGTTGCGCCCCACCACTGCCTAACTCAATTAACTTCTTTCTTGAATTTAGTAACCAATAAAAAAACATACCAATTAAATACACCATTAAAAGGTGTCATTCCACAGCAAGCTTGATTTGTAGTTAATGGAAAATTCCCGACAATCCCTAACTTACCAATTGTCGCACCATACATTGCAATCAAAATATTACCAGGATTATTAATTTTTACAGAAGTATCAACTAATGCTTGCTCAGTAATTCTTTCAGAAACCTCCTTTATTATTCCATCATCAAATCCCCTGTTTTTAACCATGGAATACTACCATTTTCATAATATAAATTATTTTTTTTCTAGAAGGTGTTGCTCCAGCTTGCCAAACACCTAAATTCCCCAACCGTACCCATTCCCAACTATCCGGAATATCAAACGGCTTTTCATCTTCCGTAACTGCCGGTAATGTAGCTTGTTTCTTGATTTTCTTTGCTTTTACCAACTCAGCCTTTTCAGCTTGAATCTGTTTCAATAATTCACTCGCTGTTTCATCCGTTGGATCTTGGTTAACCAACTTTCCTTTCATCGCTAATTCCAGCACCTTTTTTTGCAACGCTTTTTGCAAATCATCATACCGGTTTTGCGACACTTCAATTTGATCAACTAACTCAAACAACTCATCGATTTTGTCTGCAATTCGCCGTTGTTCGTTAAAAGATGGAAGAGGGATTAGCAGTAACCTCATTTTATTAGGATTAAATCGAGGTAAGTTAACTCCAGATGTCTCTTGGCTAATAATAGATTGAACATATCTACTATTTATTACATTTAACAAAAATTTATTTTCACAATTAATCCCGTTAAATGGAATTAATTCTGACGTACAATATCCGTTATCTGGAGCAATTAAATTTTTTTTAAGATAAGGTCGTAACTTACTAAATAAAATCTGTCCTTTATTAT
Source organism: Limosilactobacillus equigenerosi DSM 18793 = JCM 14505 (assembly GCF_001311375.1). Lineage (GTDB taxonomy): Bacteria > Bacillota > Bacilli > Lactobacillales > Lactobacillaceae > Limosilactobacillus > Limosilactobacillus equigenerosi. Next base: position 82,979 of record NZ_BBAS01000005.1, read on the forward strand.
ATCCATACTTGTTACTTTTAGGTTTATCTTTAGTAACTTTGTAATTAATTATTTTCCCAGTATCGCTTTCAATATCTGCCAACTCTAAAATGTGTATATCTTGTTTTATGTCATAAGGTGAATAAGACTTGGCACTTCCAATATTTGATATTTCCCCTAGCCGTACCCATTCCCAACTATCCGGAATTGCAAACGGCTTTTCATCTTCCGTAACTGCTGGCAATGTGGGTTGTTTTTTTAATCTTCTTTGCTTTTACCAACTCAGCCTTTTCAGCTTGAATCTGTTTTAACAATTCACTCGCCGGTTCATCCATTGGATCTTGGTTCACTAGTTTCCCTTGCATGGCTAAAGTTAGGATGCGTTGCTTTAATGCTTTTGTATCAAGTTTATTCATCCGCCACATCCCCTAACAAGTGTTCTAATTGCTTAACAGCAGTTGCGATTGCATCAGATTGATCTTTCATTTCGCCCAATAATTCTTGTAAGGTTCGATTATCGGCTTCATCATTATCCGTCATCCAACTAATATCCAAATTTGTATTTGGCCGTGCTTTAATTTCATCAATTGAAAATTCACGCCACCGACCATTTGGATTACTTTCCTTATCATACGTAGCTTTCCGCATTTCTGCTTGATAAAGTTGTTCAAATTCTGCAAAATCTTGCTTATTTAAGGGATTTCGCTTTCCAAATGAGCGCATTTGATATCGTAAGTCATATATCCAGACAGATTTCGTTTGGTCTTGATCTGTCGTACCACGATCAAAAAATAAGACGTTAGTTTGAACCCCTGGGGCATAAAAAAAATTCCTGATGGCAAACGTAAAATTGTATGTAAGTTGCATTTATTCATTAAATCTAAGCGAATTTGTTCCCCTGTATTACTTTCAAATAGTACATTATCGGGAACTACGACCGCCGCCCGGGCATGGCCAGATTTATTTAATGAGTTATAGATTGTCTGTAAGAAATTTAATTGTTTGTTTTTGGTTGGATAGGTTAAATCATCACGCGTAGCACGCTCCCCGCCTTTTTTTTCGTTCCAAATGGTGGGTTAGCCAAAACCACATCAAAATTCTTCATCCATTTCCCAGTTGCCGATAATGAATCGCCTAACACAAAATGACCATCCATTCCATGCAAATATTCATTCATTAACGCTAACCGATATGTATTAGGCACTAATTCCATTCCTGAAAAAGCCTCATACTTTTGAAATTTTTGTTGAGTGACATTTAAATCAAAATAATCATCAGTTTGGGCACGTAAATACTGATTAGCGGCAATCATAAATCCAAACGTCCCTGCTGCTGGATCATTTAAACGTTCCCCAATTTTCGGTTTGATCATCCGCACCATCATGTTAATTAATGGTCGTGGGGTAAAATATTGTCCAGCCCCAGACTTAGTTTCTTCAACACTTTTTTTCCAGCAACCCTTCATATAATGCTCCTAAACCATCTTCACTAGCTGAAAACCAATCTAACGCATCTAAATCTTTAATAATCTTTTCTAAGTTCGCTGGTTCACTAATATTCGTTGACGCATTTGCGTAAATGGAATTTAATTTCTTACTTTTAGTTTTTTTCAGCATCACCTAAATCTAGTAATAATTGCCGATAAAATTTTTGTAAATCGAGACCTTCCCGTTTAACTAATTCGTCCCACCGATATTGGCTTGGGATTTGATCTTCTTGTTCTTGCTCTTTGCTCATTTTTAAAAATAGTAAATAGGTTAACTCGGTTAAATAGTCTTGGCTACTAATTCCGTCATCACGTAAAACATTACTTTCATTCCAAAGTTGTTGTACGATTTCCTGGTTATTCATTTTAATCAATTCTCCTATCCAAACATCACATCATTAATCAGATTAATGATTTCATCAGCTTTTCCATCAAGATCTTTATTAATTCGGTTATAACCACCTTTTTCTCTAAATATATCGTTATCATTGAATGCCATCTTGGCGGTCGGACCTAGAACATTATTCTCACGCAATTGGCTTTCAATTCGGCGAAGCCATTTCTTTTGTTTATCATTCCAATCAGCTAGGTTATATACTTTTTTCATCGCACGACTGATTAATTCATCTTCATCTTGTAATGGTGTTCCTAACGCCGCTTGGCGAATAAAACTAATGATATTAGCAGCGGTATTCTGATGATGTTCTTGCTTCCAAGCTTTTTGTAAATCTGTTTCATTAAATCCTTTAAATACCAGAACACGCTCAATTTCTTGTAAATCCTGTAATTTTAAATCCCGTGGTCTAGATTTAGCAGTAACGTATATCCCAACTTTTTCATTGACTGCATGTTGGACAAATTGATTAAATTCTTCTAAATAATCACTTGATGTTGTAACACCATCATTCCCAAAACCGGGTTTATCCGATACAACCTGATCCTCATCGTATGAAACAATTACACGCCTTTTCATTACCCGGTAATCATTTAAAACATTGATTTCTTCTTCAAATTGACTTAATTCACCTAATGTTAATGTTTGCAAATTTCGAACCCAACCTAACAAATCAGGAATTTGTAATCCATCCTCAAGCTCATTAATTTGCTCACTACTCAATCGACTACATTTACGTTGTAATTTTGCCGTTAATTGTTCTAGATATTCATGATATGCATCTTCACTTGTTGCCCCGACAGCTAGTTCATACAGTTCTTTAATGGATCGGTTAATATTCTTAGATTGAATAACCTGATTCATTGCCGTAAAAGATTTCATTGCTTTATATTGGCCAACTGCATCGTAAATTTTAAAGTGATCTACTTCGACATCAGGACATAATCGGGTTGCCCGTCCCAACATTTGTTCAAATAATACCCGTGATTTAACACGCCGTAAAAAAACTAAATTAGTGATTGATGGAATATCAATTCCTGTCGTTAATAAGTCAACCGTTACCACAATATTAGGGAATTGTTCATTATTAAACTGCTTAATATGATCTTCTCGATGCCTATCTTTCCCGGTAATTTTCATAATTGCATTTATAGGAACTGGATTATCCGCAGCTTCAAACGCTTCATTTAATAACGAAACTATTTTATCCGCATGACTATCACGAGTAGCAAAAATTAAGGTTTTACCAAGTTCTGGATCGTTAGGATCTAATTGCTTTGTTAAATACGATGCAATTTCTCGATTAAATCCTGTATTATCAACTTTAATATTAAAATCATCGACTTCAAAATCAATATCATCTGACAATACATCAGTGTCAACTTGATGTGAATCATAATCAAATACCGTAACTTCAGCGCCCTTTTTAAAATGCAATCCATTTTGTGACTGCTCAGTCTCCAAGATAATCGGTGCATCATGATCCATTAAATAGCCATCTAAAACCGCTTGACGATAAGAATAACTATATACTGGATTACCAAATATTTTGATTGTATTTAGTGTCGGCGTTGCTGTCATTCCAATCGCTACTGCATCGAAATAATCTACAACCCGTCGATATTGACTGACATAATCATTATGATCATAAAATTCCATTTCATCATCAGTCATTTCTTTATCTTCAAAATATCCTCGATGCGCTTCATCCACAATTACAAAATCATACATTCCAGGTGTTATCTCAGTCTCGCCATTATGGAATAATCGTTTCACCATCCCTTGAACAGTCGCAATTTGAATTTTAGTTGTCATTTCTGGCAATATCTCTTCAAAGGTTTTAACACCAAAAATACTAGAAATTGATTGTTGTTCAATGCGATTATCTGTTAACGCATTATTTGTTTGAGTTGCTAACGATTGACGATCAACCAAATATAAAATTCGCCGGGCCCGCTTATGTTTTAATAACCGATACATTAACGAGATTGCTGTCCGTGTTTTACCGGTTCCGGTTGCCATCGCCAATAATATTCGCGATTGATGATTTGCAACAGCAGATTCAATTGCTTGAATCGCTCTATTTGATATTTACGATTAGCAAATTCAGGGAAATCAGCATCTTTATGTAATTCTTGATTGGCATCTTCTTCTGGTTTTGCAGATAATTTTTGTTTTAAATCGTCAGGGCTATGCCAAGCTGGTAACGCCTCTGGTGCATGTTTTGGATTTCGAGCATTCCAAAACCAAATTCCCGATTCGGTTTTAACTTGAGCTAAATATGGACGACCATTCGTACTATAAATAAATGGAACTTCTTCCCCTGTTTCTTCAATTGCATCTTTAAAATAGTCATATGACTGTTGTAAAGCAGATGTGCTGACTGTTTCATCTGGCTTCTTTGCTTCGACAATTCCAACAAATTGTTTCCCAATAAAAAGGGCGTAATCTGCTTTCTTTCCATTGTTAAATCGCCATTCAGAAATCGCTTTATTCTTATTTTTCTCTGGACGAGCTCCGTTTGCTTGTGTTAACTGATTAGTATCTACTTCCCAACCAACTTCCCGTAGTTGATTGTCAATTAATCGGCGGTTTTCTGCCTCTGTCAAAGGATGATTCTTAGCAAATAATTGATTTAACTTTTTCCGTTTAACTTTTGCTTCCGGCGTTAAATCAATTGGAGACAGTTTAGGTTGATATGAATCAATTTGAGCTTCGAGCTCTGCAATCCGTTTTTCTTGTGCTTGAATTTGCTGCTCTTGTTCAGCGGTTAATTGTTCATGATTTACTGGTGTTTGATATTCAGCAACCGTTTCTTGCGTATACGTATTAATAAACCACTCCCATACGGTAACGGCATACTTATCAATTGCTAATGCTAGTTTGACCAATTCTTCATTTGTGTATTTTTTTTACGTAATTCAGCATGGGTACTCTTATTACGATATTTGCGCATTCCTTCTAATCGTGTAATTAATTCATGAGGATAATCGCCGGAACTAGTTCGCATTAAATTAATTCGATCATACTGTTTTGAATAATCACCTAATCCATCTAACTCAAAAATTAAGATTGTTAAATATTCCGCAAATTGTCCAAAGGCAGTTAAACTAGTTAACGGACTGGTATAAATTGTTAATTCAGCTGAATATGCAATTTTCTGAGTTTGATCGTATTCAGCATCTAAATTTTCTACTTGGAAATTAGCCATTACGCCACCCCCATTTCACTTGAGACGAAGGCAACAAAAAAGGATCCAGTAACCCCATTTGTTACTGAATCCGCGATTGATTGCTTGACAAAAAGACGTTGACTATTTACATAATCAGCGTGAGTTGAGTTGAGTTGAGTTGAGTTGAGTTGAGTTGAGTTGAGTTGAGTTGAGTTGAGTTGAGTTGAGTTGAGTTGAGTTGAGTACTCATCCGTCTGCTCCTTTTAGATTTAATCGTTATAAATATAAGTATACTCCCAAATCTTAGCATTTCATAACTTTTCTAGCGTTCCAAAAAAAAGGCGACCTACCACCTTGGTAAGTCGCCCATCTACATCTTCTTCACTTATCCTTCTACCATTACATCCCCGACCGAATACAATGCCACTTGACCGGCTAATGACACCCGTTCACCATTCATTTTGACTTTCAACACGCCGCCCCGCTCAGAAGCTTGGTACGCCATTAATTGATTTTTGCCCAAGCGTTGGGTCCAGTACGGTACTAAATGACAATGCCCAACGCCACAAACGGGATCTTCATCAATTAAATGCTTCGGCGCAAAACTCCGGGCTACGTAATCAAACTCATCCTGCCCCGGCGCGGTCACATGGACTAACACCCCTGGTAAGGCTTTGACTTTCGGAATGTCCGGTGTCATTGTTTGGACTTGGGCTACCGTATCAAATATGCAAACTAAATCGCGCCCTAAATAGGCTGCCGTTGGGGTAACCCCAAGCGCTTCACTCATCGCTGCCGTCACTGGCACCGGGGTTAAAGCATACTTTGGAAAGTCCATCGCTAACCAATCGCCATCCTTAGTCACGGTTAATTCACCGGCTAAAGTATTAAACGTTAATTGCGTCGCCGTCGTTTCCACAAACTTAAATAACACGTACGCCGTCCCAAGCGTCGCGTGCCCGCATAATTCAATTTCGCCGGCCGGCGTAAACCACCGTAAGTGCCACTGCCCGGCTTCCTTGACCACAAACGCGGTATCGGAGAAATTATTCTCCCGGGCCATTTGGTGCAAGATTTCATCCACTAACCAGTGATCTAACAAACACACGGCCGCCTGGTTACCGTGAAAAACTTGGTCGGTAAAGGCATCAATTACATATTGTTTCATCTTCATTTTCCTACTTAATCTGGACTATCGCTTTATTGTACCATTATTGTTATAATAACCGGAATTAAACCTAATCAGGAGGTACTTATGAGTCAAAATTTAAAAGGCACCCTCATCTTAACCCTGACCGCCGTGATTTGGGGCTCGGCGTTTGTGGCCCAAGCGGCCGGAGCGGATGCAGTTGGCCCTTTCACCTTTAACGCTAGTCGGAACATCATGGCTGCGCTTTTCTTAGTCTTATTAATTACTTGGCGTCATACCGGCACCAGCCCCTTTGCCTATGGCACCGCCGTCACCAACTTTAAAGCTCATTGGTTACCTGGGCTTTACCTTGGCCTCGTCCTCTTTTTAGGGGAAGCCTTGCAACAAGGAGGAATTAGCCTTTACCCAGCCCATGTTGCTTCCGCCGGCCGCTCAGGGTTCTTAACTTCGTTATACGTCGTGATTGTCGCCATTGTTTCCTGGTTACTCGGTCGTACCCGGTCATGGTTAATTGCGCTCGCCGTCGTCTTATCTTTAGTAGGCCTGTACTTACTATGTTTCGCGCACGGTTTACATGGGATTTACTGGCTGACTTACTTTCATTCGCCTGCGCCTTCTTCTACGCGGCCCACATTATCGTCATTGATCATTATCTCGGCTATGATAGTCTTTACTTATCACTGATCCAATTCATCACGGCCGGGTTCTGCGCTGGAATTGTGATGATTATGGTTGAACCCGTTACCCTATCCCATTGTCTTCACGCCCTCGTCCCAATGATGTACGCTGGGATTATGTCGAGTGGGATTGCTTACACCCTCCAAATTATCGGGCAAAAATATGCCGAACCCGTCTCCGCCGCCCTTGCGATGTCGTTAGAAGCCGTCTTTGCGGCTCTGTTAGGGTGATTGATCCTGCATCAAGGCTTATCTGGGCACGAATTATTCGGGGCTGCGCTGGTCTTTAGCGCCGTCATTATCGCGCAACTCCCAGACCTAATGCAGACTAAGCAACTGAAATAATCAGCCGTTACCGGTAGCCATCTTGGTTACCGGTTTTTTTGATCCTAAAAAAGACCAGCCACATTTGGGCTGGTCTTTTCATTATAATTCGGTATTAATTAATGATTAAGCTAATTTTTCCATGTATTCAGCTAAGCGCCGCATACTTTCTTTGATGTTTTCATCTGAAGCGGCGTATGACAACCGGACATACCCTTCGGCCCCAGCCCCAAAGACGGAACCTGGGATCACCCCAACGGCGGTCTTTTGGGCAAGGTCTAAGGCAAACTTAAAGTCATCCGTGCCAAATTGAGCTGGAATCTTTGCAAAGACATAAAAGGCTCCTTGTGGCGTCGCTAACGTAAAGCCCAGTTTTTGCATCGCGGCGACAATAAAGTCCCGCCGTTTTTGGTAGGCTTCCTTAAACTTCACCGCGTCATCCCGACCGTTGTTTAAGGCTTCAGCCCCGGCGGCTTGGGTGGCATTATTCACTGAGACAACTAAGTAACTATGTAATTGGCTCACCGACTTCATAATGTCAGCCGGCCCCGCCACATATCCTAACCGGTAACCAGTCATCGCGTGGGACTTGGACATGCCACTGACAATTAACGTTTGTTCTGGCAATTGGGTCGCAAAGGAAATGTGGGCTTGATCGTACGTCAAGTCACTGTAAATTTCATCCGAAATCACTAACAAACCGCTTTCCTTTAAAATTGGCACTAAGGCGTCAATTTCAGCCTTCGTAAACGTCCGACCGGTTGGATTGTTCGGATAGTTTAAGATAATCGCTTTGACGGCCGCCCCATGTTCAGCGAGGGCCCGCTTTAAATGATCAGGAGTTAATTGGAAGTCATCTTGACTCGTGTCTAACATCACCGGTTCGGCCCCAGCCAATTTCACTTGGGCAAAATACAAGGAGAACGCTGGCGTTGGAATCAAAACCTTATCGCCTGGATTGAGCAACCCATATGAAATAGCCGCTAAGGATTCGGTTGCCCCATCCGTCACGACAATTTCACTTTGGACGTCATAACTTACTGCCCGCGTATCCAATAAGTAATCGTGAATCGCTTGCCGGAGTTCCAACTTACCAACATCTTGGGCATAGTGGGAATCGTTGGCTTCGATACTCTTAATCGCGGCTTGCTTGACGTGTTCGGGGACGTTAAAGTCCGGTTCCCCCAGCGTTAACTTAATAATCCCGGGGACACTTGAAATTTGATTATCAAAGGATCGAATCGCTGGTGGCGTCATCGTATCCAATAAATGGTTATGTAATTGCGCTAAACTAGCTGCAGTTGCTGGCATTGGCAACTCCTTTCTCGTCTATAAGACGTTTTCCAAACCAACCACGAGTTGGTCTAATTCGTGAACATGTTCTAAGGCGACCTTCACGCCGCTCATAAAGGACTTCCGGTCAAAGGAATCTTGGCGGATCGTTAAAGCTTCACCGGCGCCCCCAAATAAGACTTGTTCGTGGGCAACGTAACCCGGTAAGCGGACCGCATGCAGTTTGATGCCCTCATAGTCACCACCACGGGCCCCAGCTAAACTTTCATGTTCGTCCGGCGCCGTTTGATGAGCCGACCGGTTTTGGCTAATTAACTTTGCCGTATTCAACGCCGTTCCCGATGGCGCATCCTTTTTATCTTCGTGGTGCATTTCAATGATTTCAACGTCGGGGAAGTACTTGGCCGCTTCTTGGGCAAACTTCATTAATAAGACCGCCGACATCCCAAAGTTCGGCGCAATCAAGCCCCCTAATTGGTTGGTTTTCGCTAAGGCTTGGAGTTCGCTTAATTGTTCATCCGTCAACCCAGTCGTCCCGACTACTGGCCGCATCCCATGGGCTAAGGCAAACTTCACGTTTTCGTACACGGCACTTGGCAAGGTGAAATCAAGCCAAATATCCGCCACGCCCGCGGGAACATCCGCTAAGGCCGTGTACACCGTGGCACCGGCTGGTAATAACGCCCGGTCGTCAGCATGCTTTGGTGTTGTTAAACCCGCTACCACTTCAAAATCTGGCAGTTCATTAACAAGGTTGGTAGCTTGTTGCCCCATGGCGCCGGTAAACCCGGCAATTAATACTTTTGTCATCTTATTCCCCTAATTCTGTTGGTAATTCACCGGCTAAGGCATCAGCATCTAATCCTAACGCCACGGCTAATTGACTGGCTTCATCATCCGTCAACGTCGTAATTGGCAACCGACATTCCCCAACGTTAAATCCTTGAGCGTTTAAAACGGCCTTCACCGGACTTGGACTTGGGAACATGAAGCAAGCTTGCATCCGTGGCGTTAACCACCGTTGTAAACGGCCGGCTTCCGTCACGTTGCCCGCGGCTAAAGCGTCATACATCGCCCGCATTGGCTTCGTGTAAAGGTGAGCGGCCACCGAAATGACCCCGTCACCACCAAGGACCTTGGCGGTTAAGGCTTGGTTGTCTTCACCCGTAAAGATGGCAAAGTCACTCGGTGCGTGTTCGACGATGACTTGCAGTTCTTCGAGACTCGCACATTGCTTAATCCCCGCGATGTTTGGGTGTTGTGCTAATGTCAAGATGGTTTCCGTGTCCATCTTAACTCCCGTCCGGCCCGGAATATTGTAAATGATAATTGGTAATTCCGTTGCATCAGCGACCGCAGTAAAGTGAGCGAGCATCCCACGTTGGTTGGGCTTGTTGTAAGGTGGCACGACCACTAAGGCGTAGTCAATGCCGTCAATTTTAGCCACTTCATTTGTAAAGGCAATCGTTTCAGCGGTATTGTTGCTCCCCGTCCCGGCAATGACTGGCACCCGGCCATCAATTAATTGGCCAAAGTGTTGATACAAAGCAATCTTTTCGTCATGGGTTAACGTTGGGGTTTCCCCCGTCGTCCCCCCAATTACGAACCCCTTGTTACCTTGATTGAGTAAGTGTTCCGTTAATTGATCTAAGGCATCAAAATTAATGCCGTTTTCGTCAAATGGCGTCACAATCGCCGTCATTAAATCTGCTTGCTTTAATTCCATTTTTAACTCCTCATTAATTTTCCTGCATCCGCATCGTTAAGAAACCTGTCATCGCGTCGACACCGGCTTGGATGGCTTCTTCATGCGGCGTAAAGGTGGCCGCATGCAATGGTGAATCATCTTCGACCCCGAGCCAGAACATCGTCCCCGGGAACTTGGCGAGTAAGAAGCCAAAGTCTTCCCCCGTCATTGCTGGGGCGGTTTCCTGGAACTGCACGGCCGGATTACTTTGCATATAGTCGATAAACCGCGTTGTTAATGCCGGATCATTTTCTACCGGCCAGTAGCCCCCTTGGTTTAATTCCAAGTTGACCGTCACACCATAAGTTAATTCAATTCCACGACAAATGTCCGTTAAGCGTTGATCAATCGTTTCAATCATCGTTTGCGTCAGGCCCCGAATCGTCCCTTCCAAACGGACCGAACCGGCAATCACATTTCGGATGGTGCCTCCTTGCATCAAGCCAAACGTTAACACTCCACTTTGAATTGGATCAATACTGCGCGAAATAATCGTTTGTGCTTGCATGACTAACGCACTGGCCGCCACCACGGCATCATTGGCGTTTTGCGGAAAGGCCGCATGTCCACTTTGGCCGATGACGTCAATATTAACTTCCGTTGTCCCCGCAAACAGCGTGCCATTCCGGCAGCCAATCACACCAGTCGGTAAATCCGGATTATCGTGGAAGCCATAAAATTCGTCCGGGCGCCACTGACCACTAAATAAGCCCAAGTCGTAAGCTAACTTGCCGCCATTTTCGCTTTCTTCAGCGGGTTGGAAGAAAAAGACTAAATTATCCATTGGTTGGTGTTCGCTGAAGTAACTTAAAATCCCCAACGCCACCGTCATGTGAATGTCGTGCCCACACGCGTGCATCTTGCCCGGATGCGTTGACGCAAATGGTAACCCCGTGGCTTCTTCCACCGGGAGAGCGTCAATATCGGTCCGATAACCAATCGTCCGTTGGGGATTTCGCCCGGCCACGCGGACAAAAATGGCCGTTGGTAATTCACTCGGCACCATGATTTCTAAATGCGTTTGATCCATTTGTTGAATCACATTTAATAGGTAGGCATGCGTTTTTACTTCTTGTAATGCGAGTTCGGGAATTCGGTGTAAATCCCGCCGAATTTGAATTAATTCATCGGTTGTTAACGTCGCCATCGCGGTTCGTCCTTTCTAAAGCTTCCGTAAATCGTCTTCTAAGGCTGTCTTGCTTTCAGTCTTGGCATCAACTTGCTTGATGACCTTGGCTGGCACTCCCGCTACGACCGTGTGAGGCGCTACATCTTCCGTAACGACGGCGCCGGCAGCGACTACGGCCCCTTCACCGACGTGGACCCCTTCGATCACAACCGCGTTGGCCCCAATCATGACATCATCGTCAATCCGGACTGGTTCGGCACTGGCTGGTTCAATTACCCCCGCTAAGACCGTACCGGCACCAATGTGGCAGTGCTTACCGACAATCGCCCGGCCACCGAGGATGGCGCCCATATCAATCATCGTATCAGCGCCAATTTCAGCCCCAATGTTAATCGTGGCCCCCATCATAATGACAGCATTGTTACCAATCACCACTTGGTCCCGAATGATGGCCCCTGGTTCAATCCGGGCGTTGATTTCTTTCATATCTAACAATGGGACGGCGGAATTCCGGGTTTGGTTTTCAATCCGGACGCCCATGAAGTCACCTTCGTGGTCAGCTAAGAACGCCTTCACATCTTGCCAGTCCCCAAACAGCGTCCCCGTGTGTTCTTCGACGAACGCATCAATCGTGTTAGGGTAAGTTAAATCATCTAAGTCATGTCCCTTGACGTAGACTTTAACCGGCGTCTTCTTAGGAGCCGTCCCGATGTAGTTAATAATTGATTGTGCATCTAATTGAGCCATAATAATTAGTTCTCCTTTAGTTTATAAATTGTAATCTTGATCTAAGCGGGCCATATCTGACCACGTTTCGCGCTTGACGACTTCTTGGGCGTGGCCATTTTCGACGAAGACCACCGCTGGTCGTGGATTGCGGTTGTAGTTCGAAGCCATCGCGTACCCATAGGCCCCGGTGTCAAGCATCGCTAAGACATCGCCAGGCTTGGTAGCTGGCAAAGCTTGGTGATAACTTAAAATATCACCGGATTCACAATACTTCCCGGCAATCCGGACCGTTTCCGTCGCTGGTGCTTGCGGATCATTGGCTAAAACCGTTTCGTATTCGGCTTGATACAACGCTGGCCGGATGTTATCTCCCATCCCCCATCAACGGTTAAGAATGGTAAGTAGCCTGGAATATCTTTGCGGGAGCCGACCGTGTATAAGTTGTAACCGGCTGGGCCAGCAATTGACCGCCCCGGTTCAATCCAAATCCCGGGTTCGGGTAAGTTAGCCTCACTGGCGGCCTTTTTAACGGCCTTCACAATGGCATCAACAAAGGCCTCCGGCGCTAACGGATGATCGTCCGTCGTGTACTTAATCCCAAAACCACCGCCGACGTTTAAGATTTCGGTCGTGTAGCCAAATTCATCGTGCCAATGCTTGGCCACGCTGACGAGCTTTTGAGCGGCCCCTTCAAAGCCAACGACTTCAAAGATTTGGGAACCAATGTGCGCGTGAATTCCACGCATGTGCATCCGCGGGTTCGCTAACACTTGTTGCAAAGCTTGATCAGCTTGCCCCGAATCCAGGTCAAACCCAAACTTACTGTCGACTTGACCGGTTTGAATATATTCATTGGTGTGAGCACTGATTCCCGGCGTAATCCGGAGCATCACATCGGTTTGCGTATCTAATTCCGTTAATAATTGACTTAATAATTCAATTTCATGGAAGTTGTCAATTACAATCATCCAATGTGGTGCGTTAACGCTAAGCGTAATTCCGTGGCTGACTTGTTGTTACCATGGAAGGTCGCCTTGTCCATCGGGAAGCCGGCTTGAATCGCCGTCGTCATTTCCCCACCGGAAACGACATCAATGTGCCCATGTTCTTGCGCAACGACTTGATACATCGCCTTACTAGCGAAGGCCTTGCTGGCATAACTAACTTCATAATCGACTTGATTTTGTTCAAAGACCGCTTGGAAACGCCGAAATTGGTCGCGAATTTGGGCCACATCATAAACGACTAAGGGCGTCCCAAATTCCGCCGCTAATTCTAACGTATCAACACCACCAATCGTTAAATGACCGGCGGCGTTAATTTGATCGGGTCGAATTTGTTCGTTCATCAATAATCCTCTTTCATTCATTAAAAATTAAAAATCCGAGCCAATAGCGGATACACTACTAGCTCGGACTTCGCATACATAAATTTCGAATTCGTCACCGATAGCGCCCCGCAACGTGTTAACTCGTTGCGACAGTCCGAGGTCTCTTAAACCCCGCCCCAGCACAAGGACTTGCCAGGTCCTTGCACTTCGGCAATCGCCCCTTTCTTAATCCGTCTGTGCCGTGGCTGGCTCAAGATTAATACTCTTGTTGATTGCGCCTCTGTCTGATTTAATCTTAGTTTAACGATGACGATGTTTTTTTGTCAATCAATTATCAGAATTTTCTCATATATCTGGAAATATTCTAATTTTTCGCTTGCCAGGTAGATAAAAAATGATAAAATGCAGGTAATTTACTTTTTTAAATGAGGTTTTAAACATGAAAGTTATTAAATTTGGTGGGAGTTCGCTCGCCAACGGAGATGCCTTTGCACAAGCAATCGCGATTATTAAGGCGGATGCCGACCGTCAAGTCGTCGTTACATCGGCGCCCGGCAAGCGCTTTGCCGACGACATTAAAGTCACGGATTTATTAATTAATTTTGCTAAATTAACCATCAACGGCCATACGGCTACGGATATTATTGCGGCGATTTTTGGCCGTTACCAAGCAATTGCCCATCACTTTGGGGTCCAAGATGACGAATTAAGTGAATTGCATGAATTACTCGTGGCCTTGCCACAAGCAACGTATCCAAATAATGATTACTTAATGGCCGCTTTTAAAGCCCACGGGGAACGGTTAAACGCGAAGTTAATGGCCATTATTTTAAACCACCAAGGGGTTCCTGCCCGCTATGTTGATCCATTAGCAGCTGGGTTCCGGGTCACGGGGACGCCAAACAACGCCGTGATTAGTCCAGAAGCCTACGTTAACTTAGCCAAGCTCGATCTAAAGCCAAATGAACGGATTATTTTCCCAGGCTTTTACGGTTATACTTTATCTGGATATATTGCTACCTTCTCCCGGGGTGGTTCGGATGTGACCGGGGCCATTTTAGCCCGGACCTTTAACGCTGACTTGTACGAAAACTTTACCGACGTGGATGCGATTTACTCGGCGAACCCAAACTTAGTGCCGGATCCACTGCCAATTGCGACGATGACCTACCGGGAAATGCGAGAATTATCTTATGCCGGGTTCTCAGTGTTCCATGATGAAGCCTTAATCCCCGCCATCCAAGGCCAAATTCCGATTAACGTGAAAAACACTTGGCACCCGGAAAAACCAGGAACCATGATTGTGCCTGAACACGATTTTCAACCCGAACGAATTTTAACTGGGATTGCCAGCGGGCGTCATTTCGCCGCCTTATACTTACACAAGTACTTGTTAAACAAGGAAAATGGTTTTACACTCCGGATTTTACGAATCTTAAACGATAACAATGTCTCATACGAACATATGCCATCCGGGATTGATGATTTGACGATTATCTTCGACCGCGATAAGCTAACGGATGAACAGGTCGATGCGATTTGTACCGCTGTGCAACAAGAAATTAATCCCGACCGCTTGGAATGGATTGATGATTACGCAATTGTGATGCTGGTCGGCGAAGGCATGGCTCACACTCCGGGCGTTATGATGAACGCCACCGCCCCCCTCGCTGCGAACGGGATTTCCTTACAAATGATTAACCAAGGGGCCTCCCAAATTTCAATCATGCTCGGGACGCGCCGCGAAGATGCCAATCAAGCAGTTCAATTAATTTACCAACAATTTTTAACTGACCAGGAGGATTAACTAGATGGTTGAATTAACCAAGGTCCACGGTTCCATGAACCAATTCTTTATTTTGGACCAAACCTTACTTGATACTCCCCTCACCGACGAAGAATTAAGTGCCCTCGCCCAACAAATGACCAACCCTACGACGGGAGTCTTGGATGGTTCCGACGGGATTTTAGTCGTTGACCACTCCGAACACGATGGCGTCCTCGCCCAAATGCGGGTGATTAATGCGGATGGGAGTGAAGCGTCCATGTGTGGGAATGGATTACGAACAGTCGCCCGCTACTTAGCGCAAAAGCATGGCGAAACGGACTTCTTAGTCGAAACGATGTACGCCGATTTACGCGTCCGCCAACAACCTGACTTTGCGCCCGGCGTGCCCGCGTTCGCCGTCGAAATTTCACCGGTTAAGTTTGATCGGACCGACTTACCATTTGAAAACTTAGGTCGCGACCGGATTGTCGATGAATGGGTGCCAGAAATTGCGCCCGGCTTGAAGTTTACGACTTTAGCGGTCCCAAATCCGCATTTAATTAGTTTCATGGACCACGAAACTTTACATGGTGATTTGCTTGGTGAAGTGGGGACGTGGTTAAACGGTGATAACCCCTACTTTACCGATGGTGTGAATGTCAACTTTGCCGAAATTTTAGGCAAGAACGAACTCTTTGTCCGCACCTTTGAACGGGGCGTGGGCTTTACGAACGCCTGTGGGACCGGGATGTCGGCCACGACGTTAGCCTTTGCTTTAAGTCACCCTGAGTTAGCTGACTTTAACACGCCAATCACCGTCTACAATCCAGGTGGAATGGTCAAGACGATTTTGCATCATAACAATCATCAATACTGGATTGAATTAATTGGGAACGCCGCCGTCACCCATCACTTCACGGTTGATGAACAGTTATTGCATGACGCCAACGTGACGCCGGATCAAATTGACGTGGTCGCAACGGATGAACAAGCTGCCTACGACCAATTTGTGGCCAGCTTAAAGCAATAATTATTAACCCCCTGGTGTTATTTTTAACGTCAAGGGGTGTTATTATCAAGTTAGAAAATCAATTGAATATTGAATCGTTATAAAAAGA
>NZ_BBAS01000006.1 GCF_001311375.1 Limosilactobacillus equigenerosi DSM 18793 = JCM 14505
TTATTATTAGCTAAAGTATAATGAACAATTTCTAAACGTTCATTGAAGGTAGGTTCATAACCACACGTAATTGACAAATAAGGGGCCACCTGATTTCCGTTTTGGATTTCAGGTGGTCCCGTTACTATTATGTGCGAAATAGTGATTGAATATTTTCATTCAACGGCAAAAGGTCTTCGACTTTTGGTAAAACACGTTTAGTGTACTAATCAAAAACGTATTTCAAGTAATCGAAGATTTTCAAATTATTTTGTTTAGCAGTAGCAATAATCGTATAAATTATCAAATTTGCCTTAGCACCATTTGGAATTTAGCGAACAAGCTATTCTTATGAATTATCGTAGTTGGTCGAATGCTCTGTTCAACGGGATTGTTACTGTAACAAGGATAACCGTTGCATAGAATAGTTCCGCTAAAATCGTCACCAACAATGTCTTTAATATTTTTTTCCAGACCTAGTTGCAGAATAATGAAACAGAGTAATATTGTGACGATTAAATTATTGAGTCGACCTAGCGGTCCAAAAGTAACTCATATCTTTGTCGTCTTCCAAAACACGAAAGGGAGTTTCGTCCATATGAATAACGTTTTCTTTTCTTAATTCATTAACCAATCGATTATAAATTATCTCCATAAACCTAACTGTACCATTAATTACTGCATTAGCCATTGATTTAGTATTTATTGGTAGTCAGGACATATTAAATATTGCTTGCTTAATTTATGAAGATCTATAATTTGTTCTAAACTATCCAAATATTCTTGTCGTTTACTAGGTTCGTCCTTTTTATGGTGATGACGAACCGAACCACACGCATACGTATTTCTTTAACGACTTCGTCGTATTCAATATCTTCTGAAAGTTGATCTAATTTACTATCGCCAAATTTAATCCCTAACTCATTAGAAACTTGATGATTTTTAATACAGCATTAAGTCGCTCTTCTAATGTGTATTCACTTGTTCGATTAGACATAAAAACTCCCCCTAAAGCAGTTACAGAATTTTGTATAATTCCTTGTCTACTTTAAGGGGAGTATACCAAGGCTACTTGCTATTGCTTGATGGTTGACTTAAATATTATCTATCAGTATGACGTAGAACCTGAATTTTAGGAGGTGTATCATTGAAATTAAATACGTTTCGTTAGGTAGTGTTTACGATTTTTCAAAGGAATTAATTTTGTTACAAATTCGGGAGTTAGTCCTAAAATAGGAAATCATAACTAAAACAGCGTTATAATAAAAGAAATTGCATAGGAGGGGAGATTATGGCAGAAAAATTAACGGCATTTTTTATTTATCTGCTACAGATTTGCGAATGCAATTAATTGATTTAAAACATCAAATGATATTTGAAAGTTTAACTTCGGCGCCGTTTACGACAATTGCTGATTATCAAAACGAGTTACCAAAAATTATATCTACAATTAAGGCTGGACAACAGTTGATGGCTGATTATGGCGTAAGCGATTATAATTTTTGGTGGAATTATCAAAAAATAAATTTAATCGAAGCTACATATATTTGCGACCAAATCAAAACGAAAACTGGGTTATGTGTAGAATTACTTGACCTACAACAAGTTGCTTATCTCCAAGCAACTGCAGCGTTAAATCTATTACAGCATACCAATCAAATCACGACGCCAACAGTTTTTTTTGATGGGTTTAGAGTCACAATCGATAACCTTAGCTAAGTTCGTACAACGTGAATTAGTACGAACGTGGAGAGTTGATATTAGTCGTGAGGAATTAGAGGCAATTATTGATTCAATGTCTAATTCTGCAATTAATCCATTGGAAGTGATTCTTGATTATTTACAAACGAAATTGGAATATTTACGTGTTGAATTAATTAGTCAAACATCGGCTAGTTTACTAATTCAAGGAGCTGATACCTTGAATCAAACTTTTTTACAGGCAGATGAGCAACTTAAACAAATTACATTCGATAAATTACAAACATGTTATCAAGACGTCACTGGTGAACCAAATCAGTATTTAATTGACAAATATCATATTACAGATGGTTACGTAAATTATTTCTTTTTTGGTGTAGTTTTAATTCATCAAATTTTTCAATATATCCAACCTGCCCAGCTTTTTGTTACTCGAGACGGGTTAACAGAGGGATTGATGCTTGAACAATCGAAACAACAAGGTTTAATTAAAAGTAATTACGAACAGATTATCATGACTGTTGTAATTAATATGGCTGAACGTTATCACACTAATTTAGACCATGCTAGTCAAGTAGCCAAATTCGCTACGCACTTATTTCGGCAACTGAAAAAAAATTGCATCGGTTGCCAGCGCGGGATGAGTTACTATTACAAATCGCGTGTTATACAAGTGATATTGGAAACTTTATTAGCGCTAGTCACCATTATGATCATTCAGCCTATATTTTGGAAGCTAATCCGATTATTGGTCTATCAAATGAAGAAAATCAGATTATAACGGAAATGTCACGATACCATAGTTCAAAATCACCAGCAGCACAACAATATCATTATCGACATCTAGATAATGATATTCAATTAACTATTGCTAAATTAGTGGCAATCATTAGATTAGCAGACGCACTTGATGATTCTCATCAACAAAAAAATTGATAATATAAGTGTTTCTTTACAGGATATGCAATTAATTATTACTGTTAAAAGTAATCAAGATTTGACGTTAGAACAATGGTCGTTTGAACATAAAGCTAAATTTTTCCAAGAAGTTTATGGCATTCAAGCAATTTTAAAACAACAGAGGTCAAAATGATGACAGAAAATTTTGATAAACCAGCATATTATACAAATCGAGAATTGAGTTGGATTGATTTTAATAACCGTTGTTTGCAAGAAGCACGTGACACAAGTAATCCTTTGTTGGAGCGAGTAAATTTTTTTGGGGATTACGCAAAGTAATGTTGACGAATTTTTCATGGTTCGGGTGGCTTCGTTGACAAAATTATCCGATGCTGGAATAACAACAATGGATATGAGCGGAATGACACCGAAAGAACAATTGACAGCGATTAATGAAGCTGAACATATGGCGGTGAAGAAACGATATAATACGTATAAGAATCAATTAATCCCGTTGTTATCTGCAGCAGGAATTGAGCTTAAATCAATGGGTAAGTTAACGGATAAGCAAGTGGATTTCATTACGCGATATTTTGATGATGAAATTTATCCAATTTTAACACCAATGGCGGATGATTCATCCCGGCCCTTCCCGTTTATTAGTAATAATTCGTTGAATATTAGTGTTTTACTAAAAGATGAGCATAATAAAAATTTATATGCAAGTGTTCGGGTGCCGACCGGAGTCACAGATCGAATTATTAAGTTACCAACTGAAGTGAATAGTTTTATTTTGTTAGAAGATGTCGTTATGGCCTTCTTACCAAAACTCTTCCCTGGTTATACAATCAAACATACGCTAGTATTTCGGGTAATTAGGGACATGGATTTAGATATTGCTGAACGAGATGCTTCGGACGTATTGCTAGCAGTTAAAGATCAATTAAAGGCACGCGAACATGGTAAGGTGGTTCGTTTAGAAATAGCGGGGAGCTTGACTAGTAAACTAAGTCGGCGGTTGGTTAAAAAGTTACAAGTTGCTGAAGAAAGTATTTATGAAATTAATGGGCCGATTGATTTAACCTTTTTGAAAAAAATTACCAGGGTTAATTGAGGCTCATGATGAGTTAAAATATGAACCGTTTAAAGGGTATCAATTACCGGCCCTTAATCGTCATCATGATATTTTTGCAGCAATTCGAGATCGTGACTATTTATTACAACATCCATATGATTCATTTGATAGTGTAGTTAATTTCATTCATCAAGCGGCTGTGGATGATCAAGTTCTAGCGATAAAAATGACATTGTACCGGGTTTCTAAACATTCACCGATTGTTCATAATCTTGGGGTAGCAGCTCAAAATGGGAAACAAGTGACGGTATTAGTTGAAGTTAAAGCCCGCTTTGATGAGGATAATAATGTTTACTGGGCCAAACAATTAGAAAAGATGGGTTGCCATGTAATTTATGGATTAATTGGTTTGAAAACTCATTCAAAAATTACTTTAGTAATTCGCCGTGATGAAGACGGAATCCGTCGATATGTTCATTTAGGTACAGGAAATTATAATGATTCGACCGCTCGTTTCTATACGGATATGGGACTGTTGACATGTAATCGAGAAATTGGAAGTGATGCATCAAAGCTTTTTAACACGTTGTCTGGTTACGCAACGAATCAACGGATGCACCAACTTTATCGGTCACCACATCAAATTCGTGAAGTGATTACCGATAAAATTAATAAAGAAATTCAAAATGCACAAGCAGGTCATCCAGCGCTAATTGAAATGAAAATGAATTCGTTATCTGATAAAGGAATAATTGCCAAATTATATGAAGCAAGTGTTGCTGGCGTTCACGTGCATTTATTAGTGCGGGGAATTTGTTGTTTACGGACGGATATTCCAGGAATTAGTGACCATATTCAAGTTCATTCAATTGTGGGACGTTATTTAGAGCATAGCCGAATTTATCACTTTTTTTAATAATGGTAAGGATGATGTTTATTTATCTAGTGCGGATATGATGACTAGAAATTTAAATCGACGAGTCGAAATTTTATTTCCAATTTTAGAAAACGATTTGCACGATCGAGTGTTATCAATGTTTTATACGTTGTGGAATGATAATGTTAAGACACGAATTTTACATGACCAAAAATATCGGCGAATTAATCGACGAAATCAGGCACCTAGGTCTGCCCAACATATTTTTATGCTAGAAGCTAATGAAGCTAAGCAACGAGATCAAGCATATAAGGTGCAACAGCAAACTCAAACCTTTAAGCCATTAACAAATCATAATCAAACCAATTTTTTTGGAGGAAAGTGATGAGTAATTTTGTAGTTATTGACCTTGGTTCTAACTCAGTTCGACTTCGAATTAACCATCTCCATGCGAATGGGACGTTTTATTTAACCCACCAAGCAAAGGAATTTGTTCGTTTATCGGAAAATATGGGTCCTGAAAAGACTCTTAAAGAAGTACCAATTAAGCGGACATTGGCCGCATTACTAAAATTTAAAATGATTTATGAGGAACTACCAGACTGTCATGTTGTAGCTGTAGCAACAGCGGCAGTACGGCAAGCAACTAATCAGGCTGATTTTTTAATACGTGTTAAAGATGAAGTAGGTCTTAAATTGCGAATTTTAACGGGCGATGAAGAGGCGTATCTTGATTATTTAGGAGTTAGCAATACACTTCCTATCTCTAAGGGTTTGATTATGGATACTGGTGGGGCAAGTACTGAATTAATTGATGTGAAACATGGTAAAATGAAGCATCGTATTAGCATTCCTTGGGGATCAGTAAATTTAAGCCAAACCTTTAAATTGAATGACCAAATATCCGCATCTGATTTATTTCGGGCAATGAATCAAGTAAGTGCATCATTTGCACAAGTTGGGTGGATAAATCATGATATAAAAGGGCCATTAATCGTCATTGGTGGAAGCAACCGAACCATTGCCAAAATTAGGCGGCGTCAATTAACCACTGTAAATAGTGAACTATTAGAATTGCACGGGATGCATTTACCAAAACAGGAAATTTTTGATATCATGGCGCATGGGTTGTCTTTAAATCAATCGCAGAGAAAAAAATATCCCAGGATTAGCTAAAGTTAGGGCGGATGTCATTATAGGTGGTTGGATTCCATTAATGGTTATTTTGCAAGAATTAAAATTACCAGAAGTAATCTTTTCTAATCATGGATTACGCGAAGGATTATTATATGAATTTTTACAGTCAAAGGAGAAAATTAAGCGTGATTAAATCTGAACATTCTGATGGTAATTTAAATTAATATCTACAACAGTGGTGAATTTTAAACGGCCAATGTCAGTTGATTTAAGTCATGTTTTTGTGGCGTGTCAATCAACAATTACTGGTATGTGGGGAGATTGGTATTTTTAATCGATCGTACTATTAAGATGTGCTAGTTTACATATGTACATCCTAAAATTTTATTGGATGAACATTTACCCAATCTTCATTCTCTAGATGATATAAATAAAGATTTTTATATTATACGTTATCAAGATATCCGGAATTACGAAGAATATTTAAATCATTGTGGTTATCAAATAATTAAAGTTTTTCCACATTTTAAAGGAAGAATAAAAGCAACGATTCTTAAATCGAGTAATTTTTGCTAAAATAATTCGGCTACGATTGGAAAATTTAAATTTGGAATATCCACAAATTGAATAATTGGATAATCGAGCTATTCAAGAAGAAACTAAAAAAAATTATAGAATAATAATCAGTAATAACGTAAGTACATCATAATTACATGTGGTTGACAAATAAGAATCCAGCTGATTTCTAGTTTTGGATTTCAGGTGAGCCACTTAACTATTACAAAAAAAACCTGTTGGTGGATTGCCAAAAGTGGTAATCTACTAACAGGTTTTTGGCTTATGGCACAAAAGGATCAGAAGCCAAAAACCTCTAATCCTCGATATTAAGGTCTACCAACAGGATTTGACATAGACCTTGAATTTTAGAAGGTGCATAATTCAAATTAAATACGATTCGTTGGGAAGTGCTTACCTTATAACATTTGTACATTCTTATTTTATGGGCGGTTGTGATTTCTAATGAATAATCAAGTAGTAACAGTAAAAGGAAATTAGAAGAATAAAATTATAAAATGAGAAGTACTTAATGAACATTCCTTTTGTATCTGGATATTTGGCACCTAATAACTGGTAAGTGATTAAACTTGCCATTGATGCAATTAGGGTCCCCATTCCACCAATGTTAGTCCCAATTAGTATGCCAGTTCCGTTCATCGTAAATTTAGAAATTAGAATCGCTGCTGGTACGTTACTAGTTACTTGACTGGTTAATATGGATGCTAAAACTTCATGTTGTCTAATTGAATTTCTGATGACCGATTCAAGTAAGTGAATATTGCTAATATTACCAACAAAAATGAAGAAAAAAAATAAAGGTAAATAAGAGAATATAATTAACTTTTTTTAAAGCTTTAATATCTAATATGCATGTTATTGCTAGCACGATAATAGTCGCAATTCGGTAATCAATTAGTCGTGCAACGGATGCGATTGCAATTGCGAAAAGAATTAAGAAGATAATTAACTTATGAATTCCGGCGGTGGATGAATGTGGTTCTGGAAGATTGTTAATTTTATGATCTTCAATACTATTATCATAGTTAATAAAGCTAACTAAAATAATTAGAATGATAATTCCAGGGATAGCAAAGGGAAGCATTGTTGAGAAAAAGTGCAGCATTGACATGTTAAAAAAAGAGTATAAATACATATTTTGGGGGCTACCAAATGGCATACACATTCCACCAAAGTTTGCTGCCAATGATTCAATTACTAATGTAATTACTAATAATTTCTTTTGTTCGCGTTTCATTTCGGTAGCTTCAGATGAAAAATGATAATCGTTAACGGTACGAG
This sequence comes from Limosilactobacillus equigenerosi DSM 18793 = JCM 14505, assembly GCF_001311375.1. Lineage (GTDB taxonomy): Bacteria > Bacillota > Bacilli > Lactobacillales > Lactobacillaceae > Limosilactobacillus > Limosilactobacillus equigenerosi. Next base: position 7,527 of record NZ_BBAS01000006.1, read on the forward strand.
GGTGATTAATGTAATATCATTAGTTAGGAACATAGCCAAAAAGAAGCTCATTAGGACCAGTACAATAGCAACGCTTTTTTTTCATTTTTAACCTTTGTTAAAAGATAATTACTCATTTTATCAAAAATACCTAATCGGCGTAGTCCAGAGATTACACACATAAATGAAAATAAAAGCATGATGGTTCGATAATCAATATATGATAGATATCTTTTGCTGGGGGGAGTGATAAAACATGACAAGATAGCTAAAATGAAAGAAATGCTTAGGACTACTTGTTTTTTGCAAAATGTTAAAATATGATTCATGAAAATCTCCTAATTAAAAAGAGTCTAGCTAGATTAGCCAGACCCAGTCATAAATGGTTACAAGTCAAAGATAAGTTAATGTTTATCTTCCTTCTTTAACTCTTTAGTGGCTGCCTTTAATTTGGCATTGTCTTCCTTAGCAATTTCTGGGAAGGCGAGAGGAAGTTGTTCAAGTCGTTCGCGAATAATGGTTGCTGCAATTGCTCGTGAATTCCATTTATCATCTGCTGGAATAACGTACCAAGGATTTTCCTCAGTAGCTGTAGCATTAATTGCACGTTGATAAGCATCGATATACTGATTAAAAAAAATTTATGTTCATGAACATCTGAAGCTGAGAACTTCCATTGTTTGTCTGGTGTATTTATTCGATCGAGGAATCGTTGCAGTTGTTCTTCTTTTGAAATGTGCAAGAAAATTTTAATTACAACATAACCAGCATGATTTAAGTAATTTTCATAATTTTGGATATCTTGATACCGATATTCGTAAAACTCCTCATTTAAATCTTTTAAATTGTTAATTCCCGGAAGATTTTCATTGAGAAGAATTTCTGGGTGAACTCGTGAAATTAAAACATCTTCATAGTAAGAGCGGTTAAAAATTCCTAACATTCCACGTGGGGGAAGTTGTTGGTTGATTCGCCATAAGAAATCATGATCTAAATCAATAGAACTTGGTTGTTTAAAATTAACAACATCAAACCAAGCGGGGTTTAATCCCGAAAAGGTATGTGCAATTAAACTATCCTTACCGGCAGCATCAAGAGCTTGTAAGACAATTACGACCCCATATTTATGTTGAGCATACAACATTGGTTGTAATTTAGAAATCATTTTACGTTCTTTTTTTAACGATTTCTTTGGCCTTTTTTTAGTGATAAAGGTTGATCTATTTTAGTTGGAGTATCAGCTAATTTTAAATCTCCTTTAACAAATTTATATTGCTCTTCCATTTTAAGTACCTCCATTTGTTGATTATTATAACGCGGGTATTATACAAAGCAAGAATTTTTAGTAAATTAAAATATCAGATTTAGTAGATATATTAAGGGAAACGATTGAAATTATCATTTAGTATAATCGAGTTATTAATATTCAAATTTATAAATGTAGTTAATATGTATAATACATGGTAAACTTATATTTTGATTGGATAATTATTATAACTATTCCCGCTAGGTTAAAGGAATATGATAAAATAAACAATGATTTAATTATTAGTGTGAAGGAGTATGACCAAATGAGTCGAGTATTAATTGTTGAAGATGAAGAGAACTTAGCTCACTTCGTCGAATTAGAATTAAAACACGAAGGTTATGAAACTAAAGTGGCCTTAAATGGGCGGTTAGGGTTAGAAGCCGCCTTAAATGAAGACTATGATGTTATCTTATTAGATTTGATGTTGCCGGAATTGAATGGTTTGGAAGTCGCACGGCGGGTGCGGGAAGCGAAGAATACGCCAATTATCATTATGACGGCGCGGGATTCAGTGATTGATCGGGTCTCTGGTCTTGATCACGGGGCTGATGACTACATCGTGAAGCCATTTGCCATTGAAGAATTACTGGCCCGGGTCCGGGCGCTCTTACGGCGGATTAGCATTGAAGAAGACCAAGCAGGTGATCACCAAACCAAGGTGACTTATAAGGACTTAGTCATTGAAAAGGAAAACCGGATTGTGCGGCGTGATGATGAAGTGATTAATTTGACCAAGCGGGAATATGAATTATTGCTCATCTTGATGGAAAACATTAATGTCGTGATGTCCCGGAAGGAATTGTTGAGTCAAGTTTGGGGCTATGATGCTGATGGGGAAACGAATGTCGTTGATGTCTACATCCGTTACTTGCGGAATAAGATTGACCGGCCCGGCGACCCTAGTTACATTCAAACTGTGCGCGGGACTGGGTACGTTATTCGTTCCTAAGTTAGTAGGTGACCGCAATGAATGAAACACCAGTAAATTCACGGCGGTTCTTCTCGTTACGCTTAAAATGGGCCTCGGTACTGCCGTGGGCTCTTTACTTATCTCGTTAGGCTTAACGTTTATCATTTTTACTTCGTTTACATCTGATTTAATGCATCAAGAACAACAAGCGTTAAATATGGCGATGACGAATGTTGAAAAAAACGTTGGTCAATCAAAATCAAGCGTTGACGGCAACTAGTGTGCGAGAAGAATTGGCGGATCAATTGCAATCACAAACGCTCCCAGCCAAGGAATCATTTTTTCATCAATCGTTAGTGCAAAGCTTGGGGAAACAGCAAATTGAATTAGCTGTCTATTCACCACAAGGAAAAGTTTTGTATCAATCTGGGCAAGTGCATACAAACTTTAAACCAACGCTAGTGAAGTGGCAAAGTACAGCGAAGTTGAATGGCCATCAGATTTTAATTGGTCGGCAACCAATTCGTTTAAAAGACGGCCGCATCATTGGGTATGTCCAAGTCGAAAACAACTTAAATCAATATTATCAACGCTATCACCATCAATTGATTGTGGTGGGGTTAACGTTACTGTTAGTTGTCATCTTTAGTGGGATTTTTGGCTACGCTTTATCATGGCTCTTTTTACGGCCGTTGGATGAAATTCGCTCAACGGTGCAAGCAATTAGTGACGATCCAACTAAAGATGCCCGGGTGCCAGTGCCGGATAGTAATGATGAATTAACTGATTTAGTGATTTTATTCAATCAAATGTTAGATCGGATGCAACGATACATTGATCAACAGTCGCAATTCGTCGGTGATGTGTCACATGAATTACGGACGCCAGTGGCGATTGTGCAAGGTCATATGCAACTCTTACAACGCTGGGGGAAAGATGATCCGCAAGTCTTAAATGACTCGATTGAAGCGTCATTAAAGGAAACGGAACGGATGAATAATTTAGTCCAAGAAATGCTTGATTTGAGTCGTGCCGAACAAGTGGAATTAAACTTCCGGGACGCGACAACCCCCGTGAAGGAAGTGGTAATGCAAGTTTATAACAACTTTAAGATGATTCATCCTGATTTTACGTTTATTATTGATGATGATTTGGATCAAGAAGTTATCTCGCCAATTTTCCATGATCATTTAGAACAAATTTTAATTATTCTTGGTGATAACGCCGTGAAATACTCCACGAATCGGCCGGAAGTAGATTTCTCATTATCGCGCAGTGCGAAGTTTGTTGAAATTGGGATTCAAGATTATGGGGAAGGAATTGCTGACGACGAGATTGATAAAGTCTTTGATCGGTTCTACCGGGTTGATAAAGCACGCAGTCGGAAAAAGGGTGGAAACGGCCTAGGCTTAGCCATTGCTAAACGGTTAATTGAGGGTTACCATGGGACGATTACGTTAGAAAGTACGCTTGGCTCGGGCTCAGTCTTTACGATTCAATTACCAATCGTTGAAGCAATCGACGAATAATTTGAGAAGGAAGTGAATTAATGTCAAAAACACAATCGTACCGATTAGTGGCTGGATTAGCTGGGGTAATCGGGGTTAGTATGCAAATTGCCAAGGATGGTTGGGGGATGTTACTGTATTACACCGTTTTGTCCAATATCCTGGTCTTTGGCTTTATGTTTTACCTAGTTTATGCCGAATTTAAGGATGGTAGTGTCAATAATCATCGGACGCTGTTACGAATTAAAGGTGGGGTAATGATGTGTATCACCTTAACCTTTTTGGTTTATCACTTTATGTTAGGACCACGCGTGCGCCCGCTGATTTTTGGAATGTCCGGAACTTTTTAGTTCATTATATTGCCCCCTTAGCGATGATTGTGGATACGTTAATGTTTGACCGTCGTCGGAGTTATGATCGCTTAGATCCAATTAAATGGATGAGTGTCCCAATTGCTTATCTGATTTTTGCCATCATCAATGGACAATGGTTAAAGTTAGCCATTCCGGGGGCAGTTGATAGTCCATATCCATATTATTTTCTAAACATTGATAAGTATGGGGTACAACCAGTCGTTATTTATTGTGTGGTAATTGCGATTGCCTATGCTTTGTTAGGTTACGTGTTAATGGGATTAAAAACTTACATCGGAACCAAAAATAATTAATTAGCAAAAAAAACCATCCAAGCGGCGGTTAAGTCGCTGGATGGTTTTTCTTTAAATGATAATGCCGTGACAGTGATCAACTTCATGTTGAATGATTTGGGCTAAGAAACCGGTCGCCGGTAGCGTTTGCGTTTGACCGGTTAAATCTTGGTATTGGACGGTAATTTGTTCAAACCGTTTAGTTGGTCGTTCACCGAGTAAACTTAGGCATCCTTCAGTCGTTTGGTAAGGTTGGCTTTGCTTGGTGATGATGGGATTTAACATTAATAATTGAAGCGGGCCGGTTTTAACGGCGATGATATTGACTGGTTGCCCAATCATATTAGCGGCCATTCCGACACAGCGGTCTTGATTAAAAATGAGGGTATCCATTAAATTTTGGGCGAGCGGTGCATCAGCCAAGGTAGCTGGGCGCCCCGGTTGACGGAGAATTAGTTGATCTTTACAAATTGGTTGCTGCATAAAAAACTTCCTTTCTGAAAACCCGGACGTGATTCACTCACGCCCGGGTTGAATTAATTATTCTGATTTTTGCTTACCAGCGTTGCGATTTAACTTGGGTTGTTCAACCTTAGTTTCTTCGGCGTCGGCGGTAATATCCTTGGCCGTGCTTGGTGTTACGACCGGTTGGTTGGCCATTTCCGCATCGATTTGCTTCCGCAAGTGTGGGCGGTAAATGTTAATGATTAACGTTTGGAAGATGGCGAAAATCCCCCCGATAAAGAAGTATAAACCAAGGCCGGCTGATGAGGTCCAAGAAATGAACAAAATCATGATTGGACTCATCAACAGCGCCGTTTTCATTGTTTGTTGTTGTTCCTTTGGTACTCCCAGTAAGGATAAGTAACCTTGGATTAAGTAAGCGACAAAGGCTAAGATGGCCATGATGGCACTCGAATGACCTAATTGAATCCCAAAGAAGGTTGAGCTAGATAATTCGGGTGAGTACCGAATCGCTGCGTAGAGGGCCGCAAAGATTGGTAACTGGATTAATAATGGTAAACAGCCAATCCCACCGGTCAAGCTAATGTTGTTGTTGCGGTAGAAACTCATCATTTCTTGACTCACCGCTGCTTGTTCTTCCGGCGTCTTGGCGGCGCGTTGCCGTTCTTGTAACGCCTTTAATTGTGGTTGGACTTTGGCCATCCGTTCTTGCATTAAGGTCGACTTCTTCATTTGGTCGAACATAATTGGGAATAAGATGAGCCGAATGATAATCGTCAAAATGATGATTGCCCAACCGTAATTACCGCCAACTAAATTGGCCACCCATTCCATGAAGTGTTGCATCGGTTTGGCTAAGTAGTTATAAACCATTCCATAGGGATGCCCATTTTTATCGGTCCGAACACACCCGCTCAGCACGAGCCCTAAGAGTGTGATGCCGGAGAGCGTAGTAAGTTGCTTTAATTTCATTTAATTTCTTCCTCAATTCTAACAAAATTACAATCAATATCTTACCATAAATGAGCTTAATAAACGATTGTAAAGTTAGGGAATTCTTGGAGCGGCTCCGATTTAGTGGTTAGATTGGTAACGGTCGCATAAGGGTTAATCCCAGCTTGGATGGTTTTTAAAAATTGGTGGATGGTGATTCCGTTACCGGTTACGTGAATTTCGACCCGTCCATCAACTAGATTTTTCACGGTCCCAGTGAGTTGTAATTGTTGGGCTAATTGGACACAACTCCAGCGAAAACCAACCCCTTGGACGTGGCCGGTAACGATTATTTGATAGGTTATCATTGTCAAACGCCTCCATTCTCATTAAGATAGAAAGATAAGATTAATTAGATGAGGAAAATGATTGTGGAACGAATTACATCAAGTCAAAATCAACGTGTCAAAGATTGGAAGAAACTAAGTACGAAAAAGGGCCGCCAAAAGCAAGGCCAATACTTATTAGACGGTTGGCATCTAGTTCAAGAAGTTGTTAAAGCCGGGCAACCAATTGAAACGTTAATTGGGACGTCCGATGAATTACAACGCCACGCCGATATTGTAGCACAGGTGGCCGATGTGGTTGAAGTGACCCCCGAAATTATGCACCAAGTGATGGGGACGGTGACTCCCCAAGGGATTGCCGCCATCGTTGACTTACCGGTGACGGCGGTAACAACGGTGCCCACACAAGGAAAGTGGTTATTACTTGACCGGGTTCAAGATCCCGGGAATTTAGGGACGATGGTCCGGACGGCCGATGCAGCTGGCTTCGCGGGGGTAATCGCCGGGACGGGGACAACGGATTATTTTAGTCCGAAAGTAGTACGATCGATGCAAGGGAGTCAATTCCATTTGCAATTATTAACTGGTGATTTAGCAACCATTATTCCAGCCTTACAAGCCAATCAAATTCCGGTCTACGGAAGTGAATTAAATCCGGAGGCCATTAGTTACCAAGCAATTCCCAAGACTGATTCGCTAGCAATCGTGATGGGCAATGAAGGGCAAGGCATGGCAGCGGATTTATTACAATTAACAACGAAAAATGTTTATATTCCGATGCCGGGCCAAGCTGAATCCTTAAATGTCGCGGTTTCGGCTGGGATTTTAATGTTCAGTGTTGTGGAGTAGTTAAAGAATAGTTTAAATTCATGCTTAATCGCAGTCAAAAATGATAATTGTTGGTATAATAAAAGTAATAATTAAGCATGAAAAAGGAGACGTGACCATGAAAGCAGCCAAGTGGCAACAAGATGCGCAATATTGTGCCTTGGTCAATGATTTATTACAAACTCCCGAAGTCCAACGGCTTGCTAATTATACCCAACATCATCATTCAGATCGCTTAGCGCATTCAATTGCGGTTTCTTATGATAGTTACCGGATTGCGAAGCGCCTGCATTTAGATTACATTAGTACGGCGCGCGCTGGGTTATTACACGATTTATTCTATTATGATTGGCGCGAAACGAAATTTGACTTGGGGACGCATGCCTTTATTCATCCGCGGGTCGCATTGCGGAATGCGGAAAAGCTAACGGACTTGAATCCGTGTGAACAAGATATTATTTTAAAGCATATGTTTGGTTCGACCTTAGCCGCTCCCAAGTATTGGGAAGGTTTAATTGTGTCGACGGTTGATAAATATGAAGCGCAACGGGAATTCTTTATCCCGTGGCGTCGTAAATTACACGCCCGGCGCATACGGCGCTTAAGTTAGGAAAGAGGTAAGAATGGAAGAAACAGGATTTTGTCTATGTCCACATTTTGCGAAAACCTTTGAAATGTTGGGCAAAAAGTGGAATGGTTTAATTATTGAAGCTTTACTACACCAAGAACAAGCCCGTTTTAAAGACTTAGCATCCCAAATTCCTGCTTGTAGTGATCGGGTACTATGTGCACGGTTAAAAGAGTTAGAAGATGAAGGAATTGTTGAGCGGGTGGTGAAAGAATCCAACGCGCGGCCAGCTTATCGGTTGACGCCGGCAGGCCAAGATTTAGCGCCAGTGATGGACGCGGTGCATGTTTGGAGTGAAAAATGGCGGTAAAACCTTGACCAACCCGATGCAGTTCGCTAGAATTATCTATGTTTAAAAACGTTGATGGAAACTAGTAACTAAGCATTGGTTTATCAGGGACAATTAGTGTTAACTGCGAGCTAATTGAAATCATAGTTAGTGAATTTCACTTCCGGAGTTGGTACTAACCATACCCGATTGATTATCGTTACCAATCAATAAGTGTTTGAGACCAAAATGGAATCAAGAACTAGGGTGGTACCGCGAAGCCTCGTCCCTTGTGGACGGGGCTTTTTTTGTATCCCCAGTAAGGAGAAGAAATGAGTTTACAAGAACAATTAGCCGAAATTAAGGCCCAAGCACTCGCAGCGATTGAAGCTAGCGATGCTGAAAAGAGCTTAAATGACGTGCGGGTGAAGTTCCTCGGTAAAAAAGGGGAAATCACGAGTGTGTTACGTGGGATGAAGGATTTATCCGCTGCTGAACGCCCCCAAGCTGGGAAATTAGCCAATGAAGTGCGGGATGCAATTCAAAGTCAATTAGATGAAAAGAAAGCGGCATTAGCAACGACCGTCTTAAATGCTAAGTTAGCCCATGAAACGGTTGACGTAACGTTACCTGGCTCACCAGTGATGCAAGGACAACCGCACGTGATTCAACAAATTATTGATCAATTAATCGATTTATTTGTGGGAATGGGTTACGAAGTTGCGACGGGGAGTGAAGTTGAAGAAGAAGTTTACAACTTTGAAAAGTTGAACTTACCTAAGGATCACCCGGCGCGGGATATGCAAGATACGTTCTACATCACGCCAAGCATTTTAATGCGGACCCAAACGTCACCAATGCAAGCGCGGATGATGGAACAACATGACTTTAGCAAGGGTCCGTTGAAGATGATTTCGCCCGGTAAAGTTTACCGGCGGGATACCGATGATGCGACTCACTCTCACCAATTCCATCAAGTCGAAGGGATTGTGATTGGGGAACACATCACGATGGCCGACTTAAAAGGAACGTTAAAAGCGGTGGCCCAAAACTTATTTGGTGATAGTTTAGATGTCCGGTTACGGCCAAGTTACTTCCCATTCACGGAACCATCCGTGGAAGCTGATATTACGTGTTTCAATTGTCATGGTGATGGTTGTAACATTTGTAAGGGCACTGGTTGGATTGAAGCCCTCGGAGCCGGAATGGTGCATCCAAACGTCTTAAAGATGTCCGGGGTTGATCCGGAAGTTTACGGTGGCTTTGCCTTTGGGTTAGGTCCAGACCGGTTTGCGATGTTGAAGTACGGGGTTGAAGATATTCGGAACTTCTACTTAAATGATGTGCGCTTCTTAACGCAATTCAATCAGAAAGGATAAGACGGATGAATTTATCATATCAATGGTTAAATCAATACTTACCGCTAGCTCAAAATGGTATTAAGCCAGCGGAATTAGCTGAAAAATTAGCGCGGACGGCAGTTGAAATTGACGATGTCTTTACTCCTGGCGCAGGCTTAAAGAAGTTAGTGGTTGGATACGTGGAATCAGTAGTTGATCACCCGGATTCTGATCATTTACATGTTTGCCAAGTGCAAATCAGCGCGGATGAAACGGTCCAAATCGTGTGTGGAGCGCCGAACGTGGCGACTGGCAAGAAGGTCATTGTGGCCTTGCCTGGGGCACGGATTGCGGACAATCAAAAGATTCGCAAAGGCAAGATTCGGGGCGAAGTTTCGAACGGGATGCTTTGTGCTTTGCAAGAAATCGGCTTTAGTGAAAAAGTTGCGCCCAAGGATTATGACGAAGGGATTTGGTTTATGCCGGATGACGCCGTGGTTGGTGATGAAGTTTATCCTTACCTTGGTCTTGATGACGAGATTATTGCGACCGATGTAACGCCGAACCGGGGTGACATGTTTAGTATGTACGGCAATGTCAATGATATTGCCGCGATGTACGACTTGCCAGCCAACTTTACGATGCATGAATTAACGGAAACCGGCACGGAAAACACCACGGACTTAATCCAAGTGAACGTGGCCGATGCAAGGTTAGCATCTACGTACCAAATTCGGGTCATTAAGGACTTACAAATTGCGGATAGTCCATTATGGTTGCAACGGCGGTTATGGAATGCCGGTGTGCGGCCAATTAATAACGTGGTCGATGTTACGAACTACATCATGTTGAAGTATGGCCAACCATTGCACAGTTTTGACTTTGATAAGTTAACGGACAAGCAATTAAATGTGCAAGAAATTACGGCGCCAACTAAGTTCACGACCTTAGATGGGGAAGTACGGGACTTGTTAGTTGGCGACTTAGTGATTGCTGATGGGCAAACACCAGTGGCCTTAGCCGGGACCATGGGTGGCGAAAGTACCAAGGTTGATGATCAAACGACGAGTGTGGCCCTAGAAGCAGCGATTTTTGAACCAATTCACGTGCGGAAGCAATCGCGGCGGCTAGACTTACACAGTGAATCTTCGATGCGGTTTGAACGGGGCATTAATCCGGAATTAGTAACGCAAGCCTTAGACGAAGCCGCCTTCTGGTTACAAGAATTAGCGCACGGTCACGCAACCAAGGGGATTGCCAAGTTGGTGAACCACAAGTAGCGCCAACGCCAATTACGATTACGACGACGCGGGTGAACCACGTCTTAGGGACGGCCTTAACGACGGCTGAAATTGTGAAGTTATTTGATCGGTTACAATTTAAGACGAACGTGGCTGGGGATGAACTTGAAGTGCTCGTACCGGCCCGGCGGTGGGATATTAGCTTGCCAGCGGACTTGTATGAAGAAATTGCCCGGATTTATGGTTATGACAATATTCCAGAAACCTTACCAACGACGCAAGATACGCTGGGGGGCTTAAACCCAAGTCAAACGTTCATTCGCTCGGCGCGGCGGGTCATGGAAGGGCTGGGCTTAAACCAAGCCATTAGCTACTCCTTATTAACGGAACAGCAAGCCACGCAATTTACGTTGGCAGCAACGGATCAAACACCAGTTAAGTTAGACTACCCAATGAGTTCCGAACACACGACGGCGCGGATGAACTTAATTAGTGGCTTATTATTAGACGTTGCCTACAATGTGGCTCGTAAGAATACGGATGTTGCGCTGTATGAACAAGGTCGGGCCTTCTTGCCAGTGGCTGGTCAAGAACGACCAAATGAACCAGAATACTTAGCGGCGGCTATTACCGGAAACTTAACGCCAGCTACGTGGCAAAGTAAGCCGGTGGCGGTAGACTTCTTTAGCGTTAAGGGAATGGTTGAACAATTATTAAGCAACTTGAAGCTGACCGACGTAAAGTTTGTTGCCAACCAAACGCGCGCTGACATGCACCCAGGTCGGACGGCGGATATTTATGTTGCTGACCAATTAGTTGGGTTTATCGGTCAAGTGCATCCGTTAACGGCCAAGGAATACAAGATTAATGAAACCTACGTCTTCCAACTTGATTTAAGTCAATTAATGACGCTCGTTAACGACACGAACTACTACACCCCAATTAGTAAGTACCCAAGTGTGACGCGGGATATGGCCTTGTTGTTGATAAGACAGTCACGAATGCGGACATCTTGGCCGTAATTAATGACAATGCTGGGAAGTTCTTAGTTGATGTGAAGTTATTTGACGTTTACCAAGGAACGAATTTACCAGGGGGCAAGAAGTCGTTGGCATACACGTTAACGTACCAAGATGCGACGGCAACGTTAACCGAAGATCAAGTTAACGCGGCCTTTGAAAAAGTAGTGACGGCGTTAGAAGCGGCCGTTAACGCTGAAGTACGGTAGGAGAAATTATGGATAACAAGCGACCAATTATTATTGGGGTCACAGGTGGTTCCGGGAGTGGAAAAACCACGGTGAGCCGAGCCATTTATGATCAATTAAATGGCGAATCAATGCAAATTATTACGCAAGATACGTATTACAATGATCAAAGCGATATGACGATGGAAGAACGCAAGGCGGTTAATTATGACCATCCCTTGGCGTTTGATTATGATTTATTGTATGAACAATTAAATCAATTACGGCATAATCAACCAATTGAAATGCCAGTTTACAATTACGTTGAATCAACGCGGTCGAAGGATACAATTCACATCGATCCACCAGAAATTATTATCTTAGAAGGGATTTTAATTTTAGATGATCAACGGTTGCGAGACTTGATGGACATCAAGGTTTACGTCGATACCGATGATGATATTCGGATTATTCGTCGGATTCAACGGGATATGGTTGAACGGGGCCGGTCATTAGATTCCATTATTAACCAATACTTAAAGACGGTGAAACCGATGTATCACCAATTTATTGAACCAACCAAGCGTTACGCCGATATCATCGTGCCAGAAGGAGGACAAAACCAAGTTGCGATTGACTTGTTAGCCACCAAGGTGCGGGATATCTTAGTTAACCGTGGACATCAATTTGAAAAATAGTTGACGGATTAAGTCAAATAGTGGTAAGGTTTTAATCACTGTCAACACTGAACATAGGAGGAACAAGACACAAATGGCTGACAAGACATTTCCAATGACCTTAGAAGGGAAAGCCAAGCTTGAAGCGGAATTAGAAGAATTTCGGACGGTACGGCGCCCAGAAGTTATTAATCGGATTAAGATTGCCCGGAGTTACGGGGACTTATCTGAAAATTCAGAATACGAATCAGCTAAGGATGAACAATCCTTTGTGGAAGGACGGATTCTACAAATTGAAAACATGTTACAATACGCTGAAATCATCGATAACGATGATGTGGCTTCAGATGAAGTAACCTTAGGGCGGACGGTAACGTTCAAGGAATTACCTGATGAAGAACCGGAAAGCTACACGATTGTGGGGGAATCCGAATCTGATCCAATGTCAGGAAAGATTTCAAACGAATCACCAATGGCTAAGAGTTTATTAGGCCACAAGGTGGGGGAAAAGGTGTCAGTTGAATTACCAGCTGGTGGTTCAATGGACGTTGAAATTTTAGACGTTAAATAATTCAAAATAAAGACCGCTCGTCATTCGCGTTTGCGAATGGTGAGCGGTCTTTTTTAAGGCTTTAGATAACGGCGGCCAAGCCACAGACTAATTAAAGTTATTAGCATTCCCAAGCCTAAGAAGGGCGGAATGAAGATCATGGTGACTTGGTGACGTTGCTGCGGAGATAGTTTGAGCGCCCAAAAGGCATTGGCAACTTTGATTAACGGCCGCGGATGACCATCAACGAAGGCATGCCAGCCGGGAGTGGCGGGGATGGTGGTCATGAGCATCGTTTGGTGAGAGGCTAATTTGACCGACCCCGTTAAATAATTACTAGTAGCGTGGGTTAATCGCCAGGGAGCACGTTGTAATTTTTGGGCGGCGTGGCGGAATTTAAGTTGGTCGAGTTGGTACAGACTCATGTTTTGGAGCCACAGCGATTCATTTTTAAGTCTAACGATGATTTTGACGGGTTTCGTTTCATTCGGTCCGGCTACGTTTAAGACAATCGTGCCGAGGGATGAATTCGGTAAGTCATACCGGCGACCATTAACCCGAATTTCGGCATGTTCGAGGATTTGATTGCCGAGGGTTAAATATGAACTTTGTCCCCGGCGCGGTTGAACGATTAAGGTCATTGTGGCGGCTTGGTGGGGATTTTGTTTGACTAACATACTACCAGTAATTTGCGTTGTTGGTGGTAGGTTTTTAAAGTTCACCTGGTTAAAATTAGCCACGTTGAAGAACGATTGATTAGTACCAGCTAGGCGTTGATAGAGTTGTTCTTGGTAACGAATTGGATCCCCAGTCTTGACGGGCTGGGTTAAAAGGTTATCTTGAGCCCCAAAGCCGAGTGGTAAGGTCCATGGATTACGAGTGACCTTAAAGCTGGTTTGCAAAGCACGTGGTTGATGGTGCCAATCTGGGCGGGGTAAATCAACACTAGTTTCCCAAGGCTGCTTAGTAGTTGGTTGCCACAAATATTTCATGCCTAAGAGTGAATCAGTGACGCTAGTGCCACTAATATAGGAAATGACCCCGTCACCGGCTGGCTGACCAAGATGAGTCATTAATTTTGCCATTTGTGGTGGTAAGGTTGAACTGAATTCATCACCACTGTTAATGTTTGCTTGCATCGGATCATCTTTGGTTCGCGAAACCGTTTTGGCAACCCGATACCAAGTTTCATCAAGTCGGTGTTGTTGGCGACTAGTAGTTTGCAAAGCTTGCGTATAATTAGCAAAATCACTTTGCGAAATATACGATAGGTTATTCAGGGTTAACGTCGCATTGAAGGTGACATCGGCCACCGCAACGAGAATGAAGAAAAATTTAACTTGTGGATCGGTTAGTAAGAGAGCCATTAAACTTAAAATCCCAATGACATAGCCTGTCCAAATGAACTCCGGTTTGAGGTAGGTCATTGAATTAGCCAGGGGTGATAAGCAAAAGGCGGTTAAGGAACTGAGCAGAATGAACAAGATGCCGATGTCAAGTCCGGTTAACCGCAGCCCTGGTTTTAAGGTGCGGGCGGCGAGCCACACAAGCCAAAAGCTAATTAAAAAAAACTAAAGCGGTCCGGATACCAAACGGGGAATTGTCCCAAGTGCCAAATTAAATCAAAGGGGGCAATAACACACGAAGCCAGCAAGAATATTAACCAAAGGGCAGCGATGATTTTGGCATTCCAGCGATCGCGACTCCGCCAAAAGTAAAGGAGCGCCCCCATCAGCATTAACATCCCAACGTAAAAATTAGGTTGGCCGGTCGGCATTTGATCAAAATTAAACGTGCCCGGGATTAATTTACCAATTAATTTAATTGGATTATATTCGAGGCGCCAATGCCAATTGGTTGCGTGATAGGTTCCTTTACTAATCGTGAGGGCATAAATAGTTGGTAATAAGATTACGGCGCTGGTTCCGACGGCGAGGAGGGACGTAGTGATGTATTTAAGTATTAATTTCCACCGTTGCCGCCAGGATTGCTTGACGAGCGCGAGGTGCCAGAGGACAAAGCCGAGGGTAAATAAGGCGACCATATAGGCCATGTAGTAATTAATGATGATGGTAATCGTCAAAGCCAGCCAATAGGGCCGCTGCCGGTTAGTAGTTAGTAAAGTCAGTAAACCATTAATCACTAGCGGTAGCAGCCACAGGATATCGAGCCACAATAAGTTTAATTGGTTAGCAATCATCCACCCAGACATGGCATAAGGAACACTAAATGCTAAGGCGCGCCAAGGTCCTTGTAAACGTTGGTGCGTAATTAAGTGGTGCATGCTTAAACTGGCCAGTCCGTATTTTAATAAGGTGAGGATCAAAATCCCACTGCTTAAACTCCGCCCGGGGAAAGCCAGTAAAATTAGGTTAAGCGGACTTAATAAATAGTAAGCGTTGGTCCCCCACATTTCGCCTCCTAATCCCTTTTGCCAACTAAATAGTAAGCTGCTCGGGTCGTGCAAAAGGGCCTGCCGATAATAAGCAAAGAAATCGACATATTGTTGACCGAGGTCAACGGTTAAAATGCTATGGGGACCAAAGGGAGCCATTTGGCGGCCCCAAAAGTAACTGCCCATTAAAATAATGGGGATTAAAAAGCTGGCCCAACTACTAGCGTGGGACCAACGAAAGCGTGGCAGTCTCATTTATCATTCTCCTTTATCGCAAGTCACCTGTTCATTATACTTGCTTTATGGGGAACGGTGAAATTTATTTCACGCAAATTACCATTATCAGATTAATTGCGGTAAAATAGACTATTATTGGATTAAATCATAAGGAGCTTATTGTGAAGTTGAAGCGTTTTAACTTTCGATCACGCCCCAAGCCACCTAAAGCTGGCAACTTGTCTAGTTTGCCAACGCGTTTACATGTTTTATTGTGGATTACGGTGGCCTTAATGGGGATGCTCGTGATTCGACTTTTCTACATGCAAATCATTCATGGTAATTACTACCAATCAGCGGTGCGAAGTTCAAATACCACAACTAGGACCGCCAATGTGCAACGGGGATTAATCTATGATGCCAATCGACACGCTTTAGTTCGTAATGATGCGCAACGTTCCATTACTTACACTAAAAATTCCGGGACCAGCAGTCAAGATGTTTACCGGTTAGCGAATCGATTAAGTAAGTATTTGCAAGTTGATACGGATAACTTGTCACTAGTTGATCAACGGGCCTATTACTTAGCTGATCCTGCTCATTATCGAGCTATTTTAAAGTTAGTTCATCCAGCCGAAAGTACGACCTCGGCGCAACAATATCAGTTGGCGATGAAGTATTTGAAACAGCATGCTAAGCAGTACCAATTAAGTGCAGCGGAGAAAAATCGGGCTAAATTGTATGCAATGATGAATAGTTCGTATACTTTATCGACCACAATTTTAAAGCGTGATGATGTGACGGATGATGAAATTGCGCAAATTGGGGAACACATTGCCCAATTACCAGGGATTAAGGTTGGGACAGCTTGGCGACGCGATTATCAAAGTGATGCAGTTAAGTCGTTAACAGGGACAGTCTCAACCAATGGGTTACCAAGTGATGAATTAAAATCGCTGTTAGCTCAAGGGTATGCCCGCAATGATAGCGTGGGGATTAGCTTGTTGGAAAAACAATACCAAGGCGTGTTAGCCGGGACGAAAGCTACCACGACGATTACGACGAATGGTCAACGCGTGACCAAAGAACGGGTTAAGTATCCTGGTAAGGCGGGGGATAGTTTAGTCTTAACGATTGACTATAAATTCCAGCAAAAGGTCCAACAAATCTTGGAACAACATTACGGAGCTGCCGGGATTGCTTATTCGCATGGGGCCTATGCAGTGGTGATGAATCCAAATACGGGGGCGGTTTATGCCTTAGCGGGGATTGATCGGAATCCAAAGACTGGGGATCAAACCTTAGATACGACGGGAGCCATCACCCAGTCGATGACGATGGGATCGGTGGTGAAAGGGGCAACGGTATTAGCCGGGCTAATGGAAAAAGTGATTACCCCGGAAAATAATACGTTGTATGATTCCCCAATTAAGGTCGCCGGAACGCCGGCCAAGTCATCCTGGTTTAATAAGTCAGGGAAGAGTAGTATTCCGTTAACGGCGGCGCAAGCTTTAGGTTATTCATCAAACTCGTACATGATGCAAATTGTCATGAAGATTGCCGGGTTTGATTACCATCCGGGCGCCCAACTATCGATGAATCCGGATATCTTTGTGAAGATGCGGAAGTATTACAATATGTTTGGGCTTGGGGTGCCAACCGGCATTGACTTACCAAACGAAGCCCGCGGATTAGAAGGGGCCAGTGGACAAGCTAATATTGGGAGTGCCTTAGACCTTTCCTATGGGAACTATGACCAATATACGGTGATGCAATTGGCCCAATACATGTCGACCATCGCTAATGATGGGAAGCGGATGCAACCATACTTAGTCCAACAGATCCGGCAAACAACCGCTACGGGTGGCCTCGGAGCAGTTGTGGCGACCACGAAACCGAAAGTGCAAGCGAACTTACCAATTCCACAAAGCTACTTTGATGTGGTTCATGATGGCCTTTATCAAGTAACTCACGGAACTAGTAGCAATACCACGGCGCGTCAATTAGCCGGCGTTTCGCCATCCGTTTCTGGGAAGACTGGGACGGCGGAAACCTTCTCGGAAGGTCATGAAACGACCACATTGAGTTTTGCTGGGTATGCACCATCAGATAAACCACAAGTGGTCGTGGCCTTAGCGATTGATGGAGCGACAAATGATAATAGTGGGGCCAACATTGATATGGCCAAAGATATCTTTAATGCCTACTGGGACATGGTTAAAGCGCGCAACTAATTTGACTGTCAAGTTAATTTCCTTAACAGATTTTGAGAAAGGACTAGTCAAAACGTAAAATTGATGATAAACTTGTACAAGTTAAGGTTACGTAGAAATCACGTCTAACCAGTGAATGAAAAATTATGGAGGTAACATCATGCGGGTTAACATTACTTTAGAATGTACTTCATGCCACGAACGGACTTACTTAACGAGCAAGAACCGTCGTAACAACCCAGACCGTCTTGAATTAAACAAGTACTGTCCACGGGAACGTAAGGTGCAATTACACCGCGAAACGAAGTAATTCGCTTCCAAACGAGCTGGGGTTTGTCCCCGGCTTTTTTTGTGTCATCAAGAAAGGATTGAAGCATGCAAAAATCGCTTTTACGACAACAAATCATGGCCTTAATGCAGCAACAGGCTAATCAACAATCCATGGAGACAGCTCAGTTAATTAGTCAGTTATTGCAACTACCCAGTTGGCACCAAGCTTCCGTGATTGCCACAACGTTAAATCAACCGTTTGAATTAGCTACGACTGGGATCATTGCTGCTGCGTGGGCAGCCGGTAAACAAGTGGTGGTGCCACAAACATTGCCCCACCGTCAAATGCAAATGCGGGTGTTAACGTCAACGACACAATTAGAACGGACGAACTTTGGTGTGATGGAACCGATTACGGGCGAAATTGTGCCCCCAACGGCGATTGATTTAATCGTGGTACCTGGGGTGGCGTTTACCAAAGATGGCGCTCGCTTAGGGTTTGGTGGCGGTTATTACGATCGTTACTTAGCTACTTTTCAAGGAGCAACGGTGGCGCTGGCGCTTCCCTGGCAAGTTCAACCAGCGGGGGCTTGGCCAACGGAAAGTTTTGATGTGAAGATTCAAACGGTATTGACGACAGAAAGGGGATAAGAAATGCAAAAACTGTGGCGACAAGTGCCGGTAACGATAACCTTAGTGGGATTAATGCTAATTATTTATGCGGGCATCACTCTAACGGGCGGCTCGCAAAATCCATATGTGTTAATCCATTGGGGAGCTAATTACCCACCATTACTGGGACAGGCCCAACAATGGTGGCGGTTATTAACGGCAGGCTTTTTACATATTGGTTTAACCCATCTGATTTTAAACTGCCTAATGTTATATTACTTAGGACAACAAGTGGAAACTATATTGGGAAAATGGCGGTTTTTGAGTATTTTCTTGATTAGTGTGATTTGGGGAAACTTATTAAGCGCCTGCATCTCGCCACACACGATTGCGGCGGGAGCCAGTACTGGAATCTTCGGCTTATTAGGAACATTTATCTTTCTTGGAGCGGAACGCCATAACCAACTGTTATTACGCCAGTTAGCCAAACAATATTCATGGTTAGTGGTAATTAATTTAGTTTTTGATTTTTTTAGTCCCAGGAATTGATGTGTGGGGGCACATTGGGGGCTTGGTGGCGGGCTTTTTGGCAACTGCTTTCGTAGAATCAAAAAATAATCTCGCAAATCACTCGATAAAGCGTTTTCTTAGTGGTATGATATTAATACTTGCCGTAATGATCATGGTTCGGATGGTGATAAATTATGGATAATCAACAACCATTGCGGACGTTATATGACGTCCAACAATTATTAAAGCGATTTAATGTCTTTGTGTATGTTGGGAAACGACTGTGGGATATTGAATTAATGGCGATTGAGCTTGATAATTTATTCCAAGCGGGTGTGATTGAACGGGATGTTTATTTACAAGCGAAGTTAGTTTTGCGAAAGGAACATCGCGAGGAAGCGGCACGAAATTAATTGATTTATTTAGGAGATGAGAGAAGATGACGAACAAGAAGTTAATTGGGGTTGACCTTGGTGGGACGACGATTAAGTTTGCAATTTTAACAGCAGAAGGTGAAATTCAAGAAAAGTGGTCAATTCGGACCAATGTATTGGATGAAGGGTCCCACATTGTCCCTGACATCATCGAATCCATCAACCACCACTTAGATCTTTACAAGATGAATAAGGATCAATTTATCGGAATCGGAATGGGAACGCCGGGAACGGTTAACCGGGAATTAGGAACGGTTATCGGTGCCTACAACTTAAACTGGAAGACCACGCAAAACGTCAAGGAACAAATTGAAGCGGGCACGGGCTTACCATTTGCCATTGATAACGATGCTAACTGTGCCGGGCTTGGGGAAGCCTGGAAAGGTGCCGGAAATGATGGTGATGATGTGGTCTTCATGACGCTTGGAACTGGTGTTGGGGGCGGTGTCGTTGCCAACGGTGAATTAGTCCACGGGATTAACGGGGCCGCTGGTGAAATTGGACACATGATTGTGGAACCAGATCATGGTTACCTTTGTACGTGTGGTAACAAGGGTTGTTTAGAACAATATGCTTCAGCGACGGGGATTGTGCACTTAGCTCAAGATGCGACGGAAGAATACGAAGGTGACAGCCCATTAAAGGCCGCCGTTGACAATGGGGAAGAAGTTACGGCTAAGATGGTCTTTGACCTCGCCAAGGAAGGTGACTACTTAGCGAACACGGTGGTAGATAAGGTTTGTTTCTACCTTGGGTTTGCCGCGGCTAACCTTAGTAACACGTTGAACCCAGAATCATTTGTAATTGGTGGTGGGGTTTCAGCCGCTGGTGACTTCTTGTTAGATCGGGTTAAGACTAACTTCCAAAAGTATGCTTTCCCAACGGTGCGGACGTCAACGGAAGTTAAGTTAGCTCAATTAGGTAACGATGCTGGGGTAATTGGGGCCGCTTCATTAGCAACTAAGTTTGCGGACTAGTTAATAAATTGTAGGTGAGGTAAGGAT
This sequence comes from Limosilactobacillus equigenerosi DSM 18793 = JCM 14505, assembly GCF_001311375.1. Classification (GTDB taxonomy): domain Bacteria; phylum Bacillota; class Bacilli; order Lactobacillales; family Lactobacillaceae; genus Limosilactobacillus; species Limosilactobacillus equigenerosi. The sequence continues at coordinate 27,996 of NZ_BBAS01000006.1, forward strand.
TATGAACTCATTTTTAATTGGTTTTGATATTTTAGTAACCTTTATTTTGGTCTTTTGGCTAGTAACGTACCTGATTGGTCGCTATCGCCGGACGCATTACGCGACAGTAATTGATCAAGCAACGTTCCAAGCCGGCTCGCATAAAGCGCAAGTGATTGATTTGCGCCAAAAAGATGCCTTTGATAAAGGTCATATTTTAGGGGCGCGAAACTTACCTTACCAATTCCTAAAGCAACAATACCGGGACTTACGCCCAGATCGTGATGTTTACTTGTATGACGACACGATGACGTTAAGTACGAGTGCGGTGGCCTTCTTAGGGCGGCGTGGTTACAAGCACCTCTACATTTTAGATGGTGGTTATACCAAGTGGACGGGGAAGACTAAAGCCGCTAAGTTTAATTAAGTTACAAACGAAGTTACTAATCGGTAGCTTCGTTTTTTTTGATAAAAAGTAAGTAAATCAGTTGCAAATGGCAGTTAATTCATTTATTATTAAGAACAATCTTATGAAAGGAAACCTATCATGATGAACCAAGTTAGTATGAACAGTTCAGTATGTTGTTGCGAAGTACGTCAATCGATTGTACTCCGCTTCTTTGGGTAGCGTTTCTTTTTATTAAAGAGCAATTTAAGTGGGTCATAATCATTGGCGTTGAACAAGTAATTTTGTTCAGCGCCTTTTTGTTTGGATTTGGAAAGGAGTAGTTATAAATGTTAATTCATTCAGTGGGGGAATTAATTGGTCACACACCATTACTGGAATTGCCAATTGAAGTCCCAAAGCAAAGTCATATTTATGCTAAATTGGAAATGTTTAATCCAGGAGGATCAATCAAAGATCGTTTGGGACAATTCTTATTACAAACGGCGTGGAGCCGAGGGGAGATTAATGCGCACACTACAATTATTGAACCAACGGCTGGGAATACGGGCATTGGCATTGCCCTAGCAGCACGGCAACTTGGATTAGCAACAATTTTAGTGGTTCCACAACACTTTAGTTTTGAAAAACAAACGTTGATGAAAGCGTTAGGGGCGCAAGTCATTAATACCCCTGATGAGGCTGGGATGCAAGGGGCCACGGCAAAGGCCCAAGCGCTCGCGCAAACAATTGCGCATGCGTACGTCCCAAACCAATTTTTGAATGAGGATAATCCACGAGCCTATGAAACAACTTTGGGCCCAGAAATTATGGCTGATTTAGCTGGTAAAAAGATTGATGCGGTGGTGATTGGTGCTGGAACGGGTGGTACTTTTGCGGGGGTCGCCAAGTCAATTCATGCGGTGTATCCGACGGCAAAATTAATTCCGGTGCAACCGCAAGGATCAATCTTAGCTCAGCAACCAGCGGGTCCGCATCGAACCGAAGGCATTGGGGTGGAAATGGAACCGCCATTTTTTGCCGGTTTGCCAATTGACAGTGTGCAAACTATTTCTGATGACGCGGCCTTTGGCTGGGTGAAACGTGCGGCTAAAGAATGGGGCTTGTTCATGGGATCATCATCTGGCGCGGCGGTGGCTGCCAGTTTAGCGGTAGCCAAGCAATTGCCGGAGGGTTCCAACATTGTGACGGTGTTACCGGATTCAAGTGAACGGTATTTAAGTGAAGGAATTTATGATTAACGAGGAGCAAATAAAGATGAAATTTAATACTCAATTAATTCATGGTGGTAATAGTGAAGATCCAACAACGGGAGCAGTATCAACTCCGATATATCGTGCGTCAACCTTTCATCAACGGAAACTTGGTGGTGAAGTGAAATGGGAATATGGGCGAACTGGTAATCCGACGCGAGCGTCGTTGGAAAAATTAATGGCTGAATTAGAACAAGGTGTGGCTGGTTTTGCATTTGCTTCAGGATCAGCGGCGATTCATGCGGTCTTTTCTTTGTTTTCAGCTGGTGACCATTTTGTCGTTGGCAATGATGTTTATGGCGGAACGTTTCGGTTAATTAATCAAGTTTTAAAACGGTTTGGCTTTGAATTTACGGTGGTTGATACGCAAAATTTAGCTGCCGTGGAAGCGGCCATCCACCTAATACGGTAGCGATTTACTTTGAAACGCCGACCAATCCGTTATTAAAGTTAACAGATATTAAAGCTATCACTAAAATTGCGCAGCAGCATGACCTTAAGACAATCATTGATAATACGTTTGCAACCCCTTATAATCAGCAACCGTTAACCTTGGGAGCTGATATTGTTGTGCATTCAGCCACTAAATACTTGGGAGGCCATTCTGATGTGGTGGCCGGGATTGCAGTAACTAATAAGTTAGAACTAGCCGAACGCTTGGCGTTTTTACAAAATGCAATTGGATCGGTTCTAGGACCAGATGATTCGTGGTTATTGATGCGAGGAATTAAAACGCTGGGGGCTCGGATGCGAGTTCATCATGAAAACGCCCATGCGGTGGCTGACTTTTTAGTGCATGATCCACGGGTGGCCAAGGTTCTTTATCCTGGCCTAACTGATTTTCCTGATCATGAATTAGCGCGTAACCAAATGCGGGATTTTGGGGCGATGATTTCATTTGAATTGAAGCCAGGACTATCCGCCAAACAATTTGTAGAAAGTCTTAAGTTGATTGATTTAGCCGAAAGTTTAGGGGGAATTGAAAGTCTGATTGAATTTCCGGCTGTGATGACGCATGGAGCCATTCCACGGGAGGTACGCTTAGCCAACGGGATTAAGGATGAATTAATTCGGTTATCAGTAGGGATTGAAGATGAGCAAGATTTAATTGCTGATTTAAAGCAGGGCTTAACGCAACTCGATGGTGAAAATTAATTTATTTTAATGGTTGACATGTTTGATTAACGTGCTAAAATGATTACAATTAAAAATTAATTAGAAAACGCTGAGAAAAGATGAGTAACGAAGGTTGACCCGGTCCAGTGAGCTAGGTAAGTGAGAACTAGTGCGGATGTCGCCTCGTGAAGATGGTCTGGGAGCGTTTGGTGTCGGCGAGCGTTAAGTTAGCTGACCCCGAGTGACGATCGATATTCACGTCCGGGTTTACATTTTCGTGAACCTAGTAAGGAAAATTTGGGTGACCAGATTTTCAAATTCGGGTGGTAACACGTTTATTTTGGACGTCCCGCAATGAGCCAGTTGGTTCGTTGTGGGGTGTTTTTATTTTAGGAGGAATTAATCATGAGTAGTCATTTTGATATTGTCGGATCATTTTTACGCCCTGCGGCCTTAAAGCAAGCACGCTTGCAATTTGAACAGGGAAATTTGGACCAAGCGGACCTAACGAAGGTTGAAGATCAATTAATCACGGAATTAGTTAAACAAGAAGTGGCGGCCGGCTTAACGGTGGTGACTGACGGTGAATTTCGGCGGTCGTATTGGCATTTAGATACCTTTTGGGGCTTTGGCGGAATTGACCACACCCAAGCTGCCCACGGGTATTTCTTTCACGATGAGGAAACGCGTCGTGATGCGGCCACGGTGACCGGACCAATTCATTTCACAGGACAACATCCAGATTTAGCGGCGTTTGAATTCTTAAAGTCGGTCACGCCTGCTGGCATTACGCCCCGGCAAAGTATTCCATCCCCGGCGCAATGCTACTTTGAATTAATTCGGGATCAGGAGAATGTCGAGGCATTACAAGCAGTCTATCCCAATGAAACGGACTTATTAACGGATTTAATTCAACCTACCGCGATTTAATTCAAGCCCTCTATCAAGCTGGTTGTCGCGATTTGAAACTTGATGATTGTACGTGGGGCACGTTAGTCGATGAGGATTTCTGGCAAGGTCCCGGCAAAGAATTATTTGACCGGACCGAACTGCAGGCCAAGTTCTTAGCCTTAGATAATGCGGTCTTAGCTGGCTGGCCGAGTGATTTGCGGCTTTCAACCCACGTTTGTCGGGGTAATTATCATTCAACGTGGGCGAGCGCCGGTGGTTACGGCGCGGTGGCTGATGACTTATTTGGAAAGTTAAATGTGGATGCATATTACTTAGAATTTGATGATGATCGATCGGGGGATTTTGCGCCCCTGGCCAAGGTAACGGGCGACAAAACGGTCGTCTTAGGGTTGGTCACGAGTAAGCAAGCAACCTTAGAAGACCCTACGACTTTAATTCAGCGGGTGACAGAAGCCAGTCAATATGTGCCACTGGAGCGGTTAGCGTTAAGCACGCAATGTGGTTTTGCCTCAACGGAAGAGGGGAATCAATTAACGGCCACTGACCAATGGAACAAAATTAAACTAGTGGTGGAAACGGCCAAGCAAATTTGGTCCACGGAGGAATAGTTAATGAAAAAGCAAACGAAATGGTGGCTTAGTTTAGTAGCCGTCGCGGTAATTGGTGGAGGTGCCTGGGGACTACAACATCACCAAGACCAACAAACGATTACGGTCGGTTCCCTTGGTGGGGATGTTGAAACGTGGCAACAAATTGCGAAAAGTCCGGTGACAAAGCAAGCTGGCTTGAAGATTAAGGTTAAATCATTTACGAATCCTGTACAGTTAAATGACGCAACCGCGCACGGGGAAATTGATGTGAATGCTTTTCAATCATGGGCCTATTTAGAAAATTACAATCATGAACATCCTAAAAAGCAGTTAGCAGCGCTGGGAACGACGTATTTAGAACCGATGGGCTTGTATTCTGATAAGTACCAGCAATTAAAAGCCCTGCCGGATGGCGCCCAAATTGCGATTCCTAATAATCCAGCCAATACGGCGCGGGCCCTGGCGCTCTTGCAGGCGGCCGGTTTAATTAAGCTCAAAGCAACCTTTACCTCCACGAGTGGAACGAATCAAATTGCGGCTAATCCGCATCATTTCAAATTCTTGGAAATTGATGATACCACTGGACCGCGGGTGTTGAAATCGACGGATGCGTGGTGATTGGGAATACGATTGCGCAAGAAGGGCATTTAAATGTTTTAAAAGATGCGCTTTATCATGAACAAGTTAATCAAAGTACCAAGGATAATATTAATGTGATGGCCACGGCCAAAGCACAATCGCATAACAAGCGTTACTTGAAATTAGTTAAGTTGTACCATGCCAAACAGATTCAAGCGTGGGTAACGAAGCGATTCCATGGTACGAAGGTTGAGGTTAATAAACCATTATCATACCTTGAAAATTAAGCATGAAACCGGTTAACCGACCTGGTTTTTGATACAATCAAAGGCAAAGGAAGGTGAAGTTAAATGGCAAAATTATTAACCCCAGTTACGTTAGGGGGTGTGACCTTAAAAAATCGGGTGGTCATGCCACCAATGTGTATGTATGATGTCGCTAAGGAAGATGGGTTACCAACGGCGTTTCATCATGCGCATTATGGGGCGCGGGCAATTGGTGGCGTTGGCTTGATTATCCAAGAAGCAACCGCGGTGGACCCGGTTGGCCGGTTAACCAGTCATGATCTCGGCATTTGGAATGATGAGCAAGCGCAAGCCTTAACCGGGCTCGTGGCCGAAGTTCATGCGCTAGGGGCTAAAATGGGGATTCAACTTGGGCATGGGGGCCGGAAAGCGGCTGATGAAGCTCAGCCAGTTGCTCCGAGTGCGGTGCCTTATGATGAGCAAGGTACATTTGCCACACCACATGAGTTAAGCCTAGATGAAATTAAGGCGACGGTGCAATCATTTGCGGATGCGGCGAAACGAGCCGACCAAGCCGGCTATGATGTTATTCAGTTACACGCCGCGCATGGGTATTTAATTAATCAATTCTTGGAACCAACTACGAATTTGCGGACGGATAGCTATGGTGGTTCGTTAGCAAAGCGTTTCGAATTCTTAAAGGAAATTGTCATTGCGATTCAAGCCGTGACGTCCTTGCCAATTTGGGTGCGGTTGTCAGTAACGGCCTATGCGGATCACCAAAATTCCATCGCCGATTACCAACAAATTGCGCAATGGTGTGGAACACCTAGGTGTAAAAGCCATTAATGTGTCAACGGGGGGCTTGCTACCATTAGCGCCAAATTTCCCTGTTTATGGCGGGTATCAAATTCCGTTCGCGACGCAAATTAAGCAAGCTGTTTCAATTCCGGTGACGGGAGTGGGGCTGATTGATAGCCCAACCTTAGCGGAACATTTATTGCAAACTAATCAAGTTGATTTGGTCGAAATTGGGCGGACCTTAATTCGCGAACCAAACTGGTTGGTTCACGCCGCGCATGTGTTACATGATCATGATTTTGCACCATACAATCACTCCTACGAACGAGGAACGAAAGGATACTAAAAAAAACGGACTGGATGACCCAGTCCGTTTTATTGTTTGATTAGAATTGGTGAGCAGAACGATTCTTCCGCGTTGCCTTGCGTTGGTTTTCATCCAACTTAGCTTCTTCTTGTTCGATTGGTTCGATAACTTTCTTGTGGAAAGTAAGTGCTCCGCTAGCAACGGCGGCGACGGCAGCTAACGTTCCCGTTAAGAAACCTTTAGTAAAACTCTTCATAATTAACATCCCCCTTTAATTTGCTACCTTTATTATGCAAAATTTTAGGAATGATTTCCAGTTTCTAGTCAAAAAAATCAATGCCCTTGGTATAATCGAAACAGAATGTAAAATAAAGGATGGCAATAAATTTATGGCGCAAGTAATTGCAATTGTCGGGCCAACGGCAGTGGGAAAAACGGCGTTGTCGTTAGAATTGGCCCAACATTTAAATGGAGAAATTATTTCGGGTGATTCGATGCAAATTTATCGGCACCTTGATATTGGAACGGCGAAAGCGACCCCAGCGGAACAAGCCGTTGCACCCCATTATTTAATTGATATCAAAGACCCCCATGAACGCTTTTCGGTTGCTGAGTTTAAAGAACTCGCTCAAGCGAAAATTAACGAGATTGTTGCGCGGGGCAAACAACCAATTATTGTTGGGGGGACTGGCTTTTATCTTCAAGCCTTAATGGAAAATTTGAGTTTAGGAAATGATCAGTTTGATGCGGAATCAGAGGCGATTCGGCAACGACTTCGGGACCAATTAGCAGCCACAAGTCCGGAAGCGATGTGGAATCGATTGCAGCAAGTTGATCCAACAGCGGCGGCTAAAATTCCAGTGATGAACACACGCCGGGTGATTCGGGCGTTAGAAGTCATTGAAAAAAACGGGCCAATTATTTTCGGATCAACCACAATTAGCCCCCCTCGATGATTACTATGTGGTGGGGTTGAATACGGAGCGCTCGGTGTTATATGACCGCATTAATCACCGGGTGGATCTGATGATGGAACAAGGACTATTGGATGAGGCAAAGTGGCTCTATGAGCAAGGGGGCATGGATTGGCAAAGTGGCAAGGGAATCGGCTATCGCGAATTAATGCCTTATTTTGCTGGGGAAGTGAGCTTAGCTGATGCGATTAACCAAATTAAACTTGATTCGCGTCATTATGCTAAACGGCAATTAACATGGTTCCGCAATCAAGTTAATACGCATTGGTACGACTTGGTTAGTGGTCAAAATACAACTAAAGAAATTGAAGCTGATCTAACATCTTGGTTAAGAAAATAAACAGTTGCTTAGAATTTACTTATTAACTAATGAAAGTTACTTAATTTAATTGATTTTTAGTGCTTTGATTGATAAAGTTATAGGCAATTGTTAATCGTCACGCGGTTAATAAAATTTGAAAATTTGAAGATGAAGGTACAATTTATGACAAAGCATGTTTATACAGATGCGGAAGTGCACGCTTTAGTAGAGCAAGAAAACGTCCGCTTTTTACGGTTAATGTTTACTGATTTGTTTGGATCAATGAAGAGTGTTGATTTACCAATTAGTCAACTAGATAAGTTACTCGCCAACCGGGTGATGTTTGATGGATCATCAATTGACGGGTTTGTGCGGATTGAAGAAAGTGACATGTACTTACATCCAGAAATGAGTACCTGGATGATTTCACCATGGGGGGCTGAACATGGGAAAGTGGCCCAAGTGATTTGTTCCGTTTACAAGACGGATGGGGAACCATTTATGGGGGATCCACGGAACAACTTGAAGCGGGTCTTGAAGCAAATGGAAGAAGCTGGCTTTACGGCATTTAACATCGGTCCTGAACCAGAATTCTTCTTATTTGAAACTGATGAAAAAGGTGAACCAACGCTCCAAGTTAACGATCAAGAAAATTACTTTGACCTTTCACCAGCCGACCGTGGGGAAGATTGTCGGCGGGACATTGTCTTAGCCTTAGAAAAGTTAGGCTTTGACGTGGAAGCCGCGCACCACGAAGTTGCCCCTGGTCAACATGAAGTCGACTTCAAGTACTCAGATGCTCTTGAAGCAGCTGATAATATTCAAATTTTCAAATTAGTGGTTAAGAATATTGCCAAGCAATATGGCTTCCACGCCACGTTCATGCCAAAGCCATTATCAGGAATTAATGGTTCTGGGATGCACATGAACATGTCATTATTTAACCAAGATGGCAATACATTCTATGACGAAAATGACGCCTTGCAATTATCCCAAACGGCTTACCACTTCTTAGCTGGGGTGATGGATCATGCGCGCAGTGTGACGGCCATCTCCAACCCAATCGTGAACTCATACAAGCGTTTGGTACCAGGATATGAAGCGCCAGTCTACGTTGCTTGGTCGGCGCACAACCGGAGCCCAATGGTACGGGTCCCAAGTGAACGGGGCATGGGAACGCGGTTGGAATTACGGTCGGTTGACCCGGCTGCGAACCCATACTTAGCGATTGCCACCATTTTAGCAGCCGGGTTAGACGGCTTGAAGCGCGAATTGACGCCAGCGCCAAGTGTGGATGAAAATATTTACCACATGACGGAAGAAGAACGGATTAAGCGCGAAATTAAGACGTTACCAGACACGTTGCACAATGCGTTGAAGAGCTTGGCCACGGATGAAGTAATTAAGGAAGCCTTAGGGGATCACTTATACAAGAACTTCATGGAAGCCAAGACGGTTGAATATGATTCATACCGCCAAGCCGTTTCACGTTGGGAACAAAACCGGTATATGTCTAATTATTAATAGGTCGTGAACCGAGCATTAAAAGCGACGATAGGCTAACTTGGAAACGGGGCTTGACGTAGGATACGTCGAGGTTCGTTTCCAGTTAGTCCTAGTCGCTTGCTCGGTGAACGTAGTTACTAAGTTGCCGTCGAAAATATGACTAACTTCAGTGACAACGACCAATTTATTTAAAACAATCAAAGCTCGGCATTAGTCGGGCTTTTTGCAATTTAGAGGGGGATAAGAAGATGGATATTACAAAGATGCTCCAAGCCACCATTCGGTTAGACCGCGCGCAATTAGAAGGATATGATGTAATGGTTGGTCCCACGGCGCGCAAGATGAATACAATGATGCAATTAAATATTAATTTAGCTACCTGGCGAAAATGCTGGGGTGGGGCGATTTACGGCCGGTTGACCATCACGTGACTGCTGATGAAAAACTTAACCAAGGGATTCGTGTGTTGTATTGGGCCCTGTTATTTAGCGCTCAACAACAATGGACCCACCTCGTTGTTATGGATGATGAACGGATGAATAAAATTAAGGCGGCCAAGCCAGTAGCGCGCGTTGATGACCAAGCTAAATTATACTTAGTGATGCAACAATTCTTAGCGAGTGCCTATTACAACCATCGCCAAAGTGACTTTCAACATGCGTACCGGTTAATTTGGAAAGTTTTGTGGGTTGATTTAGGCATGCGTGACGAAGCAATTACCACGGCCTTTGAAAATTATATCCAAGTGCGTGAGCAACAAATTCCGCAAGATTAGCGGTATAATATAGTTACCAACGAAAGAGGTAATGAATGATGAATTTTAAAGATTTTAGTGTTAAAGATAAGTTGCAAATCTTAACCGGCAAGCCTAAGACGACCCAAGTTGATTCAGTGGCGATGGACAAGATTTTGGCATTGTTACCGGATGGTACGTGGAACGGATTCCGAAGATTGTCCGGAAGCATGCGACGACGAAGACGATTGAACGGATTGCCAATGAACACCCTGATTTATATGCAATTGCTAAGCAACCGGGGGAACTACCGGCGGATGCAAAGTCAGTTTTACGGCAAGCGGTAACAGATATTTTTGATCAAAAGATGCAAAAATATAATATTAAGTAATGCTTAAACGACCTAGTGAGCCTAGGTCGTTAGTTGTTTTTACGGGCTTAAGGCGGTAAAATATTAACCATAATAATGTGTGAGGAGGCCTGTTTGGTGGCGGAAAACATCACAGTTGACTACAAGTTATCACGACCAGAATATCAAGTTGGTTTGTTGGGGATTCAAGATCAGTTTGTGCCGATGTTAGAAGAAGGCATGGAAGTCGTAATTAACCCATTTGGGGACGTAATTAAAATTACGGGGGAAACCGAAGCGGTTCATTTAACGGAAGCTATTCTAACAGAATTAACCGCCTTAATTGATCAACAAATTAAACTTAATAGTGCCGATGTTGTGAGTGCGATGAAAATGGCCCATCGGGGAACGTTGGAGTACTTTGGCGATTTGTATAAGGAAACGATTGTCAAAGATCGTAAAGGTAATCCGATTCGGGTCAAAACGTTTGGACAACGTCAGTATGTGCACGCCATTAAACACCGCGATGTTACCTTCGGAATTGGTCCGGCTGGGACGGGGAAGACCTACTTGGCTGTGGCGATGGCCGTGGCAAGTTTAAAACACGGTGAGGTTGACCGAATTGTCTTAACGCGGCCCGCGGTTGAAGCCGGGGAAAGTCTCGGATTTCTGCCGGGTGACTTGAAGGAAAAGGTTGATCCATATTTGCGGCCAATTTACGATGCTTTGAATAGTATTTTAGGGGCGGATCATGTTGAACGTTTAATGGATCGTGGGGTCATTGAAATTGCGCCTCTTGCCTACATGCGGGGGCGGACGTTAGATAATGCGTTTGTAATTTTAGATGAAGCTCAAAATACCACGAATGCCCAAATGAAGATGTTTTTAACCCGGCTGGGATTTGGCTCCAAGATGGTTGTTAATGGGGATGTTTCGCAAATTGACTTACCCCATGGAGCCAAGAGTGGTTTGATTAGTGCGCAACAAATTTTAAAGGGCATTGATGCAATTGAATTCGTTCGCTTTCAGGCTGATGATGTTGTCCGGCATCCAGTCGTGGCCAAAATTATTACGGCGTATGAAACGCCACATGAGGATAAATAAATGGAAATTATGATTTACGATCACACGGATGGTGTGTTGACCAAAGCCCAAGAACAAGAAACGCTGGATTTGTTGCAGTTTGCGGCGCAACAGCTATCAATTAGTGAGCAAGCTGAGATGTCAGTAACTTATGTTCGGAACCCCGAAATTCGGGAAATTAATAAGGAATATCGGAATATTGACCGGGCAACGGATGTGATTAGTTTTGCGATTGAAGATGATGAAACGTTAGACCTTCCAGCCGAAATTAAAGCCGAATTACCAGAAGAATTAGGGGATTTATTTATTTCCGTTGATAAAGTCCGTGACCAAGCGCTATTTTTAGATCACTCCATTGAACGGGAACTTGGCTATATGTTAGTGCATGGTTTTCTACATTTAAATGGTTACGATCATGAACGGCCAGATGACAATGGAGCCATGTTTAAATTGCAAGATGAAATCTTAACGGCGTATGGGTTAACCGTGATGCAAACAACGAAGAATAAGCATTGGTTCCAAGCGGCGCGCCATGCTGGTGACGGTCTTCAATATGCAGTTCGTCATGAACGGAACGTGCGCTTTGATTTAGTAATTGGAACGTTAGTGGTCATAGCTAGTTGGTGGTGCCACTTGACCCGGTGGGAATGGGTGGTGGTCTTATTGTTAATTGGCCTGGTAATTAGTGCGGAAATTATGAATAGCGCCTTGGAAGCGGTCATTGATTTAACCACGAATCAGGAGTATCATCCGTTAGCCAAAGCGGCTAAAGATATGGCCGCGGGGATGGTTTGGCTGTTGGCAATCGTCGCAGCTATCAGCGGTTTAATTATTTTTATCCCGCATCTAGTAGCAAAGTTTTAAATTAGGAGTATTTAATGGATTCATTTAACGAAAATTATCATTCAGGTTTTGTGGCGATTATTGGTCGTCCAAATGTTGGAAAGTCGACCCTATTAAATTATGTAGTGGGCCAAAAAGTGGCGATTATGAGTCATGTTGCCCAAACGACCCGGAATAAGATTCAAGGGATTTATACGACGGATGACGCCCAAATTGTCTTCATTGATACGCCAGGGATTCATAAGCCCCAAACGAAATTAGGGGACTTTATGGAACGTTCGGCCCTGTCAGCCTTGGATGAAGTGGATGCGGTGTTATTTGTGGTCAGTGCCACGGAAGCCCGGGGTGCGGGGGATAATTTCATCATGGAACGCTTGAAGAAGGTCAAGCAACCAATTTACTTGGTGATTAACAAGATTGACCAAGTGCATCCGGATGAATTACCAGACATTGTGGCGCAATATGACAATACCTTAAACTTTAAAAAGGTGATTCCAATTTCAGCCTTGCAAGGGAATAATGTGAATGGGTTATTGAATGAACTCGTCGCTAACTTACCACAAGGTCCCCAATATTACCCTAGTGATCAAGTTAGTGACCACCCGGAACGATTTGTGATTGCAGAAATGATTCGGGAAAAGATTTTCTTGAAGACGCGCCAAGAAGTTCCGCATTCTGTTGCCATTGATGTGACCTCAATTAAGCGCAATGACGAAGAAACGGTCGAAGTTGACGCCAATATTATTGTTGAACGGCCCGGCCAAAAAGGATTATCATTGGGAAGAAGGGGGCCATGTTGAAAGAAATTGGGACCGAAGCGCGGATGGATATTCAACGCTTGCTTGGTGATAAGGTCTACCTTAAACTTTGGGTAAAAGTGGTTCCTGGTTGGCGGGATAAAAACGCGATGTTAAAGGATTATGGTTACCGCCAAACTGATTACTAAAAACGATGTGTAGCCGAAGCCATTCGGAGCATTAAGCACAGTTTCCGCCGGGACGATGCAATCGTCACCAGGAAACCGGCTTAAGCGGACAGAATGGCCGGCGGAGCATAACAACGGAGCTGCATTAGCAAAGCATAGTTCGCGTGGTGATGATGTAATCATCACGAGGGAACAAGCTTAGACGGACGGACAACTGCCGGAGCATAACAACGAGGTTGCCGAAGAAGGAACAGTTTCCGCCGGGACGATGCAATCGTCACTAGAAACCGACTTAATCGGATAGAATGGCCGGTGGAGCATAATGACGGAGCTGCCGAAAAAAAATAAAACTGGGAAACGCTAAGCAGTGCTTCCCAGTTTTAATCATCTGAAAGGGGGCGAAAACATGCCGAAAGTTAATCAACCCTTCCGCGGTATCGTGATGAGCCGAAAGCCATTTCGGGAACGGGATTTATTAGTGAAAATTTTGACGGATGCGCGCGGGCCGGTAATGTTTTTCGTCCGGGGCGCCCAACGAAAAGGGTTTAAAATGGCGGCGGATATTCTTCCATTCACCCGTGGAGAATACGTAGGTTTATTAAGCGATGAAGGGTTAAGCTACATTGTTAGTGCCGGCGAAACCCATCAATGGCAAGGAATTGTGGCGGATTTAGATGCCAATGCGTATGCGACTTATTTACTAGATTTAGTTAATCAAGCATTTAATGAGGGACGCGGAATTGGAGGCTGGTTTAAACAAGTTGAAGCAGCGCTCGATCAAATGAACGCTGGCAAAGATCCGCAGATCATTACCAATGTGTTAGAAGTGCAACTATTACCATTCTTTGGGGTCGCCCCAGTTTGGGATCGGTGTGTCATTTGTGGTCGTCAACAAGGAACCCTCGATTATTCGGAAAGTTATGGTGGAATGTTGTGTTTTGAACACTATGAACTTGATGAACATCGTTTACGCCTCGATCAACGTGTGGTTGGATACTTAAAGTTCTTTGCCCAGTTAAACTTGCAAACAGTAGGTGAAATCAACGTGAAACCGGCCGTTAAAAAGCAACTTTCGTGGGCATTAGATAAAATTTATGATGATCAAGTCGGGCTGCGATTGAAGAGTAAACGATTCATCCAATCCATGGATCAGTGGAGTCAATCGTTGCAGTTAGCACGTAATGAAGCCGTTGATAATCAGGAATCATTAGATCAAACGGAGGAGTTAAGGCATTAATTATAAAATTAATAGGGATGCGCAATTTAAATTGACTTTTTCAAACTGATTATTCTATAATTGCAAATGAAAAGGGCAACCATGAGTGGTAGTCATGATTACCCCAACGTGACTTTGGTCGCGGATTTTGATGGTTTAGCTAATCATGATTGCGAAAATCATGGTTAGCTTTTTTAATCAGGTAGTATGACAGTCCAACCGCGCGGATAATAGCATCCAAGCGTTGCACGAGCCAAAACCCGATTAGCCACCACATACCGCGTCCTCCTTTGATCAAGATTCAACGGATTCACCTCCTTTTGTTCATTTATTAGTTGCGAGGTGGTATCCGGACCCGACCATGGTCACTCGGACGACGTTGTCCTGGCTTGATTATACTAAGCGCGGTTTTGAAAATGAAGACATATAGTAAGCTGTCTAAACTGGCGCAAATCCTTGTGTATGTTAGCTTACTACAGTTTTAGTTAGAATAATTTTGAGAAAAATAACCTCCAAAGTTAGCATGAAAGGCTGACTTCGGAGGTTATTTTAGTTACTTGGAATTATTCGTCAAATCATTTAAGGCGTTTTTAAACGCTGGATCCTTAATTTTAACATTGGCGTCGGTTAATAGTCGTTTAGTCATTTTTCGCATGAAACGTGGATTTTTAAAGTTGTCATTCACAATTTGTTGCTTCAATGCGGCAGTGTGGTTAGCTAACTTACCTTTGCTTGGGTGATTAAGAATGTAAATTACGTAATACCCATTATCAGTCTTAACAGGTTTAATAGAATATTCACCCGTTTTTAATTGCCCCGCAACTGCTTTGTATTCAGCAGGGACAGTTGATTGATTATTATCAACGGTAATGGTGTTTTTGTTGGTAGAAAGTGAGTTAGCCGAGTTAGATTGAGCTAAATGATTGAAAGTGGCTAATTTGTTGCCATGACTCCGGTTAAGTTTATCGATAATTCCTTGGGCTTGGGCCGGACTATTAACCAAGATGGCTTTCGTTTTAATTGGTGGTTGGTAATTTTTCCAGGCTTGCTTCAGATTATCTTTTGAAAAATTACTGTGGTCCTTAACAGCCGCTTGCAGTAATAAGTTGTTGCGAATTTGCTGCTTAAGTGAGTGTTCAGTTAAATTTTGACTTGCGAGGACTGTTTTGAAACTGTCACCATATTGTTGCTGATAGGCTTTAAATTGGCGCTCAACTTTTGTTTGACTAACCTTTTTTTCCGTATTGTTTTTCTAATGTTGCATTGAGAATTAATTCTTGGAAGGTTTGTTTCCCTTGAGCAGTCGTTTTAGCGGCTTCGTAATAGTCATGTTCGGTAATTTTTTTGACCATCCGAAACGGCAATCGTTTTGGAACAACCGGCTAATGAAAGTGTGGTAAATCCAATCATTGCTAAAAGTAAAAATGGCTTTTTATTCATAAAACACCTCTAAATTAGTACCAATTATTTTGTAAGAAAAATTGCTTGGCTTGTTGCCAAGACCCATAACGTTGTTGAACGTATTCGTCAGCCACACGATCTTGGTTTTCCGGTGACAAATCACCTTTTAAATAAGCGCGGTTTAATTGATATTTACCGTACTGTTGCCCATTTTGAATCGTATATGATCCACCCGATTCTCGTTGAGCAATCCATTCCTTAGCCGCTTGTTCGTCATCATCATTAAGGTTGGTAATAAATTTAGCAGCTCGGAGTTGTTTGTTGCCACTTTTATTGGAATGATGGGAATTGCTGGTATTTAAAATGATGCGTTGACCAATCTTGAGCGGACTTTGTTCCGTTAGATGATTATCAGTGAGTAATTGAGCTAAAGCTTCGTCAGCTTCTTGGGCAATTGAAGATAATGTGTCACCAGGTTGAGCTGTGTAATAAGTAGCCGCATGGGTAGCAGTTGTGAAGCTAAATGGTAAAGCTAAACTGATGACCCCCAAAGTAATTGAAATACTTGGTCGCATAAGTAGGATTCCTTTCATCGTTAAAGATACGTAATTACATTATTACTTTAACAAGACATTTAATACTTATCAATTGGAATTAGAAATTAATTGAAACATTTTTTTTAAAAAAGTTTACATTTAAAAACAACGATGTTAGAATCAAACTTGTGAAAATAAATAAACTTTTGGAGGTACTATTCATGGGAGTAATTTCGGTTACGCCGGAACAATTACGGGCATCAGCACAGGTATATAGCAATGCAGCCAACGAAATCCAAAACCAACTGAGTCGGATTTCAACGGAAAACGGGACGATGGCCAGCGAATGGCGCGGGCAAGCGTTCCAAGGGTACATGGATCAATTTGAACAATTGAAACCAAATGTCCAACAAATGATTGAATTGTTAACGCAAATTAATCAACAATTAAATAATTACGCCAATACGACTGAAGATCGGGATAACCAAGATCGTTCGGCCTTTGGTTTGTCATAATAAATGCGATTGAGCTTAATTTAGTCGATAACCAGTTTAAGCGAATCATATTTATAGCATAATTCATTAAGGTCTCTTATGTGGTTTCGCGCCAGGTAAGGGGCCTTTTTTTGAAAGGGGAGTAACTTAGTTTGAAAGATAAAGTAGTTAAATTGATCCGACAACCACTTTTCGGTGGGAGTTTAATTGTTGGGTTAGTGGGGATTGTGATGGCCATGTTAATTTGGTTGGTGCCACATAATCCAAATGTGGTCCGCCAAAATGATCAAACCAAGGCGAAGCATGTGAAATATGTTTTAGTCAACAATGATAATGGGGCTACGTTTAATCAGAAGTTCTATAATTTGGGAAAAGATTTTACGGTGTTAATCCAGGAAGATACCCAACGGGATTGGACCACCGCGTCAGCCGACGAAGCGAAGAATGGATTTGATAAGGGCAGTTTTGATGTCGTGATTACCATTCCCGAAAATTTTTCGACGCGCTTATTAAATCTGAATTCAACCACGCCTGCCAAAGCCGGAATTACGTATCAAGTACGGAAAGGCAGAATGAAGTTACCAATCAACAAATTAGTGCCCAAATTACAAAACTCGTCGCTTACTTTAATCAACGGGTGGTGCGAATGTACTTTGCGAGCTTAATTGGTAATTTACGGAATGCTCAAATTGCAATGTTATCACAAGCCAATAGTCGGTCCGCCGAAGTGGCTAGTTTAACGAACGGAGTGCAGGCACCATTTGACGGGTTAGCCAATCAATATGATTCGTTGTTTGAAACCGCTAATTCCTTAAATCAAGCGGGGGAACAAGATACGCAATCGATGCAAGAATTTTCCGACCAAGTGGGACAAACACTTAACAGTTTAGGCGACAGCGTGAATAGTACGAGTGAAGCGACGGCAACTCAATTGAAATCATTACAAGCAACCTTGTCACAGGTTAAGGATAGTCAAGCGACGTTAGAACAAACCTTAAATTTAAATACGATTCCTGATGACATGTTAACGGTGTTGAATGAGATCACGAATCCCGTTAAAGACACGGGGAATTTATTAGCAGTCGTAAATGAAATTAATGCGGATGAAACCGCCTTAGCTGGGATGGCGACGACCTTACAAGATACTTATGGCGTCGCTAAGAATAATTCGGAAAGTCAAAATGCCAAGTTAATTGCTAGTGGCAATGCGAGTGGATCGTTAAATGCGCAATTAACTCAAATGGTGCAAACGCAAGTGGCGAATTTGCCAGTTTATACCGCTCAACCGAAAAATACGAGCGTGAATTGGAATGAGTATCAACAAGCAGTTAAGATTTTGCAAACCTTCAATCAGTTAGCCGGGACCTCATTTGGGATTGGTAACGGCAATGCGGCCATGGAAAATGTGGCGGATACGACTCAAATGATTACGTTCCGGAATTTGACGGGGCAAAATAAAATTGAATTTAAAGCAACCGATGGGAAGCCAACGGCAAAAATTTTAGCGGCTGATATTACGGATGGTGATAGTAGTAGTACGCCGGTCATCGATGGCAATACGATTACATTTGATCAGTCCAATGAGATTGAAGGAATTACCATCAAGGTCCGTTATGGTGGGACGGGGAGTTATCAATGGCTCGTTAGTCAATCAAACCAACCGGCCACGGTGCAAAATACGGGAACAATTGGTGCTGGTGATGCCGGAGCGAAGTTAGCTGACCGGGAAATGCAAGATACGATTGCGGCGGCTAAAATGATTAGTCAACGTTACGCCGGTAGTGATGACTTAGCGACGTATCAAACGATTATTGACCAAGTGAAGCAGAACTTTAACAATGTTGGGATGACCGCCAAGCCGGATGAGCAGGCGACTAAGATTGCCCATGCGTATGCACAAATTAATGATCAGTTAAATCAGATTAGTGCGTTGAAGAATGAACCATATTACCAAAAGTTACAAGATGCGGGAGAAGATGGTTATTCCCAAAACGTGGCGAAGATTTTGCAATGGTATCAACATGCCCAACAGTTAGTCGGAGCTAATCCGGTGACTAATGATGATGAAGCAACGGATGCAGATGCAAAAACGAATGATTTAGCCAAACAATATCAAGACTTGCAAAATGAAATTCAACAAAGTACGGACCAAATTAATCAAAATGCCAAAGAAAAGAACGGGGCATTAGGTGAGACGGTTAAATCCCTTACGGATGCAACGAACCAATTGAAGCAAACGACGGATGGAATTCGGAATACGTTAAATGGTAACGTGAATGATGCCCAAAATTCAGCCCGCGATAATCAAACGTTTGCGGATAATTTTAATCGTGTAATGGAAAATGCGCGGAATGGTGAAGCTGATAATGCGCAAGTCTATAATTTCTTGTCGAACCCATTACGGGCGGAAGGTAACTTCGGCGCCACGCGGCAAACGTCAATTTTACCGTTCTTTATGACGGTGATTGGGACAATTGGTTCATTATTACTTGGTTTAGGAATTAGTCGGTATTTACCAGGTCGGCGTTTAACCCGCGAAAACGCGTTAGTTACTCATTCCCGCGGTTGGTTGAATTTACCAGCGCTCGGGGTGACCTTATTAGCGACGATTTTAGTCGGAACCATTCTTGGTTTAGGAACGGCTTCATTAGCAGGACTGTCGGATCGAATTTCGTGGACGATTTACACTATTTTATTTGTGATGGCGCTAAGTCTATGGGTGATGATTTTAAGTCGTTATTCGCGGATGGTAGCGACGGCCATGGTAACGATTTTACTGGCCCTATATGTAATGTTATCGCCATTCTTGGGAATTCTGACCCGGGCTGGTAGTATCATTGCCTGGTTATATCGGTGGTCGCCATTACAAAATATCCAAACGGGTTACTTAGCGATGTATAACGGTGGCATTATCGGGTTGGCAAGTCTGTTCGGGCTGTTCTTGTTAGTGGTGGTATCACTCGGGGTAGCGTTAATTATCAAGCCATTACCGACCCAATTAGTTACGGATGAGGCAGAGTTTGATGATGAAGATTAAATTCAGTTTGGCATTGCTGATCGGGGTGCTGGTGCTAGTTAGTTGGCCAGCGAACCCAGCATTAGCCGATGGTGATGGTTCATTAACGGTCAACAATCAAGCGATTTATGATAATGGTCGCACTAATGGTGACGGGACCCAAGCTTATGAAATCAAAACCTTATGGGGCAAAGATCGCGACCAAGCCAACCAACAACAAATGAAAACCGCGCAGCAAATCGGTCAGCAAGCCGATGCGATGACGTTTAAAACTAACAATCAGTCGCCAACTCAATCATGGCACCAAGCTCAATTAGTGTTAGCCAAGCATTTGTTTACTAAGGATGCTCAGCCAGCTGGACCAGTCGCAACTAGTAGCGTGCCTAGAAAACATCACGAACTTATGGGCTGGCTTGGTGGCGGGCTGTTACTGATTTTAAGTTTAGTGCTCGGAAGTTTAATTGGCCGCCAGTTCGGGCATTACCGACAACGAGGAGGAAAGGATGGCAACAGAAGTTAAATTTATCCGGCTGGGAATTCACTGGCAGGATCAAATTTTTGATTTGCAAGTTTCACGGGAATTAACGTTCCAAGAATTGAAAACGCAACTGCCCTTAGCATTGGCCAGTATTCGCGTTGAATTACCAACCAGCTTTACGATTCAAGTCTTGAATAAGCAATTAGTCATTGATGAGACTGCTCAACTTAACCAATATCCATTGGGTAATGGTGATCAATTAATCATTAATGCAAAAGGAGAATAACATGCCTACATACAATGACGGATACCAATCATTTACAGTTAGTAAGCTAACAGAACAACGCCAAAAAGTGGTGCGATTGGCGAATAATCAATTTCAACGCGCCTATTTATCGGAATTAGCACTGTTTTTGCCAGCGAGTGAGCATTATTTGGCCGGAGAAATCACGAGTCAAAGTGATGATCAGGTGGAAATTACCTATACAATTCCCAAAGAAGCAGTCAGTTTAAAGCGGTATTTGAAATCATTAACGAAGACGGCCGTCTTTGAATTGATGCCACAATTATTTTGGTTAACTGAAACGAAGGCGGATGGGCAGCAACCATTAATCCACCCGAATAATTTATACGTAATTGGCAATCAAATTGTGGCCATGCATCGGGGGTTAAAACAAGCCATTGCACCGGAAGTGGCCAGTGAAGACCAGTTAGTTAATCAACTTCGGGCGTTAGTATTATGGATGGTGGATCCCAGTCTTGATTATGCGGAAATGGTGACGGGGGTGAGTGCGCTTGATAATACGTTAGCTGAACTATTAGCTAACGCCACGACGCTTCTGGACTTAAAACAAAGTTTGAATGAACAAATTTATACGCAAGTGCAAATTAGTCATCAAACGGAAATCACGATTAAGAAAAAGCAATATCAATTCATGAAATATGGGAATTGGGTCGCCGGCAGTTTAGCCGTGATCTTATTAGGTTTAACGCTTGTTTGGGGTTTACATACCATTCCCAAACAAAAGGCCATTATTGCAGCTCAAAATGATTTTCAAGTGGCGGATTACGATGGTACGACCCAAAAATTGAAACGTTATCGGCCCCAAAGTTTACCACAAGGGGCGCGCTACGCTTTAGCGGTGGCATATGTCAATCAAGATTCCTTGTCGAAGGATCAAAAGGCCGTGGTCTTAAAGCACTTATCGCCATCGTCATCTAAGTTACAACTCAATTATTGGATCATGATTGGTCGTGGTAATTACAAGCAAGCCTTGTCAATCGCAAAAAAAATATCGGGGATAACGAATATATTTTGCATGCCTATGCCAAGTTGTATACGGAAACGAAAAACGATACGACGATGGATGGGGGCAGGAAGCAAAAGCAATTGAATGCCTATCGGAAACAAATTAACCAGTACATTCATAAGTTAGGAGGGGCCAAGAATGAATTTGAAGGCAATTAAGCAACTTCATACCGACGCAACGGTCCGCTTTGATGATCAATTAACGGATGCGGTCCCGGTGGCTTGGGATGTCTTTGGGTTAGGCCAACAGTTGGAACATTGGGTCTTAACAGCGGATGACCAGTTACAAGTTGGCCAACATGAGTTAACGACGCACCATGGGCAATTATTTCTAGATGATGAGCCAGCCCCAATGGAGCAGATTGACTTACCAGCACTGAAAGTCATTTCACGACCTCATATTAATACGTACTTGGTCCAACCAACCGCCAAGCAACTGGTGGTCCAAGCAACCTTGGGGGACCTGAGTTTGGCGACGGCTGGCGTGGCCAAATTTAAATTTGATGGCACAACTTGGCGATTAACGTTAGTCGGGCACGGGGCGACGACCTATGTTAATCGGCAAGCAGTTACAGATTGGGATGGCGAATTTACAATTGGGACGCAACTGTATTTGGATGGAATCTTAATTGAACGGCGGGACCGGTTTTGGAAGGTGACCCCACTCGAAACTGCAGTCCAAGTTAATTTGGAGCATTTGACGCCGGTCAGGGAGATGCAGGAATTCCCGCCTGATTTTCCAGACTTTCGGCGGAGTCCCCGCATCTTCTTACGGCCACCAACACACAAAATTAAGGTCGAAAATCCGCCGCAAGCCCAAACCATGCCGAAAAATTCGGTCATGCAAATGATTATTCCACCGTTAGATGGTGGCAGTTTATGGAGCGATGTCATTATTTACGAATTATAATTCATTCATGATGCTCGGCATGGGCTCAATGACGGTCTTAACGGCTGGCTTTTCGGTTAGCAATTACTTTACGCAGAAAAAAAAGAAGTGGCCCATAAAAATCGCGAAGCTAAGCAAGCATATCGTGATTATTTACTTGGGATGGCGGGTGAGTTACAACAAGTCAAAGCGCAACAGCAAGCCGCCTTACAATACAATTTTCCAACCATCGATCAGTTAATTGAGTTAGTAAACCAATATGATGCCCGAATTTACGAACGGTTAAGCTCATGAAGACTTTTTAACGGTTAGTTTAGGGCACGGGACGATTCCGGCTTCGTACCAAATTGACTACCAACAAAAAGCCGGACAGGTTCAAACCGCTTTAGAACGGCGCGTGGCCCAAAAGGTGTTGGCGCCTGCCCAGACCTTAACGCACGCACCAATTACAGTTAATTTAGCCCAGACAACATTAGGGTTAGCGGGTCCCAAAGCTAGTTTACGGACGAGTTTACAAACGTTGCTCTTCCAAATTGCGAGCTGGCATTCCTATCATGATGTTCAAATGGTAGCGCTAATTAATGAAGAAGAATATGACCAATATTGGCAAGAGTGGCGCTGGTTACCACATTTTCAATTGGATGGAGTCAATTTACGGGGGTTAGTGCATAATGCCCAAACGCGGGACATGGTCTTAAATGCCGTGTATCAGTTATTAGTGCAACGCCGCCAAGCGCAACAAGAACGAGCGGTAAAAGATGGCGATCATTTTAAACCGCACTTAGTCTTAGTTATCGAAGAGGAAAGTTGGCTCAATGGGCATAATTTAAACGAATTTTTAAATCAAGACTTATCGGTTTACGGCGTGACAGTAATTTGGGCGAAGGAAACGACCAACGCATTGCCAGAAACGGTGACGACCTTAGTTGAATACCGCTCAAGCAAATTAGCGACGCTGGTGAATGTAGATCAAGTTTATATGGATTTAGCATTTGAACCGCATTTACAACCAGCGGCGGATTCACTGGTCAATGCGATTAAGCGCTTAGCCAATTTAAACCATATCGAAGTGGAACAAAATTCAATCCCTGAGTCGGTGACGTTTTTAGATTTGTATCATGTGAAGCGGGCGGAAGAATTGGCGATTATGCAACGGTGGCAACAAGCTGACACCTCGAAGACCTTAGCAGCCCCACTTGGCTTGCGGGGCAAAGACGATGTGGTGGAGCTTAATTTACATGAACGAGCCCATGGGCCTCACGGGTTAATCGCTGGGACAACGGGGTCCGGGAAGTCGGAGTTACTGCAATCGTACATGTTGTCATTAGCGGTTAACTTTGCCCCTGAAGATGTTGGGTTCCTCCCAATTGACTACAAAGGTGGGGGATGGCGAACTTGTTTGCGAACTTACCGCACCTTATGGGGATGATTACGAACTTAGATGGGGCCAGTACCGATCGGGCGTTGAAGAGTATCCACGCTGAACTTGAACGGCGGCAACGCTATTTCCGGCAGTTTGGGGTAAATAATATTAATGCCTACACCAAACTGTATAAGGAGGGAAAGGAACACCCAACTGATGATAGTTACCCCCACGAACCGCTACCCCACTTATTCCTTATTTCAGATGAATTTGCGGAATTAAAAGCCAATGAACCGGACTTTATGGATGAGTTGGTTTCAACGGCGCGGATTGGGCGGTCATTAGGGGTGCACTTAATTTTGGCAACCCAAAAACCAAACGGGATCGTTAGTGAACAAATTTGGTCCAACTCGCGGTTTAAGATTGCCCTCAAAGTTTCGGATCCAGCTGATTCCAAGGAAATTATCCATACCCCCGATGCGGCTTCGATTACCCAAGTCGGACGGGCGTACTTACAAGTCGGGAACAACGAAATTTACGAATTATTCCAATCGGCATACTCGAGTGCGGAATACAATCCGACGGACAATCAGCACGCCCAACGGGATCAACGGCTTTGGTTGATTAATCAACTCGGCCAAGCGGAATTATTAACCCGGGATTTATCCGAAATTGATGAACCGAAGGAAAGTGAAATCCAAACCCAACTTGAAGCGGTGGTGGATGAAATCGCCAAGGATGCTAAGCAAGCACAAGTGAAGATGCCGATGAAGCCATGGTTACCACCATTGGCAACTCATATTGTGAGCCCGATGATTGATTGGTCACAAGAATGGCAAGCAAATCGGAATTTAGTGGTTCCATTTGCAAAGTTAGATATTCCTAGTCAGCAAAAACAAGCTGAGCTTAAATTTGATTTAACTAAGATGAATTCAACGGTCATCATTGGATCAGCTGGATATGGGAAATCAATGGCGCTGCAAACAATTGTGACCAATTTAGCGCGTCTTAATAATCCAGAACAGGTGCAATTCTATCTACTCGATTTTGGAACGAATGGATTATTACCATTAACTAAATTGCCACACGTTGGTGACATTGCTGGGTTTGATAATTTAGAAAAATTACATAAATTACTGAAGCAATTAATGGCAATGCTTGAACAACGGAAAACGCTCTTTCAAGAAAAAGGAGTATCCAATTTATCGCAATATGAAGCATTAGTTGGTGAACACCTACCAGTAGTTATGATTGCAGTTGATGCGTATGATACGGTTGTCGAAAATGATAAACAACGTGAAATAATAGATAATGTTCTAACCCAATTATTCCGGGAAGGACAAGCGGTTGGAATGTATACTATCTTAACGGCTAATCGGTACAGTAGCTTTAGGGTTGGAATCACTTCTAATCTCACGACACGAATCGGGCTTTATATGGTTGATGAAAATGCGCCGCGGGATATGTTAGGACGAAGCGCGTTAAAACAAAGTCCAATTCCGGGACGTGGGCAACTAGAAGTAGACGGTGAAATGTTAGCAATCCAAGTTTATAGTCCAACGCAAGCAGTGGAATCGTTAGCAACAGTGAAAGCAATTGATGACTTAGGTGAGACGATGACGGAGGCTTGGCACGGTAAACTACCTGGACGGGTACCAATGTTACCGGTTGTAGTGGATGAAGAATTCTTTATGGCTCAATCAAGTGTAGTTAAAATGCTTCAAAATGGCTCCTTGCCAGTGGCATTGTCGAATGAAACAACGGAAGCAATTGGATTTATTCCGGACCAAATGCATTATTATGTCTTAATGACGGAAACACCAATTCAAGAAGCAACAACTGAAAAAAATTATTATTAAAGATTTGCAAATGTTACAGCAGCAATATGATGATGTAGTAGCTAATTTAATTGATTTTGATGGGAGTTTATTACAGTACGATAGTGATCGGATGCAAGTAGTTGGTGAGGAAGAAATTACTAACTTTATGAATGCATTACAAAAAGAAATCAATGAACGAAGATTAAGTGGCAATACAGAAAAATGGTTCATCTATATTCCTAAATTTGAATATTTCTCAACTAAAGTAACGATGGATCAAGCTACCATTGAAACGATGTTACGCCAATGTTGGCAAGTAGGAATTTATTTGATTTTCCAAACTAATCAATTGGAGTTCTCACGGTCACTTAACAATTTTGCAAAAGCATTGAAGAAGAATCTTTCGGCTGGATCGCTAGGATCGCGGATTGTGGAACAACAATTAGTAAAGGCTAACTATCAACCAAATGAATCAATTTTGCCAGAAGATGGGATAAATATGTTTGTTGGCCGAAAGATTAGTCTAGCTCGATTGATTACGAGGTGGTCAGATGAGTAAGCGTAGAATTATATTGTCAATTTTGATTGGATTAGTAGTTATTTGGGGAGTGAGTGGAATGTTTATTACAAAACGACATGCAGAACAACAAGCAGTACAGGAATCCAACGAAGAACGGCGGGTACAACAAAAGTGTGCGGAATATTTGGTTCATCATTATGAAGGAATTAAGACCTTGGAAGTAAGTAGATTATATAAACCTAATTCTATTGGAGGTGGAACATATAGTTGTGATATAAGGATTAATGGAAAAAAAGAAGCTGTTGAAATAGGTCAGTATTCAAAGAAGAATTTTGATAAAAGTGGTCCTGATTTGCTGGGATGGCCTGATGATTTTCCTGAATCATATAATATTATCAAGCGATTTGATGCAAATAGATCGTTATCTGCCGTGAGCGTAACATATGACAGTGAAAAATCTAAGGGAGAAGATTAATGGCTAATACGGATAAAGATTATAATTATATTGATGAAAAAGCGTACGATATTGCTAGTAATCGAGTCCCTAACAATTTTAAAACGTATGGTAACCACAATTATAAGGTCATTGACATTGAAAATAACTCTACTAACGGAATGCAAGCCTATGCGGTGGCGCCGGTTAAAAATGGTAAAGCAGATTATAACAATGTGGTGATATCATATGCCGGGACGGACTCAGGTGATATGAAGGATATCTTAACTGATATCGAAACAGTTGGATTGGGTTCAAAAGTAATTTTTGAACCTAAGTTATCGAGCCTGGGGCCAGTACCAGATATAAAGGGTGAATCACAATCGGTTTCGGCAGACAAATTTTATCAACGGGTTAATAAGCAAATTAAACAACATGGTGGGGTAAAGGCGCCAACAACGAGTGGTCACTCATTGGGTGGCACGTTGGCGATGTATATCGCCGCTAAACATCATTTATCCGCGACAACTTTTAACGGTCCGGATGCGTGGAGTATGTTGACGAAGAAGGAACGTGAATATATTAAAACGCACCCAATGGATTTTATGAATTATCGAAATCCAAAAGATATTATTGGTAACATTACAGGAAATTTTACTGGAAGTGCCAAATATGTTAAATCTAAAACATATTTTGGTTCAGAATTGGTTAAACAACTTGAGGATGTAAACGATAAGTTATTGAATGGATCACTTAAAGATAAAGGGTTAAGTACGATTGCTTCATCTTTTTCATTAGATATCGCGGCAGTTAAAGCGGCACTAGATATCACAGTATCGATGGCTGGAAATTTGACAAAAATGGTGATATTTTACGAGTTTCTGGAAAGACGGTTAATAGTAAAACAAATCGTGAATTTGTAAAAAAAGTATCAACAAACTCGTCAAAAATTACTAACTTCAGAAGCGAAACTAAATGCTTATTATGGTTCGGGAAAAGGAATTAGCAGCGCAAAGGTTATTATGCTCGAAGCGGCCGCAGCTTATGGCATTAAAAATGCAATTATTAGTCATGCCGATGAAGGATTGACGGCAATTAACCAAATCTATAATGAAGGTAAGGAAAAGCAGGAAGCATTTGGCAAGCGGCCAAATCAGCGGCGTATAGTGTGGGGAAAGATTTAACCCCCGGTGAATGTATTGAAGCCTTAAGCGCTGGTGGTGCAACTAGGGAAACGTTAGTTACGAATTACGTTGAATTACTAAACGATAAACAAAGTCAAATTAGTGGTATCCAAGCTAATTTTGATAGTTTTGGGAGCACTTTTAGTGCCCGAATTGAAGGAAAGTTGTCACAAGATCGTGAGTTAGCGGGACAATTTGGAATTACGGTTAAATAGAAATATGGATAAATCAGAATTACAGCAGGTTCAAGCAGCCTTAGCGAGTGAAAAAGAGGCGTATCAAAAAGAAAATCAACGTGTTAAAGATGTCTTGGAAGAAATGGTATCAGTTCGAAATCAACTTCATGATGATTATGAAGGGATTTTAGATAACACTCTTGCATTACTGACAGATGAAGAAGATGCTGAGTTACGGAAATTAGCCATTCAAAAATATGAACAAGCTGACTCGGAATTAATGGAAGGGTATCGAAGTGCATTTAGTAAAACAATGGACGAATGGGAAGACTTTAAGGTTACAAGTCGGCGAAAACAAGCCAAATTAGAAGACCAAATAATGACATTAAAACGAAAGGAGAAGTAGTTAAATGAGCTTAATTTCTGACATGTTTAATGGCATAGGTAAAGGAGCCGATGCGACCGTACAGCACGCATTAAAAGAATTAAGGAAATCTTTACAGAGATCAGTAATATCGGGTAGCGTTGCACCTAAATATAAACGGAAAGCTGCTAGTAACTTTGATGAAACAATTTCAGATGCTCAAGTAATTGCCACTCAAACAAAAGCAAATATTATGGATGATGGGAACCTTGATAATTTAGCTGCCGGATTACGTGGTGGATTAGCTGAAGGGGTGTCTAGTAAAGTTAAGTCATTATCGAATGAATTTGGTAATTTTTAGGAATAGGATAAAATAAGCCACCAATAAACTGGTGGCTTATTTTGTAATAGTTTGATTATTAATTTGGTATATGGGAGATCAGATGAGTAAGTAAGTGATTATTAGTTGGCGGGATAATTTGGAATTACGGGTAAATAAATGGTGATGAAATGAAAAAAGAACGTTTAGATACCATGATAGAAATGGTTGAATTTTTCTTAGCGCTTTTCGCAATTGTGATGATGATTTATGAATTAGTGGTTTATTACGCTTATTTTTTTTGCTTGGTTTTTAATTGGTAGTTGTGGACTGTTATTAGTGATTCTATTTTTACCGTTTGCAAATTTAAAATTATTGTTAGTTGGTCCCAAAACAAGGGCTGGGGTAAGGTTTTACAAGATAACAACCGGGTTAATAATATTTTGGATATTACTATTGCTTAGTGGAGATGAAAAAATGGGTTTAGCAGGACAAACTAATATTTATTTGAGATGGTTAACAATAACATTAAATGCGATTGTTGTAATACTAAGTATCGATAAGATATGGTTATATACTCACTCAGCAGCGTATAAAAATTCTAAAGCTAGTAATTAATAAGATGAGGTGAATAATGTTTATTACGAAACGTCATGTAGATGGTCAAGAAGAACAAATAACAAATACATCTAATATTAATGGGCAATTATCGAAACGATTAATGTTAGATCAACTAAAAGAAAAGTTAACAAGATTCGATTTAAATGAGGATCAATTGGAGATTTTAAATGAATTATCAGACTTGTTTGCAGAACAAATTGAATTATTTGATGAAGTCGTTTTAGGAATGATAAATCAAACCAAAGAGATGGTAATTGGTCGGTTTAAGTTGACATTTAATAGTCAAAAACTAGTTACCATTAATCGAGTTACGCTGATGGCTGAAATTTTTAATCAGTTTTTGAATGAGATTAATATTTGGTTAACGGAAATTTATCCAGTTGGATCGGTAGTGGAAATTAAGCCAGCAGTAATTAATGGGGATGAGACATTACCTTTTTCTGAACGATTATGTGTAATTATGGGGCAACGAGTGGCGTTTGAAGACGGGACGTTTGTTGATTATATTGCTTATCCATGGCCAGATGGGGTTGGATTAGAAATAGATCCAATTTACTTATGCAATTCATTTATTAATCAACTAGTATTTGAAGGCTATAAAACTGAAGATTGGGATGATTTTTTTTAGAAACTGAACTTAGGAAACCATTTTCAACTTATGAATATCGGTCATTTAGTATTCCTAGAAATCTTGGTACAGAGCAATGAAAATTTTAAAAAAAATTAGCAATTAGTTTAATGGGTTTAGCGATGTTAGTCGGAGGAGGATCGTTAGCGATGTGGGGTTACAGCAGATACGAGCATTATCAAATGGTAAAACAAGTTAAGGAAGCTGAGAAGCAAGGGGCATTTGATGGGATATTAGATCCAAAAAATGAACATTTTTGGACTGATACGGGCAAGTTAGCTCCGCATGCTGATTTAGTAAAATCGTATCAAATCGATTACAAATCTGTTCATCGGGGAAATCCGATGATTAGTAATCCATACGTGGATGTGGTAATTAATCATAACAAAAAAAATTAATATTAGTTGGTTATATTGATAAAGATAGTAATGGTAATTATGTATACAATGGTGGCCCATATGGAGAATTAGAAAATTTGGTGTTTAAGGGAAAAATTGATAAATAAGTAATGAATCTTAATTAAGGAGACTTTAAATATATGAGTAAAATTATAACTCCATATTCTAATTTAGATAAAAACGCTCAACTTTCTATGGATGAGTATGGATTTCGTGGTGATGATAAAAGGCCAAATAAATTAGGAACAAGCGTTCAGTATATAAAGGATGGTAAACCTATAACGGTCGGTCACATCACTGAAATCCGTAATAATAAGCAAACAGGTGAAACAATGTATGTAGTTGCGGAAGGAAAAGTACCAGGTGCAACTAGGAATAAAGATGTTAGTCATCACCAATATAATCAAGGAAAAACGGTTGTCAAAACTAATCTTACCCCGGCGCAACAGGCCCATGTTAAAAATGCTTCGATTTTATATCAAGGATCAATGGCTCCGTTTAAGAAAGGGTCGCGGGCGGATTGGATTTCGAATAATATTCCGTTTGGATGGAAAATTTTTACAGGGGAAAAAGGACCAGCTGGCCCGCAACAATATGGATCTATTAAGAGTACAAATTCCATTCTCCATCGCTATGTAAATGCCAAATTTAATTTATATGGTCACTCGCAGGGGGATTTAATGGTCAATATGCATTTGCTGATTTGTTTAATCATGGATTAGCTAAGCGAATTAACAACGCTTACTTTTATGAATCACCAAATGCTAATGCATTATTGAAACACCCAGTTAAGTCGAAAAAGGTCCATTTATATACCGATTTTATGGATAATATTGGGACGCTAGGGTACAAGTTACCAACCAGTCTTGGTGCAGGGCATGCCGAGCCAATGGGAGAATTGAACCTAATGATGCCCGATAAAGGATATGGACTTATTGGTCAACATATGTTGTCTGGTTACGCACATGGGTTTAAGGTAACTATTCCGCTGGGACGTAATTATGGTAAGCAGGTCATTCAAAAGATTGTGCTCGGCTATAATAATAAATTTTACAACATCCAGATTGGGTAAAAAATAGTGGGATTATTAATGCAGATCAATTAAAGAAAATCTACATTCGAGCACGTAAGAAAAATCAATTTATGAATGCACGGACGGATCGAAAATTAAATCATGATCTTAAACAACTGCGAGTAGCCCAACGTTCATTAGGGTGGACTAGTGGATCAATGAGTGCTAGTCAAAGGTTTTTCCTTGATGCTGAAGAAGCTTACGTAATTAGTAGTGCGATTGAAGGTTACGCAGCAACGGACATTGCAATTTTACAAGCTGATTTAGAACAAGGTAAATCAAACTTAGAGCAATTGTGGTCAACTACCCAACATCAAGCATTGTCAATTGGTAAGCATCTTAGTCACGGAGAAGTTATGTCAGCTCTGCATGAAGGTGGAGCTAGCCAGCAAACGATGGTGAATCAATACACAGAAAAATATGATAGTAAATTGGCTGAGGCACGGCAACTCAGTAATAGGTTAACGGATCTTACGTCTACGTTTAAGGGACGAGTGGCAACTCGTTTAGCTGAGGACCAGGCGGACCGGAGTACATTTGGATTGGGGTGATTAGATGTCATTAATGTCAAGTCTAATGAAAGCAGTAGCTAAAGGTGATAAAGCGGCTGAATTAGAGTTAAAGAAAATGATTGAAAAACAGGCAATTCGGAGTTTAGGGAGAGCAAAATTTAGTCAAAGTTCATCCATTGATTCTGAAATTATGGCTAAATACAATGCCGATTTAGCGGCGTTTCAAAGTGATATCAGCGGAGCGGTTGGTAAAATTTCATATGCAGTACGTGGTGGAATTGAAGTCGGAATGCAACGAAAAGTTAACGATGTTGTTAAAGATGATTTTCCGAAAGCAGTGTTAACAAAATGAATAAAATTGAACAAAAGACAAAAATTACGTGAATTAGATGCTAAAAAGAAAACTTTGCCTAGACAGTATCATGATCAATTAGATGAATTAACGGAAAAAAAGTAACGAATTGCAACGATATATGATTAATTTGGCTGATGAGGTTAATAGTTATTTAGATGGGGATGATTTTGATTATCGTCAGCAAACTGTTGATATGATATATGGTTATCAAGATGAAGTTAAAGAAGTATTTAATCAGGAAAAGAATGCCGTGACAGATCAATACGAAGAGCAATTATCTAAATTAAATCGAGAAATTGAAACTGTTGAGGAAACTAGAATAGATGATGACAAACAATAACTAAATTTTAAATTTTTCTATGAGATTTATCAGTTAACTTTGCCCCCGAAGATGTTGGGTTCCTCCCAATTGACTACAAAGGTGGGGGATGGCGAACTTGTTTGCGAACTTACCGCACCTTATGGGGATGATTACGAACTTAGATGGGGCCAGTACCGATCGGGCGTTGAAGAGTATCCACGCTGAACTTGAACGGCGGCAACGCTACTTCCGGCAGTTCGGGGTGAATAATATTAATGCCTACACCAAACTGTACAAGGAAGGAAAAGAACACCCAACTGATGATAGTTATCCCCACGAACCGTTGCCGCACTTATTCCTTATTTCAGATGAATTTGCGGAATTAAAAGCCAATGAACCGGACTTTATGGATGAGTTGGTTTCTACAGCCCGGATCGGGCGGTCGTTAGGGGTACACCTGATTTTGGAAACCCAAAAACCAAACGGGGTCGTCAGTGAACAAATTTGGTCTAACTCACGGTTTAAGATTGCCCTCAAAGTTTCGGATCCAGCTGATTCCAAGGAAATTATCCATACCCCCGATGCGGCTTCAATTACCCAAGTTGGACGGGCGTACTTACAAGTCGGGAATAACGAAACTTACGAATTATTCCAATCTGCGTACTCGAGTGCGGAATACAATCCAACGGACAATCAGCACGCGCAGCGTGATCAACGGCTTTGGTTGATTAATCAACTCGGCCAAGCGGAATTATTAACCCGAGATTTATCCGAAATTGATGAACCGAAGGAAAGTGAAATTCAAACCCAACTTGAAGCGGTGGTGGATGAAATCGCCAAGGATGCTAAGGAAGCGCAAGTGAAGATGCCGATGAAGCCATGGTTGCCACCATTACCAGAAAGCTTGGTAGGGCCGGAACTTGATTGGCAAACCGCTTGGCAACAACCACGGCAACTAAAAGTACCGTTTGGGATGCTGGATATTCCATCGCGGCAAACACAAGAAAAATTGGATTTTGACCTTTCATCGGTTACGCCGGCATTGTTTGTTGGGAGTTCCGGTTATGGTAAATCGGTAGCGTTACAAACGATTGTGGCCAATTTGGCAAGATTAAACAGCCCAGAACAAGTTAATTTTTACTTATTTGACTTTGGAACGAACGGACTTTTACCGTTAGCAGGTCTCCCGCATGTGGCTGATATTGCGGGATTTGATAACCGGGAAAAACTTTGGAAGATGTTAACGAAGATTAACCAATTGATTAATCAACGAAAGAGTTTATTCCAACAACTGGGTGTTTCTAATTTCTCACAATATGAAGAAGAAATCGGTCAACCACTACCAATTATCGTGATCGCGGTTGATGCTTATGATAGTGTGGCTGAAGATGATGAACGAGATGGTATTGATGGAATCATTTCGAAGTTATTACGGGACGGAAAAGCCTTAGGAATTTATTCAATTTATACGGTCAATCGTCTGAATACTTTTAGGTATCAATTGTTGTCCAATATTAATAAACGAATTGGATTATTTATGGTTGATGAAGATGAAGTGGTTAACACGTTAGGTAGAAATGCATTAATTCAATCACCAATTGCTGGGCGTGGTCAAATGGAAATTGATGACGAGATGTTAGCGTTCCAAATTTATACCCCAACGGAACATGCCGATTCACTCAAAATTGTGCACGATTTACGGGTATTAAGTGAAACAATGACTGAAGCTTGGGATGGACCAGTCCCAGCCAAGATCCCAATGTTACCCAATAGCTTTGATTTTGCATACGCAGATAAGAAGATTAAAGCGATTTGGCATGACCGGAACATTATGCCGATTGCATTGGGTAATCAAACAACCGAAGTTCATAGTTTTGACCCAGAGATTCATCATTTCTTTAATATCAGCTATCTAACGGAACAACAAAAAGACGTTTTATCACAAGCAGTTACGCATAGTTTGAGTACTTGGAAACATCCTAGTTGGATTGTAGACGTACTGGGAGAATTCCATGAACAGCATGAACAATATAGTCGGGTAATTACTGATAATGAAAACGACTTGATTAGATTAAAACAGCAAATGGCAGATTATGCTGCAGCCGGAGTCCATCGAGAATTACGTGATGAAATATATGTGTTTATCCCGAATTTAACTGAATTTATTAAAGTAGCTAAATTGACCCAACAAAATTTTGAAATTATCTTGCAACATGCCTGGAAAGCAGGAATGTATTTAATCATTATGGATAATCGCGCAAGAATTGATCAAAGTTACGATGCGATGGCCAATATGATTAAAGCTCAAACGATTGCGGGCTTAGTTAGTGCTCGAATTGTTGATACTAATTATATTTCAGCGACCGGGGTAAATGCGGAACCACAATTATTATCAAATGAAGCATATTTCTTTGAATCTAAAGGATTACAGTATAGCAAAGTAAAATTACCACAAGTAAACAGGGGGAATGAATAATGAAGCAAATTAACTTTTTTACCATTAGGAACGATTGTCATTTTAAAGGGCACAACTAAGAAAGTAATGATTGTTCAACGCGGGATGAATGTTGAGCAAAATGATGGTGTCCATTTATTTGAATATGGGGCAATTTTGTATCCTGAAGGTGAGATTGATGATCAAAAAGTTTACTTTAACGAAGATGAGATTTTAAAGGTGGTATTTGAAGGTTATCATGATGAAGATGATGAAATTATCACAAAAGAATTGAATCAAGCCATAAATGCAATTGATTCACCAACACCAACCAATTGAAGTTGATGGGTCATTAGATGATGATCCATTTGCTGATTTAAGTAAGGAAATTACGGAGGGCGAAAAGCATGAGTGATGGTGCAATTTTACGGAGAATGAGTGAGATTTCAAATGCAATTTCAGCTTTAAAGAGTACGGCTAGCTCATTAGATAGTTTAAAAACTAACTCGGTTAAACACGCCTCCAGTAACTATTGGGCGGGAACTTATAAATCGGGCAAGTATGATCATCATGTCGACAAAATTGATAAAGATATTCGAAAAGCCAAGCAAACTGTTCGTGATGATGTTGAACATGGAATTGCTAAATTACATCAGTTAGCCGGTCAATTAAAAAAACCAGAAAGTCAATTAGCTGCTAGTAGAATTATTTCAAATACGAGTGTATATGGGTAGTTACTAAACGAAAAAGGATATGAAGAATTATGAGCAAAATATCAGTAAATAGTAATTTCGCTAGTCAATATGGTTCATTGAGAAGTCACGGTGCTAACATTGCGGGACTGGGGAATGGTTTAAGCAGTCCTGGTGGTGATTTAGATGTACCAACGGCTAAGAAAATTGCGGAAATTTATCAGCAATTTAATTCGATGCTTCATAATTTTGGACATTTGATGGAGCATGACGCCAGTTTAATGGCATCGGTAAAGCAACATATGGATGATTACGATATGCATATGGGAGGTTAATCTAATGAAAATTTCAGAAAGTCGCCTGCAATCATTCGTTGACGGAGCTAATTCAGGTCTTAGTCGGCGTAGTGGTGCAATGACTGGAGCCAGCGGGAGTGTCGCATCGTTGGCGAATACGAACAGTATTACCGGAGCCGCTGCCGATTCAATGAAAGCGTACTTAGGAGAAGTTTATAGTTCAGGGTTGTTAACCCAAATCAATGATCTCTTAGATGAGTTTGTGCGGTTAAATACCGAGTATGCAAGTAATTATAGTGGTGGGGTAATTGATGGTGGTGGTTTTAAATTGTCATCAGAAGATTATTCTGATTTAAATAGTAAGATTGGAACGTTACATAGCGAAGTTGAATCAACGATTTCAAGAGTTAATAGTAAAATTAGTCATTTGAGTGGGTTAATTGGTGGTGCGTCCAAAATTCATGATTTTTCATCAGATGTACAGCAGTTAAAGACAGATATTAGTCGGCAACGCACAGCTTGGTCCCAGTATGAAAGTCGGGCAAGTGCTCAGTACGAGGCAATCCAGGATGGAATCAATTTTATTAATCAAGCAATTGCACGGTATGCGAGCCGCTCAGCAGTGCAAATGACAGGCTATACGTCCGGAAGTTTCCGGCAAGAATTAGCGTCGTTTCAGAGCCAACACGGTTATAGTGCATTGTCATATTTCGAAAATTTGCATCGTTTTATGGATGAAAAAGTCACGTGTACCGATAAGAACCATCATGTTCATACCGCCACAAATCGCGAACTAATTTATCGGCAACGAGATGGCTTGCATAAATTGGTTCAAGCTAGAGTTAGAGCAGCCGTCGAGGAATCCAAACGGGAAGGATGGACTAAATTAGCGTTTGATTCAGCATTCTTTATTGGCGGAGTTGCATTAACCGTGGCAAGTGGTGGAACGGCGGTTCCGGTCTTACTTACGTTGGGGTCAACAGCGATGAGTTTACTCAATATAGAAGAGGATATTAATCAAGGTAGAACGGGAAAAGAAAATGATAATTGGTTAAAGAATGGATTACGATCTAAGTTTGGACTTAGTGTAAATACTGCAAATAATGTATTTAACGTGTTAGATTACGGGACCAGTATTATATCTGGAAAAGGAGCGTGGAAAGCGCTAGAAGGGAAACAGATTGTTAAATCAGCGAAGGTAAGCTCAATTCTTGATCGTCAGATGTCTAGTTTTGTTAATCATGGATACTTCACTCCAGTATTATCAGATACGAAAGATTTCGTTGTAGATGTGGCAAAACATGCCAATCCGATATCCTTAGCTTTAGTTCATGGGAAGGAATTATTGAAACCAGTTGCCACCGAGTATACAAAAGAAATTGCACGGGTAACCGCAAAGAAACAAGTAACTTCACACACCGCTAATTGGGTTAATCAGAACTTTGTTGAATCGAATGTTTCATCTAATTCGATTCATGGTTATGCGCGTCCAGTTCTAGAACAGGCGGTAAAAAAAAGGGATCAGCAAGGGGTTAGGAAAAACGGTTACGAACACGACTGACAACTTGATGAATAATATACCTCAATTAGCAGGAACTACAAATTAGTGGAGGTAAATAATTATGATTATATATATTTCTCCAATCTTGATTATGTGGATAATGTTAGTTTTAATTTATAAAAACGATAAATTAATACCGTTATTCACGGTGCTAAATATTTTATATGCTTTGTGGAGTGTTATGGTTGGAACATTTATGAAGTATGATTACAATTTAGATCAGGTAGTTTCCAAGGGAAATGTTGATTTATTTGAATGTTTAATAGATGTAGGTTATATGCTATGCTTAGCAATTCCTCAAGTAGTGGTTGTGATATTAAAAATGAAACAGAAATATAAGAAGGATCGTAGAAAATTTAAAACAGTCAAAGATGAATTTCTTTGGACATTAACTACAAGGGCAACTGGTTATGTTCTGTTTATTTTATTAGGTTTTTTAGCGATGGAAATACTTTTTCCCCTAATGGTTTTTGTGAGAAATATTAAGTTAGTATT
The DNA here is from genome assembly GCF_001311375.1 of Limosilactobacillus equigenerosi DSM 18793 = JCM 14505. Lineage (GTDB taxonomy): Bacteria > Bacillota > Bacilli > Lactobacillales > Lactobacillaceae > Limosilactobacillus > Limosilactobacillus equigenerosi. The sequence goes on from NZ_BBAS01000006.1 coordinate 65,781, forward strand.
TATAAAAGAAATCATTGCTATTTTGTATGTTGTTATTGTAATGTTTGGAATTCCAGCTTTATATATAATTAAATTGGATGCAATTACTAATCATTTGGACCAATGGTTATGGAAAAAGTACGGTAATCACAGTGAAACATTGGGGAACAACAAATGATGAGTAGCATGAACTTTAAATTTACAAATATGATTGAATCATCGAAAGTAAGTTCAGTGCTTGATCGTCAGATGTCGAGCTTTGTCAATCATGGATACTTTACCCCAGTGTTATCAGATACGAAAGATTTCGTTGTAGATGTGACAAAGCATGCCAAACCAGTCGCCAAAGTTCATGGGAAGGAATTATTGAAACCAGTTGTGACTGAGTATGGAAAAGAAGGAGCAAAAGTGGTCGCAAAGAAACAAGCAAATGCTTACGCAACTAATTGGGTTGATAAGAACCTGGTTGATCGCTATGTTTCATCCGATTCGCTTCACGGATATGCACGTCCAGTTTTAGAACAATTGGTAAATAAAGGTGTTAAATCCAAAGTAGGGGGCGTGGCTACGAATTCTACAGATTATATGTTAAACAAGATGCCGCAATTAGTGGGAACTACAAATTAGAGGGGGTAGGATGAATGATAAAATTCTTTTTGCCAATTCCTTTTATGTGGTTAATGGTATTTTTAACTTATAAAAATCGTAAATTAATGCCTCTGCTTTTTATATTAAATATAGCTTATGATGTAGCGAGTTTTTTAGTCGGAATAGAGATGAATATTGAATATAATTTTGTTTCCGACACTTATCAAAATTTCTTTGCGTTTTTATTAGGGATTGTATGGTTAATTTGTTTAACAATTTCGGAATTAATTGCAGTATTTCAAAAAAATGAAACAAAACTATAAAAAAGATAGCAGAAAATTTAAAACAGTTAAAGATGAATTCCTTTGGACTTTAACAACTAGGGCAACAGGTTACATTTTGTTTATTTTATTAGGAATGGTTGCTATGGATGTTTTAGCGTTCCTATTTGGATCATATGTTAGGGGATTAAAATCACTAGTAGCATCATGCTTACTTGCATTTATAGGAATTGTAGCTTTATTTGGAATTCCGGCTTTATACATAATTAAATTGGATGCAATTACTAATCATTTGGACCAATGGTTATGGAAAAAGTACGGTAATCACAGTGGAACATTGGGGAAGGAAAGTTAGAAAATGTTAAATGAGAAAGAAGCAGAATTGAAGGAATTACAAAAGAAGATTAATGTTACTGCTGTTGTGAGTATATTAATCCTTATCGTTGTTAGGATGATTCTCCGATATATGGTGCCAATTGTGCTATCTGACGGGAGTTTAAATTGGCAAGCAATTATTATCTGCGGGATAGTGTATCTTGCGGTATTAATCAATATTTTTGATTTAGGAATTAAGCGATTTAAGTTAAAACGGGAAATAAATAATTTGAAATAATAGATGATTATTTGGTGGTCGTAATCAGTTTATGGTTGCGACCATTTTTAGAATGGGATAAACGGTAATTTTATGGGTGAGGTCAGATATATGGATTTAGCATTTGAACCGCATTTACAACCAGCGGCGGATTCACTGGTCAATGCGATTAAGCGCTTAGCCAATTTAAACCATATCGAAGTGGAACAAAATTCAATCCCTGAGTCGGTGACGTTTTTAGATTTGTATCATGTGAAGCGGGCGGAAGAATTGGCGATTATGCAACGGTGGCAACAAGCCGACACCTCGAAGACCTTAGCAGCCCCACTTGGCTTGCGGGGCAAAGACGATGTGGTGGAGCTTAATTTACATGAACGAGCCCATGGGCCTCACGGGTTGATCGCTGGGACAACGGGGTCCGGGAAGTCGGAATTGCTGCAATCGTACATGTTGTCATTAGCGGTTAACTTTGCCCCTGAAGATGTTGGGTTCCTCCCGATTGACTACAAAGGTGGGGGGATGGCGAACTTGTTTGCGAACTTACCGCACCTTATGGGGATGATTACGAACTTAGATGGCGCTAGTACCGACCGGGCGTTGAAGAGTATTCACGCTGAACTTGAACGGCGGCAACGCTATTTCCGGCAGTTTGGGGTGAATAATATTAATGCCTACACCAAACTGTATAAGGAAGGGAAAGAACACCCAACTGATGATAGTTACCCCCACGAACCGCTGCCGCACTTATTCCTTATTTCAGATGAATTTGCGGAATTAAAAGCCAATGAACCGGACTTTATGGATGAGTTGGTTTCAACGGCGCGGATTGGGCGGTCGTTAGGGGTGCACCTGATTTTGGCAACCCAAAAACCAAACGGGGTCGTTAGTGAACAAATTTGGTCCAACTCGCGGTTTAAGATTGCCCTCAAAGTTTCGGATCCAGCTGATTCCAAGGAAATTATCCATACCCCCGATGCGGATTCAATTACCCAAGTCGGACGGGCGTACTTACAAGTCGGGAACAATGAAATCTATGAATTATTCCAATCGGCATACTCGAGTGCGGAATACAATCCAACGGATAATCAGCACGCGCAGCGTGATCAACGGCTTTGGTTGATTAATCAACTTGGCCAAGCGGATTATTAACCCGGGATTTATCCGAAATTGATGAACCAAAGGAAAGTGAAATCCAAACCCAACTTGAAGCGGTGGTGGATGAAATCGCTAAGGATGCCCAACAAGCGCAAGTGAAGATGCCGATGAAGCCATGGTTACCACCATTACCAGAAAGTTTGGTAGGGCCGGAACTTGATTGGCAAACCGCTTGGCAACAACCACGGCAACTAAAAGTACCGTTTGGGATGCTGGATATTCCGTCACGGCAAACACAAGAAAAATTTGAATTTGACGTTGCTGTTTTAAATCCCGCCTTAATTATTGGGAGTGCGGGTTACGGAAAATCGATTGCATTACAAACGATTGTGACTAATTTAGCGCGCCTTAATAATCCAGAACAGGTGCACTTCTATTTACTCGATTTTGGAACGAACGGTCTCTTACCATTGGTTGGTCTTCCACATGTGGCTGATATTGCGGGATTTGATGACTTGGAAAAGTTACACAAGATGTTAAAACGGTTGGTTAATCTGCTTGAGCAACGCCGCAATCAATTCCAAACAAAAGGTGTCTCAAATCTGCAACAATATGAATCATTAACCGGTGAAACGTTGCCAGCAATTGTGGTGGTATTAGATGCGTATGATACGGTAGTTGAAAATGAAGTCGAGCGGATAGAAATTGACCTAGTCTTGTCCCGTTTGTTACGTGAAGGGCAGGCACTGGGAATATACACGATTATTAGTGCCAATCGGTATACTAGTTTCCGGGCGTCAATGACGTCTAACATTACTAGTGAACTGTTGTTATACATGGTTGAAGAAAATGCGCCTCGTGATATCTTAGGACGAAAAGTTTTGAAGCAGTCGCCAATTCCTGGGCGTGGCCAGATGGAAATTGATGATGAGATGTTAGCGTTCCAAATCTATACCCCAACGGAACACGCCGAATCGCTTAAGATTGTGCATGATTTACGGGAATTAAGTAAGTTCATGACAGATGATTGGGATGGTGAAGTCCCAGCTAAGATTCCGATGTTGCCGGCAAGGTTTAATTTAGATTACTTGGAAAATAATGAATCAATTAATAAGTGGTGGCAAGTATCAACAATTCCATTAGGGTTTGATAAAGAAAATACCTTACCAGTCGGGTTTATGCCAGATGAACACCACCATTTCATGATTAGTTATTTCACTACTGATCAAGCTGAAACGATCGCGCGAGATATCCTGTTTAGTTTAAGTAAAATTGAATGTCAAACAGGGTTAATAGATGTTAATGGTGAATATCAAAATTATGCGCGTTTAGTTGATAAAGATTATCGTGATGATGTAGATAGTGTTAAAAAAATTATTCCATCAATATGCGGTAGCGGCTAAAAATCGGGATCATTTAAAATCATTAATTTTATTTATTCCAGATTTAAAGGATTTTCTTAGTAAAAGTGGACTGACCGCAAGTGAAATTGAGGAAATATACAAGGAAAGTTGGCGCGCTGGGTTACATATTATCATTATGGATAACCAAACGTATATCGAAAAGAGTTTCGACGCAAACGCACAATTAATTCGAAATTACGTTACAGCTGGGATTGTGATGACTAGAATTGTTGATTCGAGTGTGATTCAGGCAATGGGACGGACGAATGATCCAGATTTACCGGATAATGAAGCCGCTTATTTTGAAGCGCGAGGTAAAAATTATTCGATGATTAAAATTCCAGTTGATTAGAAGGAGGATAAGATGGCTAGTAAAGCAGAAATTCGTGAAAAAAATTCGTCGCTTACAACGAGCAAAAAGTCAAATTATGCAGTTGAATGGACACTTATCAGGCATTTCACTAAGTGATGTAAAAGCGGCAGGAAATCACCATTGGAAAGGGAATGTTTATCAGCAAGAATATTTAAATCGGTTGACGGAAGTAAAAGCTGATAAGAAAAAAAGACAGTCAAGGTTTGCGAACAATTAATCAGGACTTTGAACAAAAAAATTCAACAGCTCTATGTGGAATTAGCAGCAGCCAAGGACTAGGAGGTTATGATGGGAAATATTAGTGTTAGTTATGGTGAGCTTCGCAGTGAACTAAGTGGAATCGAGGCGGCCGGAACGAGTCTAGGTGGAACACGAGATGGGATTAAGCAGACGCCGGGGGATGTGGAAGGATTACCGACCCCGCCACAAATTGCCCAAGCATATGCAGAGCTGTCAGAGTTAATTGCAGAATACGGTCAGTTAATGGTACATGATGCAAAACGGATTCAAGTGGTTGGGAATAATAAGGTTACAATTGATGCTTTAGCATCCCAAGGTAGGTGATTAAATCAATGAAAGTTAATTACAGTAGTTTATTGAGCTATAGCCATGCGGTAGAGCATGGGTTAGCTAGCCGGAATAGTAATTTGTCAGCCGGAAAAAGTGCCGTAAATCGTTTTGTTGGTTCTGGTTCACTGCAAGGGGCTGCCGGTGAGGCTAGTAAGGCTTATCTAAATGAGGTTCAAGCTGGCATTGCCAATCATATTGCTACGATTGTGGAGAACTTACAACAAAAACAAAGTTTATACGTTGGTAATTATCCAGAAGTTGATCGTGGTGGGAGTGGTTTTTTTCTTAGATACCGTAGATTATGAAGCCTTAGCAAGCAACATCAATAAAAAATCGCAACAATTGCAGGAAGTAGCCGATGATGTAAGTCGGATCACGAGTAGCGTTAGTGATATTTGCGCTTCTGGTGGGACGGCGACGGTAACTGGGGCAATTGAACGAGCCATAACTAATTTGTATCAAATGAACCAGACCATTAATAATCAAAGTACAGCTTGGAATAGTTATGAAAGTAGCCATAGTAATGATTTTGCTGATATTTTAGCTGCTATTAGTGGGCTAAAATCAGTGGTAGCTAGTTATGCCCAAGGGGCATATCCATCGATGGCAAATTATTATGCAGGTGGATTTGGGGCCGCTATTGGGGTTGAGCTAGGTAATTTACTAGGTAAATTAGGGAATGAAAATCTAGCGAATGCGAATTTAGCACGGGCAGCACAAAAGAAGATTGATGCGAAGTATAGTCAACTGCCAGTCGCGAAAAATGAGAAGAAGAAACGACAAGAAAAGCATTCAAAGGATGGCAAGGCAGTTACGGCAAGTTTATTAGGATTAGGGCTGGAATTAATTAAAGAGAGTACTAAAGAATCGTTTAGTGATTTTTCAGATGAAGTAGCCAAGACTGTTTTAAAAGAAGGTAAAAATATTGGCCGTCATTTAGGCACTAAGTTAATGCCTCGTGATTCATTTGGACGATTTATGAAGGTTACAAATCCATATCGGAAGGCTGCAATAAAGACTTTATATGGAATTAGTGATAATTCAAGTAAGGTAATTGGAAAAGTGGCGAAAGGTGTTGCCACGACATTAACGGGAATTGATTTTATAAACGAAGCCGTTGGTTTTGCGAAAGAACATAAGAAAGCTAATGTTGGTCGATGTGTAACGTATGCGGGGGCAGTTACTGGTACAACATTCGTAGCCGGGATTGCAATTGGAGCAGCTGTTTCTGGAACTTTTGCACCAGTAGTATTAGCAGCAGGAGCCGGCATGGCAATTTCTGCTGGAGCGAAACAAGCATACAAACATAATTTCCTTGGGTTTAGAGATGGTGTTAATAAAGTTGGGGATGCTGTTACAGATTCTGTGTTAGTTGCTAATAGGTTTAATAGGCCAATTGGGATGCCAATTGGAATGGTGAGATAGGATGATTAAAGAAAACACCCCATACCGAGTTAAACCACTGTATCAGATCAATTGGCGATATTATATCGTAAAAATTAAGGATGAATATTTTGTCATTGATTATATTAATCCTAGAAACATTTTTAATATGTTTTTATACGCAGGTAAGAGAAGTTATATGGTATATAAAATTGGTAAGACACTTGATGAGTTTCCGTTAGAATATACAAAATTAAATTGGGTAATTCTTAACTGTAAAAAATTTGAAGTAATATTAACGGTATTTTTCGTAATGGGAATAATTTTGTCATTTGTAAGTGGAACATCAAATATACTAATTAAAAATATTCCGTTAATATTAGATTTAGAAATAGCTTCATTATTAATATTGTACTTAATTAGCTTATGCAAGGATAAATACGAAAATTTTAAGTACTTAACTCAATATAAAGGAGTTAGATTAATATATAAGAGAGAAAAGTATAAAAGTAAGCTGGGGGCATTCCTTTATTGTTATATTACAAATCCGATTGGGGAGTGTGCTACATTATGCTTTTTAACATGGTTATTGTATGATACTTCAAGTTTGTTAATTTTACTAATGGTTCAATTACCAGGAAGTTTATTTATTATATGTCGCCCATATATAAATATTACATATGAATTATCAAGTTCTAAATTAAATTTAGAAAGGATACCGGACGAGTAATAAAACAATTGGAAATGCTATAAAGGCTCCCGTAAAAGTATTAGCAGGAGTTGATTTTTTTGAAAGAAGCCGTTGATTTTACGAAAGAACATAAAAATGCCAATATTGGCCGGGCTGTAACGTACAGTGGAGCAGTTGTTGGGACAACGTTTGCGGCAGGTGAAGCTATTGGAGCAACTGCTGCAGCTTTGGGTGCAGCTTTTACTGCTCCAGCGTGGTTAGCAGCAGGAGGTGTTATACTTGCAACAGCTGCAGCCGGTATGGCAATTTCTGCGGGAGCAAAACAAGCATACAAACATAATTTCCTTGGGTTTAGAGATGGGGTTAATGAAATTGGTGATAATTTTGGTAATCCTAAGTATTATAATTCAACAACGTACCCGGTTGGTCCCAAATATTAAAAGGATATATATATGAATGAATTTAAAATGGTGAGGTAATATGATTAAAGAAAACACCCCATATCGAGTTAAACCACTGTATCAAATCAATTGGCGTTATTATATCGTAAAAATTAAAGATGAATATTTTGTCATTGATTATATTAATCCCAGAAATATTTTAAGTGTATTTTTAATTGGGGGAAAATCTCATTATAAGATGTATCGAATTGGGAAAAATTTAAATAGTGATTTATTAGAATATCATGAATTGAATTGGTTAGTTCGTAATTATCATAAAATCGGAAATTTATTACTTACAATATTAACAAGTGGGGTAATTATTTCATATTTTGGAGTAAGATCTGATGGTTTAAGAAATTTGGTACCACTAATTTTTGGAGTCGAAGGGTTGATATTTTTAATTTGGTGGGTTTCATTAATGTTAAATAGCAATAATAAGAAAGATGCATTAAGTAAATTTGAGGAATACAACGCTAAACCATCATCTTTAAAAGATTATAGTAAGTTAAAACTATTATATATATATACATTTGGCTATTTGTTCCTTTATTTATGCATTATTATTTGTAACGGATGGTTTGTATTTTTCCCCAATTGGTTAACGTTATTAATGATTCAAATTCCGTATACGTGGGGTGCTTTAGTAGGAGTGTATGCTAGCATTAATGATGTGTTTGTATTGTCAAGTAATCGCAAAAAGTTGATGTTAAGAAAGTTAAATTAGAAAGAAAAGTGAGGAAAAGAAAATGTTATCAATTGGTAGTATTGTTTATTTAGAAGGTGGCGATCAAAAGTTAATGATTATTGGTCAAGGACAAATAATGGAGCAAAATAAACAACAAGTTTATTTTGACTATGTTGCTTGTCAATATCCATCTGGGATTGATCCGGAAGAAGTTTATTATTTTAATAAGGAAGATATTGCGGAAGTAGTTTTTGATGGTTATCGGGATGAAGAATCATATAAAGTAGATCAACTGTACCAAGAATGGATTGAGAAGACGGACTTGCCCAAAGGTGAGACTAGTTTATAATTTTGAAATTATTGCCCTTTAAATTGAATAAGACAATTTAAAGGAGGCTATTGTAATTAATGAGGTCGTTGGTGAGTAAATTTGGTTTGAACTTGCAGTTTAAGATTACCATCAAAGCTTCCGGACTGGCTGGCTGATTCGAATGAAATTATCCATATGTCGGATTCATTTTCAAATAATTAAGTAGGAAAAAGTAGAAAATAGACAAGGAAGATGATGATAAGTAAGAATAAAATGCATAATTTAAAACTAATAATGAAAATCTTATCCATTACTATAAGTGCCTCGATAAGTATTTTAGCGATTCCATTGTTAGTTTATGAAGTTTGGCTTCATTACAGTTTAACAATTTTGATTCTATCAATGGTAACGCTTGCATTGCCATTAGTTGCATTATTTTTACCATTGGCTAATATCTTTTTGATGGTGAAAGTTCCGACCACAGCTAAGGGAAAATTTTTCTATGCGCTAACGACTTTTTTAATTGGTTTTTATGTGATGCTTATAGTTGATGCTCCAAATTATATTTATACCGATGAAGGTGGGGTGAATAAAGTCACAACTAATGATGGTTCACTACGTCGGGATGCCGTTATTTTAGGACTTATCATATTTTTTAATTAGTATTATCCGCTTAGTTAATTTTAAAAGCCTAGCATTACGTCTTATTAAATTATCATCAAGGTTGAAAGATTTATTTGTTAAATTAATAAGATCACATAACTCACCATAATACTTATTTAAAAACATATTTAAATGGGAAACTTTAGGAATTTGATGGTCGTAATCAGTTTTGTGGTTACGACCATTTTTAGAATAAGATAAACGGTAATTTGTAAGCACTACCTAACGGTATGTATTTACAAAGGCTAACTATCAACTAAATGAATCAATTTTGTCAGAAGATGGGATAAATATGTTTGTTGGATGAAATATTAGTCTAGCATGGTTGATTACGAGGTGGACAGATGAGTAAACGAAGAATAATATTGTCAATTTTGATTGGATTAGTAGTTATTTGGGGAGTGAGTGGAATGTTTATTACAAAACGACATGCAGAACAACAAGCAGTACAAGAAATCAAAGAAGAACAAGTGGCCCGCCAAAAGTGTGCTGAATATTTAGTTCATCATTATGAAGGAATTAAGACCTTGGAAGTAAGTAAATTATATAAACCTAATTCTATTGGAGGTGGAACATATACTTGTGACATAAGGATTAATGGAAAAAAAAGAAGCTGTTGAAATAGGACAGTATTCAAAGAAGGAATTTGATAAAAGTGGTCCTGATTTGTTGGGGTGGCCTGATGATTTTCCTAAATCATATAATCTTATCAAGCGTTTTGATGCAAATAGATCGTTATCTGGAGTGAGTGTAACATATGACAGTGAAAATCTAAGGGAGTCCAATGAAGGATTTACTAACTGATGCAGAAACAGTTGGTTTGGGATTGAAGGTGCTGGTTGAACCCAAATTATATGGGCTAGGTTTAGTACCGGAGATCAAAAGTGAATCCCAATCGGTTTCGGCAGACAAATTTTATCAACGGGTTGATAAGCAAATTAAACAAAATGGTGGGGTAAAGGCTCCAACGACGAGTGGGTACTCGTTAGGAGGAACGTTGTCAGATTAGCACGGTTAATTACGAGGTGGACAGATGAGTAAACGAAGAATAATATTGTCAATTTTGATTGGATTAGTAGTTATTTGGGGAGTGAGTGGAATTTTTATTACAAAACGACATGTAGGACAACAAGCAGTACAAGAAGCCAAAGAAGAACGGAGGGTACAACAAAAGTGTGCGGAATATTTGGTTCATCATTATGAAGGAATTAAGACCTTGGAAGTAAGTAAACTATATAACCTAACGAAGTTGGGGGAGGAGGGTATTATGTTGGAATTAGAGTAAATAATTCTGATAGTTTGATATTTGTTGGATCAGATACAGAAGAAAAATTTAAAAATGATGGTCCATCACTAGATGGTTATGACCCTGATTTTCTTAAGAGTAGTATAAATGAAAAATATAATAATTCTAGAAATTTAAAAAAACATAGTAGTTAATTATACAGATAAAACAATTAATGAACTTAGAAAGAAGTAAATAAATGGTTTCTGATAAAGATTATAATGTGATAGATAAACGTGCATACGACATTCCAAGTGGTAGATATATGGTCGGAAGTACAAAACCATTTAACAACCACAAATATAAGGTCATTAACATTGAAAATAACTCCACTAACGGAATGCAAGCCTATGCGGTGGATCCAGTTAAAAATGGTAAAGCTGATTACAATAATGTGGTGATTTCGTATGCCGGGACGGACTCAGGTGATATGAAAGATATCTTAACTGATGTCGAAACAGTTGGATTGGGTTCAAAAGTAATTTTTGAACCTAAGTTATCGAGCCTAGGTCCAGTACCGGACATAAAGGGTGAATCACAATCGGTTTCGGCAGAAAAATTTTATCAACGGGTTAATAAGCAAATTAAACAACATGGTGGGGTAAAGTCGCCAACAACGAGTGGTCACTCATTGGGTGGCACGTTGGCGATGTATATCGCAGCTAAACATCATTTATCCGCGACGACGTTTAACGGTCCGGATGCGTGGAGTATGTTGACGAAGAAGGAACGTGAATATGTTAAAACGCACCCAATGGATTTTATGAATTATCGAAATCCAAAAGATATTATTGGTAACATTACAGGGAATTTTACTGGAAGTGCCAAATATGTTAAATCAAAAACATATTTTGGTTCAGAATTAGTTAAACAACTTGAGGATGTAAACGATAAGTTATTGAATGGGTCACTTAAAGATAAAGGGTTAAGTACGATTGCTTCAGCTTTTTCATTAGATATCGCGGCAGTTAAAGCGGCACTAGATTATCACAGTATCGATGGCTGGAAATTTAACAAAAATGGTGATATTTTACGAGTTTCTGGAAAGACGGTTAATAGTAAAACAAATCGTGAATTTGTAAAAAAGTATCAGCAAACTCGTCAACAATTACTAACTTCAGAAGCGAAACTAAATGCCTATTACGGTTCAGGAAAAGGAATTAGCAGCGCAAAGGTTATTATGCTCGAAGCGGCCGCAGCTTATGGCATTAAAAATGCCATTATTAGTCATGCCGATGAAGGATTGACGGCAATTAACCAAATCTATAATGAAGGTAAGGAAAAGCAGGAACGAATTTGGCCAGCGGCCAAATCAGAAGCATATAGTGTGGGGAAAGATTTAACCCCCGGTGAATGTATTGAAGCCTTAAGCGCTGGTGGTGCAACTAGGGAAACTTTAGTTACGAATTACGTTGAAACACTAAATGAAAAGCAAGGTCAAATTAGCAGTATCCAAGCTAATTTTGATAGATTTGGGAGTATTTTTAGTGCCCGAATTGAAGGAAAGTTGTCACAAGATCGTGAGTTAGCAGGACAATTTGGAATTACGGTTAAATAAATGGTGTTGAAATGAAAAAAAGAAAATGTAGGCTCCTTGCTAGAAATAGCGGAATTCTTCTTAGGTCTATTCACAATTGGATTGATGATTTATGAATTAGTGGTCTATTACGCTTATTTTTTTTGCCTGGTTTTTAATTGGTAGTTTTGGATTGTTATTAGTGATTCTATTTTTACCGTTGGCAAATTTAAAATTATTGTTAGTTGGTCCCAAAACAAAGGCTGGGGTAAGGTTTTACAAGATAACAACCGGGTTAATAATATTTTGGATATTACTATTGATTAGTGGCGATGAAAAAAATGGGTTTAGCAGGGCAAACTAATATCTACTTGAGATGGATAGCAATAATGCTAAATACAATCGTAGTAATACTAAGTATCGATAAGATATGGTTATATACTCACTCAGCAGCGTATAAAAAGACTAGATTAGGTGATTCGAAAAAAAGAAGCGGAAGATAATGACAATTAAGAATAAAATGTGTAATTTAAAACGAATAATGAAAATACTGTCCATTATTATAAGTGTTTTGGCGATGCCATTGTTGGTTTATGAAATTGGTTTATATTATGGTTTAACATTGATGCTTATGTCGATGATAACATTTGGATTACCATTAGTTGTAATAATGTTACCGTTAGCTAATATTTATTTCACGGTGAGATCACCGACTTCAGATATTGGAGAATTTTGCTATGCAATAACGACGTTTTTAGTTGGTTTTTTGTAGTTCTTATATCAATCGCCCCAAATAGCATTTATGCCAATGAAGGGGGAGTATGGTTGAAAATAATGATTTATTACGTTGGACAACTGTTGTTTTAAGTTTGATCGTATTTGCGACTGGTATTGACAATTTAGGAATTATTAATTTAAAAGATTGGGGTTATTTTTTTGTTAAACTGCCATTAAGACTGAAAATGTTGGTGGTGGGTACTGTTAAATTACCATCGATGCTAAAAAGGGTAGCATTAAGGATTGTTAAACTACCAATAAAGTTGAAAAATTTACTAACCAAATTAATCAGTTCACCAATATCGCCATGGATAGCCGTGCTGGTTGAATTGATAATAATTGCTATTCCATTTCTAATGGTAATGCTTGCTGGATTATGTAATGTTTACATTTCTCATCAGATGGGGAATAGTGATGGTTCAATTAGTATGTTCGTCGTGGTTATAATTTTTGAAACGTTATTTGAATTATTAATTGTTGTACCGTTAGTATTAGTGTTTGTTAAAGATAAGTTTGCTAAGGCAATTGGAATTGTTTTATATACATTCCTTCAAACTTTAGGACTTGATGTAATGTATTCTGAGAATTTTTCGATTTTATACGGTACAAAGGCTACTAATTTGGAAAACTTGGGAAATATATTCATCAATTTATTGGTTGTTACATGGATAGCGACGTATGGTTTAATTATTATCTTTTTGCTTGCGAATCGATCTAAACAGTAAACGGTAGAATAGAATTTAGTAATAACATAGGTAGTAAAATACTTGTTATAAGCACAAAAATAGCCTAATTCTGGATGAATTTATTTCACTCAGAATTAGGCTATTTAAATTGTAAATTTATTAAAGCTGGTGGACATCCACGTTAAGCATCACTACATAAATTTGACTTTTCTGTCAAGAAAAATTATATATATTTGGAGTTTGAGATTGTTTCGAGTTATAACTGTGAAGTATACATTCGATATATATAAACGTAGTATAATTAATAGATAATACCATTTAGAAATGGAAGTTAGCAGTTAATGATGCGTGATGGAATAACACGAGTTGCTCAAGTTAATTCAACTAAACAAAAGTTAAGTCAGGCCTACTTGCGATTATTGGCGAGCCAACCAGATAATGCTAAGTTATCAGTTCGCAAACTGTGTTTAGAAGCGGGCGTTAATCAGACGACCTTTTATCGTCATTATAAGAATAGCGTTGATTTTGTACATCAAGTTTGGCATGGCTACAATGAATTCTTATTTGAGAATGTCATTATAGATGGTCGTATTAAGTTGCCACAATGGTTTCAATTTGTGGAAGAACACCATACTGAAGCAGGGAATTTAATTCAGAATCCGGAATTTGTTAAATTATTAATCAAAGACTTATTTCAAGCCATGAGTCAGGATGAAAATAATAAGATTGAATTTCAGTTATATTCAGTGGCTTTAGTTAGTGTTACAAAGTACTGGATTGAGCATGGATTTAAATACACGGGAATTTACATGAATAATGTCTTTAATGAGATGTATGGAAGTAATGATTCTGATCATCCAGTCAATCAATTCTTTGACTTCGAATTATAAAAATAAGGATGCCTAGTATTACGGTTTAAACCGTAAATTGGGCATCCTTATTTTATTTAAACCTCATCGCTAGTTGAGAAACTCACGACCTGATTACCATAAGCCGATGATCTTAGTCCAAACTAAGCCACCACCGAGCCAAATGATATTAAAGACTAAACCGATGATGAAGCTTAGTGACCACCATTCTTTGGTGCTAACGTATCCGGTACTTGATAAGAGTGCTGACGGACCAGCTGAGTAAGGAGTGTTGATAAGAAAATCGAACCCGCAAACCCAAGCATTAAGGTTGCTAAGACAGGTGGGACTCCCGAGCCAATCGCGATTGACAAGAATGCCGCATAAAGCGCGGTAACTTGGGTGGCGATACTTGGGAAGAGGTAGTGTAAGTAGAAGTAAGCGATGAACAAGATGACTAAGACTAGCAGCCAGTTCATCCCGTGCAAAGCGCCACCTAAGGTCTTGGAGAACCAAGGGAAGAACCCAAGTTGCATTAACTTAGCTGACATCATCATAATAATTGATAACCAAGTTAAGATGTTCCAAGCGAAGTGTTCACCTAGTAAATCGTTAGTGTTGATGACCCCAGTTAAGAGTAAAATGACTACCGCGATGAAACTAGTTTCGGTGGCATCAATCCCAAAGTGGGGGCCGATTAACCACAGTAAAATTGCTAAGACAAACGTTCCTGCCATTAACTTTTCAGCCTTTGACATGGGACCAACTTCAGCTAAGCGTGCTTCGGCCCATGAGCGGGCGTTGGGAGTCGTCTTAATTTCAGGTGGGTAGATCCGGTATAACACGAGTGGAATGATCAATAAACATAAAATTCCTGGAACGGATGCGGCGGCGAACCATTGCATCCAAGAAATTTCAATTCCTTGGGCTTTGGCTAAGCCCATCGCAATCATGTTGCCGGCTAAGCCAGTTAAGAATAGGCCAGAAGTAACATTATTGATTTCGTATTCGTTAAAGACTAAGAACGAACCTAATTTGCGTTGAGTGCCTTGTTCTGGATCAGAATCTAATTCACGGGATAAGTTATCGATGATTGGATACATAATCCCGTTGACCCGGGCATTGTTACTAGGAATCCCAATGGCTAAGAGGGTTTCAACGGCGGATAAGGCATAAGCTAAACTTAAAGTCTTTTTCCCGAAGTGCTTAACAAATAAGTAGGCGACCCGTTTACCAAGCCTGATTTAATGAACCCAGCGGCCATGAACATACACATGGCGACCATCCAAGCGGTTGAATTCCCGAATCCAGCCGCAACTTCCTTCATGGTAAAGATGCCAGTCAGGGTTGCCACGGTAATCCCGGTGAGGGTAACCGCCATCATTGGTAGAGGCTTCGTGATACAAGCCACGATGGTTGCAATAAAAATTGCGAACATGTGCCAAGCCATTAAACTAATGGCCGCAGGCTTGACGGGTGATAAAACCCAAATTCCAATCCCTAAAATTAAAGGCAGGATGAATCCTTTATAGTTAACTTTACTTAACATGTTAATGCCTCCATTATTTAGCTTGCTTCAGTGCTTGCTTAACGGCTTCTTGGAGGGCACGGGTAGTTGATGAGGCGCCGGCAATGGCGTCAACTTCAACGCTGTTCTTAGCCACCATTTCGGCTGGGAGCTTTTCAATGGCTAAGGCTCCAATTCCTTCCGTTTCATGGTTTTCTAAGACTTCGATGTTTTCGAGTTTATTTTGGTCGTAAGTAACCCGGACGACAATCTTGCCCCCAATTCCGGCTTCAGTTGAACCGAGATATTGGTGGTCGCCTAATTCGATGTTATCAATTCGATCCCCATCAATTAAATCGTTAATGGCCGGCACGGGGTTAACCACATTTACGAGCCCTTGATCAGCTTTGCGTTGCGCTGCGTTTTCACCAGCTAGTTTTCCGAAGATTAAACATTCGGCGAGGTTCCCACCACCTTGATAGCGGTTGGTACAAATGCCCCCGAGTTCACCGGCCCCGTAAAGGTGTGGAATTGGCGTTTCGGTCGCATCCAAAATTTGGGCATGTTCATTACGCATTGGACCCCCTTGCGTATTTAAGACTGCGGGTGCCAATTGGATAGCGTAAAGGTCATTGCCAGTTAATGCGGTCAAGGAAGCTGGTTCCCGGTTAAAGGCGAGGTCTTCACCGTCAGCGGCGAAGCGGTTAAAGAGCTTGATTGTCCGGGCTAAGTTGTCGCTTGGAACCTTGATTTGCTTAGCTAAGTCATCAACTGAGGTGGCGTGGACGGTCTTGTCTAAGAAGGCCGGGTAACGAGTTTGACCGTTTTCCTTTTCTTCAGCCACAAATTGGTTGTATTGGTTTTGGTCAAAGACTAACCAAACGTTATCGAAGGCGTGGGGTAAGTTGTATTCACCGTGGTCGTAAATGTGACCATGGCGGAACTTGGCATCTTCTTTCATAAACCGCGTGCCGTCGTTGGCAACCGCAAAGATTGAACCATTGTAAAGCTTCTTCCAGTGACCAATTTGCCGTCCCCGTACGCCAGCTGCTTCTTTAAAGGTGTAGCCAGGAATTACCCCGAGTGATTCGTAGTTACCCATGTGCCATAGCTTGGCGCCGACTTCTTGAGCCATCTTAACCCCAGCCCCTTGGTTGTAGAGCGTTCCAAATGGGGTTAATTGGTGGATGTGGAGGTAATCTTGTTGCATTTGGGCGTTGTTTTCAAAACCACCCGTGGCTAAGACGACCCCGAAGTTAGCGTGTAAGTAATACTTCTTGTGGTTCCGTACAACGACGACTCCGTTAACTTGCTTTGAAATTGGGTCTTGAATCAAGTTGGTAGCAGGTGAGTTTAACCAAACATCAATTTGATCACTGCGGTCTAAAACCTTTTGCCGTAAGACTTTCCATAATTCAGCATCGAAGTCCCGGTTGTGAACAAGAGCAAAGTCAAAGGTATCGCTCCCTTCGTATTCAGGATATTCGGCCATGTGTTCCTTGTAATCAAGTTGATCGCCTTCTTTAAAGTCACGGCTCCAAACAAAGGCGTCCGTGTCCAAGTATTTTTTGAAGTAATCTTCCATGTCAACGAACCCATCTAAGTAAGTCTTTAACATGTTTTGATTTAATTCAAAGGGGGCTGTTAATTGTTCGTAGTAGGTTTGAATCTTTTCGCGATCCGTTGCCATCGCCACGTGTTGGGCTGAGTACCGGGTGTTCCCACCTTCGTGACCAAATGGGGCTGCATCGACAATTAAGACTTTGGCGCCTTTGTCAGCCGCAAAGCGCGCCGCAGTGGCCCCGGCGCCCCCAAATCCAAGGACGATAACATCGTAGTCGGCGTTCCATTTAACATCAGTTGATTTCATAATCTCACTCCTTAAAAAAAAGATTTATATTATCGAGTACGCTTTCATAATATGAAAACATTCACAAAAGGCAAGGGTTAATTTTAGGGTGGATTTTAATAATTCGTTAAGATGTCAGTTATAGCAACGTGTTTGGGCGGATTGTATAATTTAATTAAATTGCTAAAGATTGCACAAAGTGATAAAATTTAAACCAAATTTAAGTTTCTATAAATGAGGTTTATAGTAAAAATGGAACTCAAAGATTTGAAATATTTTAAAACGTTACTAGATGTGCGGAGTTATAGTGGGGCAGCCCAACAATGCGGGGTGACCAACCGGCGATTTCAACGATGCTGAAACGCTTGGAAGCTGAAATGCAGACGACCCTAGTGACGAAAACGGCGCAAGGCATCGAACCAACGGCGGCCGGGCGGGTCGTTTATCATCGCGCCCAAGAGTTGTTGCAATTGGCCACTACTTTGCCGGTGGAAGCGCAACGGGCTAATCAACAAATTTTCCGGATCGGTTATTCGGAGTTAGCCGGGAGTGACTGGCTGGTACCGGTAATTAATCAACTTGATCGTGGGGGCTTGCTCGGCAACGTGACCACAATCCAAGAGAATTCCCACCATTTAGAGCGACACTTACTGGATGGGAAGTATGATGCCATTGTGTTTTCCCGCCTGGATAATGAGAAAATTACGGGCATTGACTCAATCTTGTTAAAACAATACCAATTTAAAATTATCGTTAGTGAAAATAGTCCGTTGGCTCAATTGCCGGAAATCTCACTTCACCAATTGCAAGATGAATTATTTCTAATGCGGCACAAACGGTTTTTATCGCGAATTGCGTTTGATCAACTCGGCCGGATGGTTAATTTTAAACCGCAACGCCATTTGATTGTTGATAATTTGGAAGCAATGACGCAATTGATTGCCCAAGGAATGGGGGTTGGCTTTTTAATGGATTTGTCAATTAAACATTTGCCGGGGGTGGTGGCGATTCCCTTAATTCCGGAAGAAAAAGTTTACTGTTATTCATGTTTGGGAACCCGCCATGATTTTGTGCCCAATGATTTGCAACAAGCATGTTTAAAAATCTTATTTGATTGAGTGTACGTAGCTTTATGTGGTATATTTAACCTCAAATCGATGTTAAGAAAAGTCATTTAATGGGTGAAAATAATGGGTGAAAATAAGAATTGTAAGTTTGATAAACAAATATTGGCTTTAGTAGGTAATGGATTTGATATTTCCATGCTTGAAAAATTACATTGGGTTAAAACAAGGTATGATGATTTTTATAATTATTTACATGATTACCATCTCGATAATATTAAAGACAATAAATTGTATAAAGAAATGAACGAATTAAAAGGTAAACAAGAAGGTAAACAAGAAGATAAACAAGAAGATAAACAAGAAGATAAACAAAAAGAAATGAATTGGAGTGATTTTGAGAATATATTACAAGATAAATTTAAAAACGTTCAAAATGATACGGGTGGGTCGAAGCAGGCAAGTGATCGGACAGATGAATGGTTAAATGCTCTTAACGAATTGACTGATATATCTACGAATTTTTAAATGAGGTTGTTGGTGAAAAACAATTATTAAGCGTAAGGAAATTATCTAAAAATGGAAAGTTAGCGAAAAATTCTATTGAATGTTTTCTAAAAGATTTAGAAAAGCTAAAAAATCAACCTTTAACTATAAAAATGGAGATAAATTTAAATTTGATTTTATTAATTTTAATTACACGATGTTACTAGATAATTATATGTTTTTAGATTTAGAACAGTTTAATCCTCATCCTTATATTAATGGGGAAAGTAATTTAGATATTGCTGATAATATCAATGGTTATCTTTATAATTATCGTAATCTAATCCACCATGTAAATGGCAATCAATATATTCGTGATTCTATGGTATTCGGATATACATTACAAGATTATCAATATAGTGAAAAAAAGGGTAAAAATGTTGTAATGCATAAACCATTCTTGGGTAATTATGACGTACTGTATGAAGATATGATAAAAAAATGCGAACTGTATTATAATATTTGGAATGTCATTTGGTAAAACAGATAGTTGGTGGTGGAATAAAATTTATGAAAGATTAAAATGTAAAAATGATAATTGTGAACTAATTATTTATTGGTACAAAAATGACGATAATGTAGATGATGATAATGTTATTGATAATGTTATTAAGAAATTTTTAAATATTGTTTGGGATAACTTTAATGAAAGCGAAAAAGATAGGTTCAGTAAAAACGAAGAGGATAAGAAAAAAAATTTTTAGTGACGAGGTTAAAGATAAAATTCATGTATACCCTTTCAAAAATTCTGAAGATCATTATTTTTTAGGTACAAATTTAGAAGATAATTGAATGTTGACAAAGGCTAAAAAGTTGCTTAGAATTTTAAGCAGTGAAATATTCGTAGCGATGACGAAGATCGGAGTTAGATTAAGTACGTAGCGACGTGAGGATGGTGGAAGCTCACGGTTGATTTAAACAGTTTCCTAGGCCCTTTATCAGCTACATCCCAAACAAAGCTGTCTTACTGCGGTAAGAAAGCAGGGTGGAACCGCGAATTATTCGTCCCTGTAATGAACCAAGTTGGTTTGTTACAGGGACTTTTTCATTAGAAAGGAGTCAGTAATGACAGAAAAACTTACAGTGCAAGACATTATCTTCAAGTTGCAACAATACTGGGGAAGTCATGGCACGATGTTAATGCAAGCATATGATAATGAAAAAGGGGCGGGGACGATGAGTCCATATACGTTCTTACGGGCAATTGGTCCGGAACCATGGAACGTGGCCTATGTTGAACCTTCCCGCCGGCCAGCCGATGGTCGTTATGGGGATAACCCGAACCGGCTTTACCAACACCATCAATTCCAAGTGTTAATGAAGCCTTCTCCAGCTAACATTCAAGAATTATACTTAGATAGTTTGCGCCAACTCGGGATTGAACCGTTAGAACATGATATTCGGTTCGTGGAAGATAACTGGGAAAACCCATCCATGGGTTGTGCCGGGGTCGGTTGGGAAATCTGGCTTGACGGAATGGAAGTGACGCAATTTACGTACTTCCAAGTAGTTGGGGAACTCCAAATGGACCCCGTCGCCGTTGAAATTACTTACGGGTTAGAACGGCTCGCTGAATACATCCAAAACGTTGATTCCGTCTACGATCTTGAATGGTCGGATGGGGTCTTCTACGGTGATATTTTTAAGGAACCCGAATACGAACACTCCAAGTACTCATTTGAAGAAAGCAACCAAGACATGCTATTAAAGTTCTTCGAAGACTATGAAGCTGAAGCGAAGCGGTTAATTAAGCTTGGCTTAGTGCACCCAGCTTATGACTACGTCTTGAAGTGTAGTCATACCTTTAACTTACTTGATGCACGCGGGGCGGTGTCGGTGACGGAACGGGCCGGTTACTTACACCGGATTCGGATTATGGCCAAGTCAGTGGCCAAGGCCTTCGTCCAAGAACGGCGGAAGCAAGGGTTCCCATTAATTAAGGACGAAGCTAAGCGCCAAGCAGTCTTGGCTAAGTACCAACAAATTGAAGAGCAAGAAGCCAAGCGGAACGCTAACAAGAAAGGAGCCAAGTAATGAGTCATACTTACTTATTAGAAGTCGGCTTAGAAGAAATGCCAGCCCACGTGGTAACGCCAAGTATGCGGCAATTACAAACGCGCGTGGAAAAATACTTAACAGAACAACGGATTGAATTCGATCAAATCACGCTTACTCAACGCCTCGGCGCTTAGCCTTGGAAATTACGGGTTTATCTGATAAGCAACCAGATATTGACGAATCAGTTAAGGGACCAGCCAAGAAAATTGCCCTCGATGATGAAGGTAACTGGTCTAAGGCCGCAATTGGTTTCACGAAGGGACAAGGGGTTAGCGTAGACGATATCGAATTTAAGGAAATTAAAGGTACGGAATACGTCTTTGTTAACAAGCACGTTGCTGGTAAGAGCGTGGCAGAAGTGCTGAGTGGCTTAAATGATGTCATTACGAGTATGACGTTCCCAACTTTAATGAAGTGGCAGAATACAAGCTCGACTTCATTCGGCCAATTCACTGGTTAGTTTCCTTATTAGATGATGAAATCGTGCCATTTAAGATTTTAGATGTCGAAGCAGACCGGCACACGAAGGGACACCGGTTCTTAGGTCACGATTTAACAATCAAGACGGCGACGGATTATGTCCAAACGTTAAAGGACGACTTTGTCATTGTTGATCCAGCCGAACGCAAAGCGTTAATTAAGGACCAAATCGAAGCGATTGTGGCTGAACACAATTGGACATTAGACTGGGACGAAGAATTACTCGAAGAAGTTAACAACTTAGTTGAATGGCCAACGGCGTTTGCTGGGAAGTTTGACGAAAAGTACCTTGTCTTACCAGAAGAAGTCTTAATTACTTCCATGAAGGACAATCAACGTTTCTTCTGTGTTCGTGATCAAGCGGGCAAGTTACAACCAGCCTTTATTGCCGTTCGGAATGGGAACACGGATTACCTCGACAATGTGATTGCCGGGAATGAACGTGTGTTAGTACCACGGTTAGAAGATGCCAAGTTCTTCTATGAAGAAGATCAAAAGGTCACGGTCGATGAATATGCCCAACGGTTAACGCGGGTTAGTTTCCACGACCAAATTAGTTCGATGGCTGACAAGATGAAGCGGACCCGGGTGATTGCGGAACTCTTAGCCAAGGAATTAAACTTTACGGACCAAGAAGTGGCGGACTTACAACGGGCGGCTGACATTTACAAGTTCGACTTGACGACGCAAATGGTTGGTGAATTCTCAGAACTTCAAGGGGTGATGGGTGAAATTTACGCCAACTTAATGGGTGAAAATAAAGTCGTTGCCACTGCAATTCGTGAACACTACATGCCAATTTCGGCTGAAGGTGCCTTACCAGCAACGAAGGTGGGCGCGCTTTTGGCGGTAGCTGATAAGTTAGACAGTATCTTCAGCTTCTTTGCGGTCGACTTAATCCCAAGTGGTTCCAACGACCCTTACGCATTACGGCGGCAAGCTTACGGGATTGTGCGGATCTTAAATGATCAACAATGGCACTTGCCAATCTTCAGTGTGCAAGCCCAATTGCCAGCCTTGTTTGCAGCGGCGGGCTTAACACCAAAATACGAAGTTGCCAAGAATGCCGATCAAGTCCAAAGTTTCTTTATGGATCGGATGAAGCAATTCTTCAGCTTGGCTAAGATCAGTCATGACGTGGTTGATGCCGTGACCGCAGTCCCAGCGACGGATCTTTTAAGTGTAATGTCAGCGGCTAAGGTCTTAGCGGCTCACCATCAAGATGCGGGCTTAAAGGACCAAATGGAAGCCTTGACGCGGGTGATTCGTTTAGCTAAGAAGCAACCAATCGACAATCCAACGGTTGATCCTACGTTATTCCAAAATGAAGCTGAACAAGCATTATTTGATCAAGTTAGTCACTTTGATCAAACGGCGGCGCTGGATGCTCAATTTGCGGCCTTGGTTAACTTCAAGGATGTCATCAATGATTACTTTGAAGCGAACATGATTATGGATCCGGATGAACAAATTAAGCACAACCGGTTATCGCAAATGAATCAATTGGCGAACTTAACGCATGTCTTTGGGGATTTAGATCAATTGATTGTTAAGTAATCGTGTGTTAGAATACCAATAGTTATAGGCAAGTTTGATTGCTGCTGCTTAGGTCGCGTCCACCCAGTGGATTAGCGGCCTTTCGTAACTAGAATTGGGATTTGATGAGGGGGACGATGACCATGGCGCGGATACCGAATGCGTTAATTGACGAAATCCGGCAAGCCGTTGATATTGCCGATGTGATTGGGCAAGATATTCAATTACGCAAATCAGGTCATAACCTGATGGGACATTGTCCCTTTCATCAAGATGACACTCCTTCGTTCTCAGTGAACGAAGAAAAGCAGTTTTTCTACTGTTTTAGTTGTCATCGGACTGGGAATGTGTTTGGCTACTTGCAGCAACGGCATGACTTGAGTTTTCCTGAAGCGGTGCGTCAAGTCGCTAAGTTTGCTAATATTGCGGTTCCGGTGGCGGATGATCAAGCAACCAATCGGCCGGCGTCCCCAAATCGGCCATTATACGAGTTTCATACTCAAACAGCCGAATTGTATCATCACTTATTAGTTAATACAGCGGCCGGACAAGGAGCATTGAAGTACTTACTTGACCGGGGGATGACGCGCGAATTAATTGATCAATTCCAACTCGGGTTTGCCCCAGCGGTTGCTGACCAAGAAGTGTTGGTTAATTTCGCGAAGGAACAAGGGTTGGAATATGATACTTTACGTAGTACGGGGTTATTCCGCCTTGATCAAGATGGCCAATTACATGATCGGTTTGTTGATCGGGTCATGTATCCAATCAAGAATGAACGGGGGCAAGTAATTGCGTTTTCAGGGCGGTTATTGCAAGCCAAAGGGAATGAACAAGCCCCTAAGTATTTAAACAGTCCCGAAACCCCAATTTTCAATAAACGGTTTGTCTTGTTTAATTTGGACGAGGCCAAAAAAGCAGCTCGACAAACCGGCCAGTTAACCTTAATGGAAGGGTTTATGGACGTCATTTCGGCGTATGGGGCCGGGTTGAAAACTGGGATTGCCTCGATGGGGACTAGTTTTACGAGTGAGCAAATCCAAATCATTCAACGGTTAACGAGTCAGTTAGTGATTTGTTATGATGGTGACAGCGCGGGGCAAAATGCAATTCGACGCGCGTTACAGTTATTACGGTCAACGGCGCCGGATTTGAGTTTACAAGTTGTCCAAATGCCAGCGGGCTTGGATCCGGATGAATACGTTCAAGCTAATGGTGGCGCGGCGTTTGTGCGGTATTATGAGCAACATCAAGTTGATCCCGTTGCGTTCGAGTTAGCGTACTTACGGCAAGGGTTGAATCTCAATAATCAAAGTGAATTATTGAGTTATTTAGAGGCGGCCTTACAGGTGATTGCGCAATTGCAACAGCCAATGGCGCAAGGGGTTTATTTGAACCAATTAGCCAGTGAATTTAACCTGGATTTGGGAACCTTACAAGCCCAATTGCAACAAATCAAACCGGTCGTGACGCCACCACGAACAGCACCACCGCAAGCAAGGACGAGTCCTACGGCAAGTCCGGTAGTGACAACGCCTAAAATTATTAATCGGGTTGAGCGGGCGGAACAATTATTATTGTATTGGTTTTTAAATTATCCGGAATGGCGGGGGCATTTACTGGCCCAAACCAATTTGGTGATGCCAGATACGAATTATCAAACGTTGTATTTGGCAGCCCAAGGGTATGTCGTTGAGCACCCGCAATATCAAGTTGCGGATTTCATGGCGAGTCTGCAAGCGCACCCGAATTTAGTGCAAACGTTAAGTCAAATCGAACAATTGGATGTCCAAATGCAAGTGGATGATGAGATGATTAATGATTGTCTGCAGGTTCTCTTACAAGAGTCACCATTAGATGAGCAAATTAAGCAAGTTCAACAAGCACTGAAGGAGGCTAGTGCCACCAAAGATCAGATGCAAATCGCCCAATTAACACAACAACTAGTTGATTTATACCAGCAGCAACAACAGGTAAAAGGCAGAGGAGAATAATTAAGATGGCAAATAAGAAAAATGTCCTCATTTCATACGCACCCGAATTCAACAAGCAAGAATACGAAAAGTCAGTCGGCAAGTTGATTCGGGAACGGAAGCGGGCCAAGGAAATTAAGTACAGTGAATTATCGAAGTTAATTGCTGAACCATTCCAATTAAACGCCGATGGCATCGATTTATTGATGCAAAACATTGAAGATTCTGGGATTAGTATCGTGGACGAAAACGGTGATCCCGATCCCCGTGCATTAAAGGCAACGGAAAAGCTCGAAGCTGCCGCACCGCGTGAAGATACAAAAGCGGCCACGACGGTTAAAATTAATGACCCCGTGCGGATGTACTTGAAGGAAATCGGTCGGGTGCCATTGTTAAATGCTGACCAAGAAGTTGAATTAGCGTTACGGATTGAAGACGGCGATGAAACGGCCAAGCAAGAATTAGCCGAAGCTAACTTACGGTTGGTGGTTTCAATTGCCAAGCGGTATGTTGGCCGGGGGATGCAATTCTTAGACCTCATTCAAGAAGGGAACATGGGGTTAATGAAGGCCGTAGAAAAGTTCGACTACCGGAAAGGATTTAAGTTCTCAACTTACGCCACTTGGTGGATTCGGCAAGCAATTACGCGGGCGATTGCCGATCAAGCGCGGACCATTCGGATTCCCGTACACATGGTGGAAACGATTAACAAGTTAATTCGGATTCAACGCCAATTACTCCAAGATTTAGGACGGGAACCATTACCTGAAGAAATTGGGGCCGAAATGGAAATTGAACCGCAAAAGGTCCGGGATATCTTAAAGATTGCCCAAGAACCAGTCTCCTTAGAAACGCCAATTGGGGAAGAAGATGATTCTCACTTAGGGGACTTCATTGAAGATCAAGAAGCTACGAGTCCCGCTGAACACGCAGCTTACGAAATGATGAAGAAACAATTGGAAAACGTCTTAGATACGTTGACGGACCGGGAAGAAAACGTCTTACGGCTCCGGTTCGGGCTTGATGATGGTCGGACGCGGACGTTGGAAGAAGTCGGGAAGGTCTTCGGGGTGACTCGGGAACGGATTCGGCAAATTGAAGCCAAAGCTTTACGCAAGCTCCGCCACCCAAGTCGGTCTAAGCAATTAAAGGATTTCTTAGAATAATAATCATGACGTTCGGGGGAGTTTCCCCGAACCGTTTTTTTTAACGGAGGCAAAAAAAATGTTATTTGAACAAAGGGTTAATTTAATGGGGTCAACGATTACGTTAAAGGTTGACCATCCGGCCGGAGAACAATTAATTACCGAAGCGGTGGAACAATTAGTTGATTATCAAAATCGTTTCAATGCCAATAATGATGCTTCCCAATTAATGCAAGTTAATTTAGCGGCGGGGAAACATCCTGTGGAAGTTGATGATGATTTATTTGAATTAATTACACTTGCGCTAAAGTATAGTCAGCAACCGGGGAGTTACTTTAATGTGGCGGTTGGACCGTTAGTCAAATTGTGGCATATTGGTTTTAGTGATGCCCACGTGCCAAGTCAGGGGCAAATTGCAGCGACCCGCTTGCTGACGGATGCCACTAAAATTGAGTTAAATCCAACCACGAAGGAAGTTTATTTACCTCAAGCTGGCATGGAAATAGATCTTGGCGGGATTGCGAAGGGCTTCTTCGCTGATCAAATTGCTCACGCCTGGCGGCAAGCAGGGGTTGAACATGCGCTAATTAACTTAGGGGGCAGTAGTATTGTCACGATTGGTGGTAATTTGAATAATGATGACCACGCGTGGCATATTGGCCTGCAAGATCCGCAAGGTAGTCGAACCGATTACGCGACGATTTTACGGTTAAATAATCAAGCGATGAGTACATCCGGGGTATATGTCCGGAAACTTGAAGTCAATGGACAAACGTATCATCATATTTTAGATGCGCAAACGGGATGGCCAATTAAATCCACGATGGCGAGTTTAACGGTGCTCGGCGCCTCCGCCACGATGGGAGAAATTTTAACTAAGATGTTGTTTGGTCACACCAACGAAGAGATCCAACAAATTTTAGTGCGGTTAAACCTTGATGTGCAAATAATCACAATTGATGAAACCGGCGCCATGGCTTATATAGGGCGGGATACACTTGCATAGAAAATTAAATTTGTGATAAACTATTCTAGTGATTGAATAATTTTATTGGATTCTTTTAGGTTCGAAAATAACGAACAGATAAGGATAAATTTGCAACGGAGGCAAACATGAAACATTACATTGGAATCGCGGGGACACACGCGAAAGGTTCAACGAACACCAAGTTAATCAACTTCATTCAAAAGCACTTAGCCGGCAAGGCCGAAGTGGAATTAGTTGATGTCACTAACTGGCCAGTCTTCCATAAGACGGAAAACTTCGCTTTACCAGCTGGGGTGAAGGAAGTTGCTGACAAGATTGCGGCCGCTGATGGGGTAATTATTGCTACGCCGGAATACGACCACAGTATCCCAGCCTCATTGATGAATGGTTTGGCTTGGTTATCATACGGGATTCACCCATTCGATAACAAGCCAGTCATGATTACCGGGGCTTCATATGGGGCGTTAGGGACATCCCGGGCGCAAGCACACATTCGGCGGATTTTAGATGCTCCTGAAATTCACGCCCGGACGTTATCCAGTTCTGACTTCATGGTGAGTCGTTCATTAGGGGCCTTTGATGATGAAGGAAACTTAACGGATGCGGCTTTAGTGAAGCGTTTTGATGCTTTATTTGCAGAATTTGAAGTGTTAGTTGAAGTGGTAGCAACGTTAGCCGAAGCAAGTCGCGTAGCGGAAGCGGATGCTGAAAAGCTTGCCCACGAAGGTTAAGGAGGACGAACGAAAATGAAATTAGTTGCGATTGCCGGATCCTTCGATAAGGGTTCATATAACCGGATGTTAGTTGACTTCATGGCTAAGGAATACACTGATTTAGCTGACATTGAAGTCTTAGATGTTGACCAAGTGCCATTATTTGACCGGGACCTTGATTACAAGGACTTCCCACAATTAGTGGAATTAAATGCCAAGATTAGTGCGGCTGACGGGGTAATCTTAGCGACGCCTGAACATAACCACACGACGACGGTGGTGATGAAGAGTATCTTAGAATGGTTGTCATCTGATGTGCACCCATTCCAAGACAAGGCCGTCATGATTGTGGGGGCAAGTTACTTAATCCAAGGGACATCACGGGCCCAAGCGGACTTACGCGAAATCTTGGATGCCCCTGGGGTGAACGCCATTCCAATGACCGGGAACGAATTCTTGATGGGGAACTGCCAAGATAAGTTCGATGAAAATGGTAATATCTCTGACGAAGGTACGGTTAAGTTCTTAAAGGGTGTCTTAGCTAAGTTTACGGAATGGGTTAACATGGTTAATGGCACGGGGGTCGTTGAAGCAGCCGCTGATGACTGGAAGAACGAAGACTTAACGGCTTCTGGTAAGACGGACACGACGATTGACGTTGATATGATGTCTAAGGACTGGGTGAACCAAGCCAGTGCGAAGGTGAACGCTGCCAGTGATCGTGATTACGTGAAACTTGATAGCGGGGTCTTAAGTGTCAACCAATTAAACTGGTTCTTAAAGACGATGCCAATGGAATTAACGTTCATGGATGACAATGCCCAATTCATCTACTACAACCACATGTTAGATCGTGATGACATGTTGGCCCCTCGTTACCCATGGCAAACGGGGATGCCAATGAGCGAAGTGCACCCTGAACGGGCTAAGGACGGGGTTAAGTACGTTATCCACCAATTACGGACGGGTAAGAAGGACTTAGTTGAAATGCCAGTTCCTGGTAACAAGCTTAACGAAAAGTGGATTATGCACTACTACAAGCGGATGGCCGATGACAATGGTCAATTCCGCGGAATTAATGAATGGGTACTTGATTTATGGCCAATCGTGAAGTCATACCTTGACATGACGGGCCAAAAGTTAGTTCAAGACCCAACTAAGGCCGTTGATGCTGAAGGTGGCGCATCTAGTAGTGCTGCTCCGGCTACTCCAGCGGTGGATGCCAGTGCGGGCGCTTCTGAAGAAGAAGCAACGCCAGCCCCAGCTGCTCCAGCAGTTGACGCAAGCGCCGGGGCTTCCGATGAAGAAGAAACGACGACGGCAACGCCAGTTAAGCCAGTGCAAGTGGAAACCACGAGTGTTGACACAGCGGCTGGTGCTTCTGACGAAGAACGTGATGATGCCGAAAAGGGAATTCCGGATGCTGCTGATGAAGCTGTTGATACGGATGCCGGCGCTTCAATGTAAAAATTAGGTCGTGAACCGAGCGTTAAAAGCGACGTTAGACTAACTTGGAAATGGGCGTTGATGGATAGCATATCCGTCAGCGTCCGTTTTCAGTTAGTCCTAGTCTCTTGCTCGGTGAACGAAGTTACAAATTTGCCGTAGAACACTGATTACCAACGTGAATATCGATTAAAGTTAGGTAACAAAAAAATTAAAAGTGTTACTTTTCCTTGGCAGGCAAGATTGGTGTGTTAAAATATAGTTGTAATAAAAAAACGCGAGCCGACTAGACAGTGACTTGTAGCAGACGAATCCGCCCACTAGCTGGTCAGAGCTATGATGTGGACGGGTTTTACTTTACTTTCGTTTTCGAAAGTGGGTATAAACTTTCAACAGAAGGTTTAGGGACCCTAAAACTAGAGACAATGCTTCGAAAAGCGTCATCCGGCTGTTTCCTTTCGTGAGATATTAATTTAGATTAGGCTTGTTTAATTTGAGTAGCGTTGAGGCTAGTATAACTAGTTTCAACGCTTTTTTTGTATCAAAGCATTATTTCGAAAATTATGAACAAATTGTTACAGTTATATTGCAATTTTTTTGGAGGAGGGAGTAGAATGATGATGTTGTTATTATTCATATACACGAGGAGTATACATTATGGAAACAAATAAACACACAAAATTATATAAATCCGGTAAACTTTGGGTGGCGGCAACGATTGCCACGACCGCGGTTGCTGGTGGGATGGTAACGACCCAAAGAACGGCGCAAGCGGATACGGTAACACCGGCATCCCAAGCTACTAATAACCAACAAGTTGCCAATGCTAAGCAGGATGTTGCTATGGCCCAAAAGAATGTTGATCAAGCAACGACGCAAGCCAATGCTGCTAAGCAAGCTAATGTGGAAGCGCAAAAGAATGTTGAAGCAGCTCAATCTACAGTTGATTAGGCTCAAGCAACTGTATCAGCTGCCCAAACGAAATTGACACAAGCTGAAGTAACGGCTAAGCAGGCGACACCAGAAGCAATTGATGCTGCGAAAAAGCAAGTTGTAGCACAAGAAAACAAGGTTAATTTAGCGAATGATTCGGTAACTAATGCTGCGAAACAAGTTAGTCCAAAAGAATTAAATCAAGCTCAACAAGATCAACTTGTAGCGCAAAAGAGCGTTGATAATCAAAAGAATCAATTATCTTCTGCTACGGAATATGTGAATGATGCTAAGCAGAAGGTAGCGGCTGCATCTGATCAAGTTCAACGCTTACAAAAAGAAGTTGATCAAGTAAATGCTGGAAGTTATCAAGTAGCGAGCGAACAAGCTCAAAAGTCATTATCAGACGCGCAAGCAAAATTACAACAAGCACAGCAAGCGCTTAATGATGCCGAACAAAAGCAATCACAACTTAATCAGTCATTACAAGCTAATCAACAAGTCCTTGATAAGGCCAAAGATGACAAGGCTAATGCTGACCAACAAGTAACGTCTGCAAATGAGAAATTATCAGCTGCTAAGCAAGCATTGCAAGTCGCACAAAAGAGTTTACCATCACTTGCGGGGATTCCGGTTGTTAAAGTCACTCCGAGTTATACGGAAGCCTATAAACAAGCCACTAAAACTTTAGACGCGGGATGGACTACTCCAACAATTGATCCTAATAGTGAAGCCGGCCAACGGTTAGCAGCTGCTAGTAAGGAAGTTGAACAACAAGACGGTTTTAATACCAATCCAGCTCAAGGTGGAGATGGAATGGGGTATGAATTTTTAGGTTTTGACGATCAACGGAATGGAAAATTCCGTGTAACGATGGTTGGATATCAACCAACGGAACAAGATTTAAATACTACGTTGTCGATTGATTCAATGACGAAGGATCAACAACGAGAACTTAGTCAATTTGCGGCCTTAATCTTAAATCAAGTGCGCTCTCAAATGGGGTTACCATTATTAACGGTTAATGATGCGGCGTTAGATATTACGCAACATGAAGCATCGCTAGTCGAAGAGGCTAAATGGCATGATTCAAATGCGATTAATCAAGCGAACCAATATGGTCAAGATAAGTATGGATTACATGGCCGGGAAACGTTAGTGTTTGTCTATGATAGAAACTATAACGGCTTTTCAATTCCATCAACGACTGCTAAATTCACGATGGCTGACATTAAAACGTTAACTTACTACGGGATTGTGGGAATGCTTTTTTCCGATGAAGGACAAAGTTTTGGGCATACTACTTCATTATTAGCATACATGCCAACAACGGATCACCAATATTACTTTGGGGTTGCGTTAGATAAGTTCGGTAATATTCACCAAACGGTATATGCTTCCTTACCAAATCTCGTTTGGACTGATAATAGTACGTTATCAGGTGTTGATTCGGTATTACCACATGATTTAGGGAACAGTTATGATAGCGATTATGATGCGCTTAAACAACAAGCAACCACGGCCCAACATGAATTAGCCACTAAACAAGCGCAAGTTGATCAAGCACAAGCTACGTTAACTAGTGCGCAAGCCAAGCAACAGCAAGCTAATGATCAAGTTGCTAACGCGCAAGCTACGTTGGACACAATTACTAAGCAGTTAAACCAAGCCAATGATAAAGTTAAGGGGGCTAATCATCAAGTTGATGTAGCTCAAGATTCAGTTAAGCAAGCGCAAGTAGCTAAGCAACAAGCAGATAATAATCTTAAACAACTAGATAATTCACGCCAATCTAAGGTAGAAGCTTTAATAGTCGCTAAGGAAGTATTAAAACAAGCGCAAGCACAGTTAGCCGATGCCCAAGCTAAGCAGAATACTGAAGAACAAAAGTTAGCCGATGCCAAGAATAAGTTGCAAGTAGCTACGGAACAAGTTCAACAAGCGCAAATTAACTACGATGCTGCAGTTTTACAAGCAACGAAACAAGCTCAACAAAAGTTATTACAAGCTAACAGTGATCTACAAGCCGCCAAAGCTCAATTAGCTAAGTTACGACAAGCTAATGATAATTTAACTGTAGCCAATCAAGCAGTGACAGCGGCCGAGCTCAAATTAGCAACTGCTAAGGAAGGTTTGCAAGCTGCAAACGATCAATTATCAATTACTACGCAATCATATGATGAAGCGGTTAAAGCGTTGCAAGTAGCACTTGCTAAATTAAAGGTTGCGCAACAAAATGTAGAAGCACACCTAGCCAAGCCAGGTGAAACGACGCCGGAAGTAGAACCAGCCAAGCCAGCTGAAACGAAGTCAGAAACTCAACAAGTTAAGCAAGCAGAACAACAATTAGCTACGAAACACCAAACGGTAACGTTATCAGCTAAACAACAAGTTAAGAATTCACACCACGTTGCTACGAATAAGGAGCAAGCCACTGCAAAAGCGAACCAATTACCACAAACGGGGAATGAACCAAGTTCTGAACTTAGTTTATTAGGAGTAGCGGTGGTTGCTGCGCTTGGAACGTTAGGTTTTGCAAAGAAACGGAAAAATTAAAATAACAAATTAAGTTATCAATAACAAAAGACGAGCCAAATTTGGTTCGTCTTTTTA
>NZ_BBAS01000007.1 GCF_001311375.1 Limosilactobacillus equigenerosi DSM 18793 = JCM 14505
TTCTAAGGTTGGTAACTGAACGCCGTGCCCTTGATAAGTTCCTTTAATCCCAAAATAATTATGATAGTGAGCTGCCAAATCGCTCGCTCCCCAATTACTTTCGAGGGCTGCCTGGGCAATTAATACTGATGGATATAGGTCATATCGACGTCCAATCTGTTGGGCAGGTCCCTTTAAGTGGTTAATAAACCGTTGTTGGGGTTTATTTAACGGCGCCGTCAATCGTGGTAAGGTGCTTTTGTGGTTTGATGGCGCGACTGTCGGCTGATGATTCGTGGGATTTACCAAATGTTCCGTCACCGGTTCAGCAGCTTCTACTTCCCCACAATCCGTTGGACGATTCGCCACCGGAATTTGATTCTGAAGTGGGACTGAAGTTAGTAAGTGGGGCGACTCAATTTGATGCTTAACCAGACATGCGGATTGAATTGGCTGACCAGCTGCCGTTGTGACTGGTTGCGGGGGAATTATAATTGGCAACTCGGCTTGTGCCATTAGTTCGGCCAATCGTTGGTCTGGTAGGTTTGCTAACCACGCTTGCCACCCGCCAACCGGACATGGTTGCTCTGCTTGCCAAGTTCGCATTGCCTTCATCCCCGCTTGATACGCTTGTTTCATTGCCGGTGTGGTTGGGATCGGGTTGGTAGCTTTAGGGCGGCTTGCATTCCGTAACGCCACCATTGCCGTTCTTGCCGTCGTTCAATGGCTAACAGATTCGCTGGCGTTGGTGGTTCCTGACTCGCTAACACGGTGCCTGGCTTCGCAATTAAGACACTAATTAATACTAAAATAATGATTAAACTTCTTTTGATCATATTTAAGGCCTCCTAATGGATAAATACCCGTTAAAGCAGTCCTTAAACGAAAAAAATCAGCCGCATGCGACTGATTTTAAAAGATATTAATAAATTACGACGGGTTCGCCCTCGTCCATCGAAGCAAACGCTGTCCCGGCATCGCCGACTTTCATGTTCACACAACCATGTGAACCACCAGCTAAGTACGCCGTCTTTGACCAATCTCCGCGCCAACTAGCATCATGGAAACCATGTCCTTGTTGCGTAAATGGCACCCAGTAGGCAACTGGCGATGAATACTTAGATCCATCATCATTTAATCCCCGTAACGTTGCGCCCCGTTGCTTATAAAGTGTGTAGTAAACACCGGTTGGCGTAGCATTATCACCTTGTTCGGTCCCCGTAACGACATCGGCTTCAAAGACTACCTTACCGTCTCGATACCACCAAACATGTTGGGCTGCCTTAGACACTTCAACGTAGGTATTCCCAATCCCATTATTAGTCGTATTGTTATACCCAGTCCCATTTTCATTATAACCAATCCCGTAGATATAATCTTTGGCATTGATCACTTTTGAACTATCCTTAGCAAAGGCAGCTTGCAAGGCCGGCTTTAACTTATGCGCACTCAAAGCCCAACCATACGTTCCTTGATTATTAAGCGTAATTTCTTGTCCAGAGTGAGTCTTAAATTTAAGGGCCTTGCCTAACGTAGCATATTGATGATTCAATTTAGCAACCGCTTGTTGGGCTTTTTCCGTATCAATTTGATACGTCCCATGTAAGTAAGTAGCCTTCGTAACTAAATCCTTAGCCCCTAACTTAACTTCATGATCTTGAATTTTCAAAACCACGTGTCGCTTATTCAAAGCTTCCAAGTGTTGTTTTTGAGTTTTAATCGTTTGACTATCCGCCTTCACTGGGGTTTGGACTTGTTTCGTTAACTTAATCGTTGGATTAAAGCGCCGATTGTTAAATTGCTTTAACATCGCTTGTTCATCCAACGCCGTTCCTTGAACTGACTTAATCACCTTAATCCGTCCATTAACTAACTCAGCGTGGGCATCAACAGAAGCGGACTTGCCTTGATTATAAGTTGCGACAGCTTGTTGAACTGCGTCTTGCATCGCAGCAAGTTGACTTGTATCAAAATTGGTTCCTTGAATCGCAAAATTTTGGGCCTTACTAGTCGGAATTAACGTCTTTTGCTTAGCAAGAGCTTGCTTAAATTTACTTTGATCAGCATTGGTTAACCCAACTTTTACTGAATGCCCAGCATAAATTTGTTGACCATCAAAGTAAACATCTTGGCTACTACTTGATTGTTGGACTTTATTAAAGGCTTGCTTAGCCGTTAAGCCACCAACTTTCACCCCATTAATCGTCACATTCCGATTAAAATGAGTTGCTTGATGTTGATTTAAACCTGCTGTTGCTAATCCTAATAAAACCACGACCCCAGCAACGGAGCCCCACACTTTTTTTATTCATTCTTCCTAAACTCTCCAGAATTTTTATCAGTTTGTATCATACCATTTATCAGTGAATAAAAAAAGAACTATGTCCACTTATTTGAACATAGTTCGATATATTTTTAAAGATTGTTTAAAGTTTCGGATAACTTGTACGTTCGATGTCGATGGCTTCGTTATTTAAGTCCGTTTTCACGACTTCAACATCGTATGGTGCCCGGGCCACCACGTAAGTCGTCGTGGAGCCGACTAACATCTTACCCAAGGCATTTAAACCAGTTGCTCCGATAACCAGCAAGTCTACCGGTTCATCTTCAGCATAACCAGTTGTTAATTCTTGCTTAACGTTTCCAATGACCACCTTTGTTTTCACATTTTCAATGCCAGCTTCAGTGGCCCGTTGCTTATAATCAGCTAAGACTTTTTCCATCTTATTAACGGCTCCCTCGTAAACTTCGCGGGACATAAAGCCATAACCGATTGTATCTGCTGTTGGATACCGTTCACCATTAACAACACTAACTAAGTGTAACGTAGCGTGATTAGCCTTCGCGATTAGCACCGCCTTATCAAAAGCCGCTAATGATTGCTTTGATCCATCAATGCCGACCAAAATGTTTTGATATTGAGCCATAATTTCCACCTCCACATGGTAAAAACCTTACTACTTTTGCTACACCTATATTATAGCACTATTTAGCTGCCAGCGTGTAAATCGCCTCCATGTAAATAGCAATGGCTTGAATTAATTGATTAACTGGTTGGTATTCATTTGCTTGATGCATGACATTAGGAGTTCCTGGCATTAAGGCCCCAAAGGCTACCCCACGTTCCATTAATCGACCATAGGTTCCACCACCAACGACCATTGGTTGGGCCGTTTCATCACCAGTTTGGTGACGGTAAGCATCCATTAACACTTCGACAATTGGATCGCTTGGATCAACGTAGTGGGGGTTCTTAAATTCACCTGGCGTGGCAGTTAAATCATATTCCGCCGCATCATCCGCAATCCCAGCCGTAATCTCATCAACGGTAATCCCCTTTGGGAACCGGAAGTTCATATCAATATTCGTTCCCGTGGCTTGATCAAATTCAATAATGCCGGCATTCATCGTCATATCACCCATGACTTCATCCGTAAAATCAGCCGCAAAATTGTGTACCCGGGTATCTAAATGTAACTTATCAGCCACAAAATCGATAAATTGGCGCGCATGATCAGTGAAGGCCAATGGTTGTAAGAATTTGGCCAAGTACGTCCCCGCATTAATTCCCAATTCTGGTTCAGCCCCGTGAGCGGCTTTTCCGATTAATTCCACCGTAATCGTATCACCGGTTTCCTTTACTTCACCAGTCACTGGATTAGTAGCCATGAACTTAGTTAAGGCTTGCGTAAGTTCAGATACATCCACCCCAGTAAGTACCGCCGTAGCTTCCCGTGGCACCATATTAAACCGCAACCCTGCCTTAAAACTAACTAATTGCAAGGCCCCAGTTTGGTCACCTTGACCATTAATGGCAAGGGAAACCATTCCCTTTTCCCCATTAATAACTGGAAATTCAGCATCAGGTGAAAAACCATACGTTGGCGCTGGTTCAACTTCAAAATAGCGTTGCATCCCATAC
Organism: Limosilactobacillus equigenerosi DSM 18793 = JCM 14505; assembly: GCF_001311375.1. Lineage (GTDB taxonomy): Bacteria > Bacillota > Bacilli > Lactobacillales > Lactobacillaceae > Limosilactobacillus > Limosilactobacillus equigenerosi. The sequence goes on from NZ_BBAS01000007.1 coordinate 3,902, forward strand.
CAATCACGTTCTTCGTCCGTCCCAACAATAAAGCGAATCCGTTGTTTAAATTCAACCCCTTGATCCTTTAAAGCTTTTAAAGCATAGTATGCCGCTAAGCCCGGTCCTTTATCATCAGAAGCTCCCCGGCCGTAAATATTACCATCCTTAATGACTGGGTCAAATGGATCCGTATCCCAACCATTCCCAGCTGGCATCACATCTAGGTGCGCTAAAATGGCGAGGGTTTCTTCACCTTCACCAATTTCGGCATACCCAACGACGTTATCAATATTTTTAACCCGAAAACCATCTTGTTCCGCCATTTCTAAAAAGGCTAACAAGGCTTGCGTTGGTCCTGGACTAACTGGATATTCTTCTGACACTAACGCATCATCATGGACACTTTTAATCTTGATTAGGTCCATTAAGTCATGTAAGTAATTTTCTTTTTGCGCTTCTGCAAGTGCGGTAAAATCTAACATTGTGTACTCCTATTCCGCTAAGGCTATTTTAGCAGTCTCTGAATTCCATCATACCATATGATTAAAAAACGGCAACTTTTCCCCTTGAAAACGCTCCTAAAAAGCGCAAAATCACTTATAAAAACCGGTAAGGAGATTAATCATGGAAGTTTTAACCACACAAATTCTAACCGATGTTATTGTCCCACGCCCACTTGATAGCCACAAAGGTACCTTTGGCCGGGTCCTATTAATTGGTGGCAACCACCAATTCGGCGGCGCCATTATTATGGCCACCCAAGCTGCCGTTGCTAGCGGCGCCGGCCTCGTAACAGTGGCAACTGATCCTAGTAACCGGACCGCCCTGCTCACCCGCTTACCAGAAGCCATGACCATTGACTATCACCATGATGATTTAGTCATGCAACAATTAAGCTCTGCTGATGTCGTGGTGATTGGTCCCGGTCTTGGTACCGATGCCATTGCTTTACACTTATTACAGCTCACCCTACGATTAATTCAACCGCAACAACGCCTTATCATTGACGGATCAGCCCTCACCTTACTCGCTGAACATCAACTACCAGTTAACCATCAACAGACGGTTTATACGCCCCATCAAATGGAATGGCAACGCTCAGTCAACTCCCAATTAACCAGCAAACCGAAGTTACGAATGCCCAGGCCAAAGCTAAATTTCCCGGCATTGTCGTTGTAAAAAAAACACCATAGCGAAATTTACACCTCCCAAGGAACCTACCAACTTCCAATCGGTACCCCTGCCCAAGCTACGGGTGGGATGGGCGATACGCTGGCCGGCATCATCGGTGGTTTAACTGCTCAATTCACTCGTGATTTTACGCAAACCGTCTTAGCTGCCGTTTATCTGCACAGCGCCGTTGCTGAACAGCTTGCCACGACTAACTATGTGGTTTTACCAACCACCATTAGTGAGTCCCTGCCAGCATTTATGCACCAAATTAGCACTGCTCCCAATAACTAACATAGCGCCGCCTCTAATCATTAGAGACGGCGCTATGTTTAATTAATCATCTAACCGGGTAAATTTAGTCCAGTTATTAACTTTTCCTTGCCCAGCTTGCGAGATTTGATAACTAAATCCGTGCGTATATAAGTGATTCTTAGTTGCAAGCACCCCATTATATTGCCATTGGGAAACGTTACCGTCCTTAGTTTCGGCCAAGGTTAACTTGCTACCTTCCACTTTATATTGCCACGTATCACCATTGTCAACTTGCGCTTGGTAAGCAGCATTGAAATTGGCTTCATTTTGCATCGCTTTCTTAACAACCTTTTGATCCGTATCAACAACGGCCTTATTAGTATTCCGTGAAAAAGCAACGTATAATTGCTTTTTCTTAGCGACACTATGATAAACATAGGCTTGTCCCGGAACCCGTTTTGGTACCATATGGCTTAAATGAAAATAAGTTCCACCACCTAAAATCACCAAAATGGCGGCGATGACCCCCATTTTTTGCCATTGGGTTAATTGCTTAAATTTTTCCATCCGTCAACAATCCTCTTCCTCAATCTAATTATTCTTCGCTGTCACTTTCCGCATCAGCTGGTTGTTCTTCTGCGGTTGAGCTTTCCGTTGTAGCTGATGATTCTTCTTCACTTGCTTCAGAACTTGATTTATCACTTGATGATGATTCTTCATCATCCTTTTGCGTGGCAACGGTTACCGTAACGTGAATTTTATCATTATCCTTCGTAATTTCAACCTTCACTTGATCCGCATGCTTCAAAGCATCACTGTCATCACCAGATAATGTAGCTAACTTACCATTGATTTCATTCGCAACGTCTTGAGCAGCCGCTTCAGAATTCTTCTTCACCGTGGTTGATAACGTTTCATTATCAATCACCGTCGTCGTTTCAACATCGTCATCATCCGGTAAACTATCATCATTGCCGAGCACAGTCTTCCCGCTTAATGAACTTTCATTGGCCACATCACTATGCACAGTTGCTAAGAATTCATCATCATCCATCTTAGCTGCTTTGTCATGCTTACTATTACTTTCAGCTGACTTGGCATCCTTATCACCACTAGTAGCACTACTATTAGCAGCTGAACCTTGGCTCGCGCTTTGATCCGTCGTGGCTTCACCATTATTAACAAACGTGTTGTTTTCCGTCTTCTTGACTAAAACAGGTGATACGTTAATATTAACGTTCTTTTCGTTATGGTTAATAATAATCTTCGTCTTAGCTACAGTGCGTGGGTTCGCTTCGTAATGATAATCAGCTGGTACGGACCCGTCCCGGTTTAAAATCAAAACCTGACCAGCAAAAATTAAATCGCGGTTAGCAATATGGTTGTCGTAGGCTAATTTGTCAACTGAAATCCCCGTGGCTTGGGAAATTCCCCATAACGTGTCACCCCATTGCACAATGTAACGAGTTCCGTTTAATGTTGAATTAACATTAATGTTTTGCACGGCCATGTTATTCGTAATTTGTTGCGGCGTGCTAGCCACCCAATTCGTAATATCAGCCATCGCCGCATAACTTTGGTTGGCATAGAAACTATCAGCAGCCACTGATACCGTCGTCCCAAATAGTGGCATCGCTATCGTGGCTGTCATTAAGGCAGCGTTTAAAATTCGCTTATTCACAATCGTACCCCTCGTGTATATTTAATATTCATTTATGATTATATCATGATTTAAGTTTAAAAATAACATCGATCCATAAATAAAAGACCTAATGATTTTTAGTCATTAGATCTTAACTATTTTACAGATGTAACTTCCGCTTCAATCCTTGCACGCGCAAACCTAAGACTTCTTCGGCCACCCCATTTTTCAACACTAAAATGACAAACACAAGGGCGCCAATTCCGACCGCGGGAATTAACGCAAAGAAGGCTAAGTAACGGCCAGCTGGATTTAACCAGACATAAATTAAAGCTACTAGCGCACGTACAATTACATACATCACTAAGCTAGCACTAATAATTTTATTCAACGGATTCACCATTAAGCCTAATTGAACGCCATACGCATGACTAAAGTGATGATAAACCAAGACTAAAACGATTAACATGGCGACTGCCGTTGCTAATAATGGTCCAACGGCGGTGAAATACTTAATCGCTGGATATTGTAATACCATCTTAATCACAATTCCAATTCCTAAGTACGTCATCATCCGCCGATTTTCCGAAATTCCTTGCATCATGCAGCTCCAATGTTGTATAACCCATACGGAATCGACATAAAAGCCGCAAAGGCCATTAACGTCGTGCCGGCTTCACTATACCGATAAAAGACGGTATACACCGGTTGGGCCACCGCCGCTAACCCTAAAGACGCTGGCATCATGATAGAGGCGAATAATAGGGTTGCCTTTTCAATTTGTTGTTGAATTTCTGCCAAATTATTCCGCGCCCGCGCATTAGCGAGTAACGGAATCGCCGTGACCGCCATCGCCGTCGCTAAGGACACAATAATCATATAAATTTTATTCGTATTAAAGGCAAATAATGCATACAAAGTATCAATTTGTAAGGTCGTAAAATGACCAATTTGATTCATGACCGGCTTAAACGTATATTGATCAAACAATTGGAACAAAACAATCGCCGATTCGATAATAATAAATGGAATTGACCGGTACACGATTTTGCGAATTAGCTTCACCGTTGAAATTTCAGGATCATTTTGACTTTGCGCACTTAAATTAGCTAAATACTTGCGTTGCCGCCATTCAACATAAATTAAAACCGCACACGATCCAACCGCTCCGACAAAAGCCGCAAAGGTTGATTGCATCGTCGCTGCTTGCCAGTGACCATGAGCGACCTTCATAATCATGAAGGTCGCCGCCAGCATGTAAATCACCCGCAGTAATTGCTCAATAAACTGTGACAGGGCCGAGGGCGCCATCCAATTATACCCTTGAAGATACCCCCGCGAGATACTCATCGCTGGAATTAAGAGCACCGCCCAAGCCAATGATCGTAAAACTGGCACTAAATTCGCATCACCTTGCGATAACCACGGTGCTCCAAGATACATAAATCCAGCAAATAAAATCCCCGTCAATAACGAGAAATACAAGGCCGACCGATACAACCGGCGACTGGTTAAGTATTGACCACGACCATTATAGTCACCAACCATTTGCGAAATTGCTGATGGAATCCCGGCCGAGGCTAAAATTAATAAATAACTATAGATATTGTACCCTTTGGCATACAAAGCATTGGCCTGATCACTATATACCCCCATCCAGGTCACCCACGGAATCACGTAAATCGCTCCAAGCAGTCGCGAAGTGATGGTCCCAGCAGTCATCCAAGCAGAACCGGCAACCATTTTCGCCGTGGCACTTTGTTCCGTGGCTACATTCTCTGTTGATTTGGATTTCATTATTGTTTACTCCCAAATTAAAAATTCAAAGTTCATTGTATCGAACTCTTAATTTCCGTGCAATTAATACTGATCTAAATCAGTCGTTACTGCAATTTCCTGTTGATTAGTTGCTAAGTCCGGCAACGCCACAGTCCCTGGTTGCGGTACCGGTTCAAAATGGCTCAACCGATCCGCAATCATTAATGCTAATCCAATCCGGGCCCGCAACTGTGCCCGCTCCAAGTCTTGATCAACCACATTCGCAGCTGGTAAGTCTGGAAATTCAATTCGATATTCATTCTCAGTCGTCGTTAAGACTGCCGGATAAGTAACTAAATCCATGGATAACCTCTTTTCGTTCTGCAAGTAATAAGGCCAGGGAAAGTCCCCGGCCCGCTTACTATTTACTAAATTATTCGTGATTGTCTAACTACTTTTGTCCCAACCTATTTTACCACAATGTTGATAATCCGGTTTGGCACCACGATAACCTTCACAACATTCTTGCCAGCGACGTGTGCATTCACATTTTCATCCGCTAAAGCAATGTCTTGCGCATCTTGTTGGTCAATGTCACGCGCCATCTTAATCTTAGCCCGGACCTTCCCGTTCACTTGCACAATCATTTCAACTTCGTCTTCAACTAATGCACTTTCATCATACGTTGGCCAAGGTTGGTACGTAATCGTATCACTTTCATGGAATTGACTCCATAATTCTTCGGCCATGTGTGGCATGATTGGTGACAAGAGTTTGATAAAGCCTTCCATGTATTCCGTTGGTAAGTCATCAACCTTGTAGCTTCATTGACAAAGACCATCATTTGGGAAATGGCCGTGTTAAATCGTATCCGTTCGTAATCTTCCGTGACCTTCTTCACGGTTTGATTGTAAATCTTCGTCAACTTACCATCGTTGTAATTGGAAACTCGATCGCGTAAGTGGTTGTTATCGTCCATTAACAAACGCCAAACCCGTTGAACCCACTTGTTAGCACCATGAAGACCTTTTTCATCCCATGGCACGGATTCTTCTAATGGTCCCATGAACATTTCATATAACCGTAACGTATCGGCCCCATATTCAGCGACGATATCATCAGGGTTAACCACGTTACCTTTGGACTTACTCATCTTTTCGTGGTTAGAACCAAGAATCATCCCTTGGTTAACTAACTTTTGGAATGGTTCCTTGGTTGGTACAATCCCAAGATCATAAAGGACCTTATGCCAGAACCGGGCGTAAAGTAAGTGTAAGACCGCGTGTTCAGCTCCCCCAACGTATAAGTCAACTGGTGACCAGTATTCGAGCGCTTCCTTTGAGGCTAAGGCTTCATCATTATCTGGATCAATGTAACGTAAGTAGTACCATGATGAACCAGCCCATTGTGGCATCGTGTTCGTTTCCCGTAACCCGTGCCGGCCATTTTCATCATAAACATTAACCCAGTCTTCAATGTTAGCTAATGGGCTTTCCCCAGTTCCGGATGGTTCAATGTTATCCGTCTTTGGCAACATTAATGGCAATTCGTCTTCTGGAACCAACGTGGTTTCACCATCATCCCAGTGAATGACTGGGATTGGTTCTCCCCAGTAACGTTGCCGGGAGAAAATCCAATCCCGGAGCCGGTAGTTAACCTTCTTGTGCCCGGCATCATGTTGATCTAACCATTCCACCATCTTAACCTTGGCATCTTCATTGTTAAGCCCATTCACAAAGTCAGAGTTAATATGTAACCCATCACCCGTGAAGGCCGCTTCGGCTAAATCGCCACCTTCGATAACAGCCTTAATTGGTAAGTTAAACTTCTTGGCAAATTCGTAGTCCCGATCATCGTGAGCTGGCACCGCCATCACGGCCCCTGTTCCGTATGAATTCAAGACGTAATCTGAAATCCAAATTGGTAACTTGTCACCGTTAACGGGGTTAATCGCATATGCCCCCGTGAAGACCCCAGTCTTATCCTTATTCAAGTCCGTCCGTTCCAAATCAGACCGCCGTGACGTTGCTTCTTGATAGGCTTTAACCGCCTCCGCTTGTTCCGACGTCACGATTTGATCTACTAACTCATTTTCTGGGGCTAAAGTGACATAAGAAGCCCCAAATAAGGTGTCCGGACGCGTTGTGAAGACTTCAATTTGCTTATCATCGTGATCAACCACCTTAAAGAAGACCGCTGCTCCCGTTGACCGACCAATCCAATTCCGTTGCATTTCCTTCACGGATTCAGGCCAATCAACCTCGTCTAAGTCGTCAATTAAGCGGTCAGCATACGCCGTAATCTTCAAAACCCATTGCCGCATTGGGACCCGGTAAACAGGGTAACCACCCCGTTCCGTTTTCCCGTCGACAACTTCTTCATTGGCCACAACCGTGCCCCCCATGAAGTCAGGAGCCCAGTTAACCATGATTTCATCTTCGTAAGCTAAACCGCGCTTATAAAGTTGTTCAAAAATCCATTGCGTCCACTTGTAGAACTTTGGATCCGTCGTGTTAACTTCACGGTCCCAATCATATGAGAATCCAAGCGATTGGATTTGGTCCCGGAAATGATCAATATTCTTGTTCGTAAAGTCAGCCGGGTTGTTTCCCGTTTTCAAGGCGTATTGTTCCGCTGGTAACCCAAAGGCATCCCATCCCATTGGGTGCAAGACGTTAAACCCTTGCATCCGCTTCATCCGTGACATCACGTCCGTGGCGGTATAACCTTCCGGGTGCCCCACGTGTAACCCTTGCCCGGATGGATAAGGGAACATATCCAAAGCATAGTACTTTGGTTGTGATTCATTTAATTCGGCCTTAAAGGTTTTGTGTTGCTTCCAGTAGCGTTGCCACTTTTGTTCAATCGCACTGTGATCGTATCCCATTGCAATCTCTCCTTTATCTAAATCCAATAGTTTCTTGCGCGTCCGCCAATAAAAAAGTCCCGCAAGCCTGCCTAAAATTAGCCAAGTTTACGGGACGAATTTCTCCGCGGTACCACCCTGATTTCTACGTTGCCGTAGCGCTTCTTCGTCTTAACGCGACGGTCACGTTCATTCCTACTAATTTCAGAATGAGGCGGTCACGAAGGTGAGTTCGTTAACTGCCATTTCCGAATTCACATCCCCATTCGGTTTCTGAAAAATCGCCCTAATTAACTACTATTCCTCGTACGCTCTTAAATTGTTAAAAGTATCTTAGCAAACCCCGTTTTTGAATGCAAGGTTTCTTAAAAAGTTTCTAATTTTCTTCACCTAAAATCGCTTGTAAGGCAGCTACCTTATCCAAACGTTCCCAAGGTAAATCAATATCCGTCCGACCAAAGTGACCATAGGCAGCCGTTTGCTTATAAATTGGCCGTTGTAAGTCTAACATTTGAATAATCCCGGCTGGGCGAAGATCAAAGACTTGTCGAACCGCTGCGATTAGATCAGCTTCACTCCGTTTCCCTGTTCCAAAGGTATCAATCGAAATTGAGACCGGCTTCGCCACCCCAATCGCGTAAGCAATTTGGATTTCTAACTTATCGGCATAACCAGCCGCTACTAAGTTCTTGGCAATGTAACGCGCCGCATAACTAGCTGAACGGTCAACCTTCGTGGCGTCTTTGCCGGAGAAAGCACCCCCACCATGGTGAGCGGCCCCACCATAAGTATCCACAATAATCTTACGTCCCGTTAAACCGGCATCCCCTTGGGGACCACCAATTACGAACCGCCCCGTGGGGTTAATGTAGTACTTGGTTTGATCGTCTAAGTATTGAACTGGTAACACTTGCTTGATGACATGTTCCTTGACATCCGCTTGCACCGTCGCTAAATCTACGCGGTCAGCGTGTTGCGTACTTAAGACCACCGTGGCAATTCGCTTTGGTTGGCCATTGTTATCATATTCAATCGTAACTTCAGCTTTAGCGTCTGGACCCAAGTAGTCTAATTCGCCACTCTTCCGGACCGCCGCAATCTTGCGCATTAATTGATGACTCAGCATCAATGGTAATGGCATGTACTCTGGCGTTTCGTTCGTCGCATAACCAAACATTAATCCTTGATCACCGGCCCCAATTTGGTCTAATGGGTCCGCATCACCTTCACGAACTTCCAAGGCATCATCAACCCCTTGGGCAATATCTGGTGATTGTTCATCCAAGGCCACCAACACGGCACAATTGTCACCATCAAAGCCATATTGGCCATTCGTGTAGCCAATTTCCTTAATCGTTTGGCGGACAATTCCTTGCACATCGACATAAGCCGACGTTGAAACTTCCCCAAAGACTAAGACTAACCCCGTCGTCACCGACGTTTCAACTGCCACCCGCGCCGTCTTATCTTGCGCTAAAATGGCATCTAAGATCGCATCACTAATTTGATCAGCAATCTTATCTGGGTGTCCTTCCGAAACGGATTCGGATGTAAATAAATGTTTTTCTTCCATTTGATAATTCCCCCTACATCAAAATACGATGTTACAAAATTTCGGTTACAAGGCAGTGATGAGTAAGCATAATTACTTACTGATCCCCCATCGGGAATTGCTTATAACGATTATAATCATACCACCCCTGCACCCAATGCGTCCACTGACAATACATGAAACTCCCCTGGAGATATGTTAGAATGTAACCAATTAAGTTTAAAGGAGTTTTTTTACCAACTATGTGGGAACAATTGAAACTCGAGTGGCAAGAACAAAACTGGCCGGAAGTGGCGCTCTCATTAATCGCCCTTAACCTCAGCTGGTTAATTGCCCCGTTCACCTATTTAAGCCATCATACTGATAAACCATTTGCTACCCATTTCACAGCCTTAATGATTTATTTAATTATGATTGGTTGCGCAATGATTTTTACGAACCAACGCCGCGAGACCAGTTTACTCGCTTTGCCTGGGCTTATCATTTCCGTCCTAACCGTCTTAATCGGTTTTGCCAACTTACCAATCTTGATGCTGTTAATGTTGTTATTACCAGTCTATTTATTACTGTTACAACTCCCACAAATTTCGTTACACAATGTGGTTGGCTTAGTAACCCTCGGAATTTTATTAACCCTGGCCTTGCCTGCCGCCACCATTTACTTAGTAGCCCACGTGCTTACCTGGAGTAGCATTGTCTACTGCCTTCCAATCATGACAGCCACTTGGATGTTCTTTACACCACTATACATTAAAGAACCCAAGCAACAGTCATTCTTCATTACCGGTGCTTGGGCCATTTTAATTATTACTTTATTAACTCGCCCCCTTGGAATCGGGATGTTGTTAGCCGTTATTTTAACTTTAGTCAGTTGGTTTTTCCTACTTGCTACCCGCCGGAAACCAACTAATTTGGCAATCTTAACCACATTACAACTAACGATTATCTTTGGAGCTTACTGCTTATAAAAAAAAACGATGCCGATTGGCATCGTTTTATTAATCACGAGTTGGGCGAATCGCCAAGGAAACTAAACTTAAGACGATAATTACCGCTACAGCTAAGTATAATGTCACTAAAGTACTTGGATTTTCGAATAGAACCACCACAATAAAGATTAAGAAAGCAATGTATAGATAATCAGTAATCGGCGCCCCTGGCAACGGAAATTCCCGTTCCGTATCAGTCTTAATAAACTTCAAATGAGCTAAGACAATCATTAACCACACAAATAAAAATGCCGTCGTCGTCATACTAGTAATTAAGGTAAAGACGGTGCTGGGTAAGACATAATTTAAAATCGTGGCACTGGCAATCACCAATGAGGAAATTAATACTCCGATTGCTGGTACTTGATTTTTCGATAGGCGTCCTAAGCGACGAATCGCTGGACGACTTGAGGAACTGGTTAATTGGGCTAACATCCGTCCCGTTGTATAAACCGCACTATTACATGATGAAGAAGCCGCCGTGATCACAACAAAATTAACAATACTTGCGGCGCCGACAATCCCAATTTGCTTAAAGACCACCACAAATGGACTTTGGGTTGGATCAATTTGATTCCACGGATAAATCGACATAATCACAAATAAGGCTCCAAAATAGAACAAGAGAATCCGCACCGGAATCCCATTAATCGCCCGTGGAATAACTTTTTTAGGATCTTGCGTTTCGGCCGCCGTCATCCCAATCATTTCTACCCCAGCGAAGGCGAAGACCACCATTTGGAATGATCGCATAAAGCCATGCCAGCCAGTTGGAAAGAACCCGCCATGATTAACTAAATTCATCACACTCACGGTTCCATGTGGGGCATGATAACCAATCAGAATTAAAAACACCCCAACCAGAATCAACGCTGTAATCGCCACGACCTTAATCATCGCAAACCAAAATTCAGTTTCCCCGAAGGCACTCACCGTAACTAAGTTCAAACCGATGATGATTACCATCATGATTAATCCTGGTATCCACAATGGTAAGTGAGGAAACCACAGCTGCATATATTTCCCCACGGCGGTGACCTCCGCCATTGCGACCCCAATCCAACAGAGCCAATACATCCAACCAGTAACAAAACCAGCCCGGGGTCCTAAATAATCATGCACTGCTTCCACGAAGGAGCGATAATTAGGATTGGAAACTAACATCGCCCCGAGTGAACGCATCATTAAGAAACTCATCGCCCCAGTAATTAAATACGCAAGCAGAATCGCCGGCCCAGCTTTATGAATCGAATCCCCAGCTCCTAAAAAGAGCCCCGTTCCGATGGTTCCCCCCAAGGCAATTAATTGCACATGACGGTTTTTTTAAATTTCGCGCCATTTCCTGTGGCTGTTGTTGTTCCGACATTTTATCCTTCTCCCTCCAAATTTTACTCGTAAACAATCATACCACATTCTGTTTTTTAATGTGTGATTGGTTTTCAGTGGAACTTAACCAAATTTTAATTTTATATACGTTTTGATAATTCTAAATTGGTAGCTCGCATTAATTGACGCGCTTGTTGGCGTTGTGCCGCCGTAGCAACTAAGTAGCGTTGGCTCGCCGTTTCAGGAATTATTTCATCCACTGGCATCACAAAATTATGATCAGCCACCACATATAATAAGCAAGCGGTAAACGCTACTTCACGTTGTCCAGCCGTTAAGTTTTCCCGCAATACCTTGACGAACACCTCAATTGACCGCTGACCAAGGTGAACAACGGTAGCATGCATTTCCATCGCATCCCCTAAATGAAACGGTTGCTGAAAATTAACGTGATCAATCGTCGCCGTCACCACCGTTTGTTTAGCCACACGTAACGCCGCAATTGACGCTTCGGCATCAACAATTGATAATAAGCGACCCCCAAATAATGTCCCGTGTTCATTTAAATCCGCGCTCAAAATTCGGTGCGTTGTGACAATTTCAGTATCACTACAAGTTAGTTGTGTCATTTTATTCACCTGCTTCACTCATTTAAGATTATTGTAACAAAAAAGCATGGTCGCCGTTACGCTAACCATGCTTTAATTCATTTTAATACCAGTGATGTGATAACCAGAAGTTCTTCGCCCCTACCCATGAACCATAGCGATTCTTCACGTAGGCATCAGCAACCCGATCTTGATTTTGTGGTGATAAGTCGCCACCCAAGTAAGAAATCGTTAATTGGTACTTACCATAGTAAATACCGTTACGGGCGTTGTAGTTACCACCTGATTCACGTTGGGCAATCCAATCGCGCGCAGCTGCTTCTTCAGAGTAAGTCTTAGTAACTTGCCCCGCTGCATTGGCTTGATATTCAACACCGTTAACCTTGAAGGTCTTATTCGTAACTAGTAAGTAGGTAACTGGATCAAAGTAATACGTCGATCCCATCCAGTTAACTAATCCTGATTGAATCCGGCCATCATTACCAACCATGTACCATGACCCCCATTGGGATTGAACATAGTTTTGTTGCTTACTTAGCAAGTTGGTCGTTGGATCAAAATACCAATAACTACCAGCCCACTCTTGAACTCCATTTAGGATGCGACCATCATCACCAACTAAATACCAATTCCCCCATTGCGATTGAACATAGTTTTTCTTTTGACTTAACAAATATGATACTGAATCAAAGTGCCAGTAACTACCAGCCCATTCTTGGACTCCATTTAATACTTGACCATGATCAGACAAATACCATAATCCCCATTGTGATTGGAAATAGGAACGATCTTGGTTCAACGTGTAAGTGTCATTATTGAAATTCCAATAACTCCCCATCCATTCTTGAACCCCTGACAATGCCTTTCCATCTTGCATCAAGTACCAACTCTTTGATTTTCCAGTTTGATCACCAATCGTTGGCATTAATGAATATTCGCGACCTGTATTCGTCTTCCCATCAGCATTATAGTACGTCCATGACTTGTCAGTCCCTTGTTGCCAACCAGTTTTCGCATCGACTTGAGCTTGCTTTAGTGCTTGATTAACAGTCGTAGTTGTGGCTGGCGTAGTCGTAGTTGCCGTGGTCGTAGTTGTAGATGGCGTTGATGCATCACTCTTAACATCACTAACTGCGGCCGTCGTTGGCGTTGCAGCGGCCGTGTCTGCATACGCCGTAATTTGATTTGCACTCGTTGCCACCCCAAAGGCCATGGCTGCCGTCGCAATCGTCATTGTTACCCAGTTTTTACCGGACTTGTACAATTTAACTCGTTGTGTTGAATTCATATAAATATTAATTCCTTTCCAAGTCACTGCTGACTTGCTCATAACTTATTACGTATTCTAAAGTAACACAACTTAATTAATTAAAGGGTAAAACGGCCGGAATGTTAATTAATAGTAATTACACCTTTACGTTCGTAATCTAATTGTTACATTCTTATTCAAATTGCAATTTAATTCCGAACAAAAAAACACGCCTTTCAAATTGAAAAGCGTGTCAAAAATTTAATTATTCAGCGTCAGCAATGAACCCAGCTTCGTAAACGTCAGCCACGTCATCGTTGTCTTCAAGTTCTTCGATTAAGCGTTGGTATTGACCAACCTTATCTGAAGGAACTTCCGTCTTGTTTTCTGGAATCATCGTTACTTCTGCCGTGTCCAATTCGTAACCGGCTTCTTGTAACGCATCCCGCACCGCCGTCATAGCACTTGGATCCGTGTAGATGTGGAAGACATCATCATCAGCTTGCATGTCATCAGCCCCAGCATCCAAAGCATCCATTAACATTTCGTCTTCGTCCTTATCCAAATCTTCACGTAAGATTTCGATTAAACCAAGGCGGTTAAACATGTAGGCAACTGAACCAGAAGCCCCTAAAGAACCACCAGAGTGCGTGAAGGCAGACCGAATCGCAGAAGCTGTCCGGTTCTTGTTATCAGTTAAACAAGATACCATCACTGCAATCCCACCAGGACCGTAACCTTCGTAAGTAATTTCTTCGAAGTTAGCCCCACCGGCACCCGTGGCTTTGTCAATGGCCCGTTGGATGTTTTGCTTAGGCATGTTAGCTGCCCGCGCCTTATCCATCACAAGCCGTAATTGAGGGTTGTTGTCGGGATTTGGATCCCCAGCCTTAGCTGCTTGGTATAAGTCACGTGAAATCTTTTGGAAAATCTTTCCCCGCTTAGCATCTTGAGCGTTCTTCCGCCCTTGGATGTTATGCCATTTTGAGTGTCCTGACATATCAGTTCGTCCTCTTTTCTTTTAGTATTCAAACATATCAAATTTTACTAAATTTACGCCATAAATTCAACTGTTACTGCCGGGTTGATTGCCGCACCACAATTTCATGTGGTAAGACCACTGATTGATCTTCAGTTGCTTGTTCTTGATCAGTTTCCTTCATCATCTTCGTTAATAAGCGCATTGAAATGGCCCCAAGATCATACATTGGTTGGTCAATCGTCGTTAACATTGGCCGCGTTAAGTGCGCCGTTGACGTCCCGTTCCCAGCAATAATTTCAAAATCAGCTGGTACTTGGACACCTTGATCCGTTAAGGCATTTAAGACCCCAGCCGCCATTAAATCATCACTCACAAATAACGCGGTAATTCCTTGTGCCAAAATTTGCTTCGCTAAATCGTACGCTTCTTGGTATGAATCATGACCAACAAAAACATTTTGATCATCAGCCTCTAATCCCCGGGCGGCTAAAACTTCCTTGTACGCCGGGATCCGCCCCTTAGCATTAATTGCAGTTTGATCATAACCAACTAATAACCCAATTTTTTTTCATGGCCGTGATCAGCTAGTAAATTAATCGCATCCTTAGCCGCCGCAGCATAATCAATCCGAACACTTGGTAATTTTTCATCATCAACCACAGACCCGGCCACTAAGACTGGAATTGATGAATTATCAAATTCGGCTTGTAATTCGGCTGACAAATCATGCCCCATAAAAATAATTCCATCAACTTGCTTAGCTAGCATACTTTGGATCACTTGTACTGGTTGTTGGTGAATCGTATCTAAGCTCGTTAAAATCATGTCGTAATTGTACAACGCCGCCACGTCATCAATCCCGGCCGCTAATTCAGCAAAGTAATCTTCCGTAATCTTTGGAATCACTACCCCGACCGTCGTTGACTTCTTACTTGCTAAGCCCCGCGCCACAGCAT
Source organism: Limosilactobacillus equigenerosi DSM 18793 = JCM 14505 (assembly GCF_001311375.1). GTDB lineage: Bacteria > Bacillota > Bacilli > Lactobacillales > Lactobacillaceae > Limosilactobacillus > Limosilactobacillus equigenerosi. The sequence continues at coordinate 19,237 of NZ_BBAS01000007.1, forward strand.
TCGGGCGGTAATTTAATTCCTTAATCACGGCTTCAACCCGTTCCCGCGTTTCTGGTTTCACGTTCGTATTCCCATTAACGACCCGTGAAACAGTTGCCATTGAAACGTTAGCTTCTTTAGCAACCGTATAAATTGTTACTGGTTGTTTTTTTCATCACTAACTCCTATCCTTGTAATGGTTTGTTTTCATTCATTTTCATTATCATAGCTCATCTGCGCTCAAAGTGCAAAAATTGGGTGGTATAATAGACCCCAACAGGAGGCAAAATTGATGGAATATACTAAATTACAACAATTACAAACAACTTTACAACACCAACAATTGGACGTTGCTTACTTAAGTGACCCAATGACGATTAAATATTTAACTGGATTTGGTAGTGACCCAATCGAACGGGTCTTGGCGCTCGTCGTCTTTGCGGACCATGATCCCTTCTTGTTTGCGCCCGCTTTAGAAGTTGAAGCAATTAAAGGGACTGGTTGGCCATATTCAGTCTACGGCTATTTAGATCATGAACAACCATTTGCCATGATTGCCACCCAAATCAAGCACCGAATCGCCCAACCTAGCAACTTTGGGGCCGAATTAAATTACTTAACCGTGACCCGGTTACGGGCCTTACAAGATCAATTCCCCCACGCTCATTTTGACGTTGATTTAACCCCAACCATTGAACGGATGCGCTTAATTAAGACACCAGATGAAATTGCTAAACTCCATGAAGCTGGGAAATGGGCTGACTTTGCCTTTGAAGTTGGTTTTAATGCCATCCAATTAGGCCGCAGCGAACAAGAAATTGATGCTGAAATTGAATACGCGTTAATGAAAAAAAGGCATCATGGAAATGAGCTTTCCAGCCTTAATTCAAGCCGGGGCTCACGCCGCTGAACCTCATGGGGAAACGAGTAGCAACCAAGTCCAAAACAATCAACTCGTCTTATTTGACTTGGGAACGGTTTACGATGGTTATGTCAGTGATGCTTCGCGGACAGTTGGGTTGGTACACTGAGCGACAAGCAAAAAGATATCTACCAAGTCTGCTTAGAAGCCCAATTAACGGCCCAAGCAGCCGCGAAACCAGGGATGACCGCCGCCGAATTAGATAAAATTGCCCGTGACATTATTACCAAAGCTGGCTATGGTGAATACTTCATCCACCGGCTCGGCCACGGAATGGGAATGAGTGATCATGAATTCCCATCCATTATGGAAGGCAACGACATGATTTTAGAACCAGGGATGTGTTTCTCAATTGAACCCGGTATTTACATTCCAGGCTTTGCTGGGGTACGGATTGAAGACTGTATCGTCATTACTGAAGATGGCAATGACAGCTTCACCCACACTTCAAAAGAATTACAAATTTTAGAACGCTAAACAAAAACGGGACTCGGAAAATTTCCGAATCCCGTTTTAATTTTCCTCACGACCTATAACTACGTTCACCGAGCAAACGACTAGGACTATCTTCTACGGCAACATTGTAACTTCGCTCGCCCAGCAGACGCCTAGGACTAAGCAAAAATAGGCTCCGACGTGTGCCACGCCAAACCCTATTTTGCGCTTAGCCTACCGGCGTCTTTTACGCTGGGCTCACGACCGATTATCAATCACCAATTCTAACTCAGTATCGCCGTCATCCTCATCATCAATTACATTCTCAGATGCCTCAGCAAAGGCCGCTCGCAAATTAGCGGTTTCTTTAGCCATTTTTGCTTTCGCTTCGGTTAATGAGTCATCAACATGATTCGTTCGGTCAGCTAATCCCGCTCGGAGCTTTTCGAACTGATCCGTCAACGTGGCTTGGGGATCTTGCATTAAATCATCCACCACATCTAAGACCGTCAACGCATAATCCGTTAAATAATCCATCACTTCGTAATAATTATCTTCGACTTGCGCTAACAAGGCTTCCTTTTGTTCATCATCAAGCCGTTGCCAAATTACATAGGCGGCTGCCCCACCGAGGGCTAACCCACCCAAAAAAAATACTTATTCATGTGTTGCTCCTTTCTTTGCATGACGTTGTTTGCGGCGCCAAGCATTGGCCAATACTGCTTGTAACGCCATTTTTACTAGGCGATGATTCAGTGGACTTTTCTGTGTTGCTGCGGTCGTTTTTGTCACTAAATCACGTGACGCATCATTTAAATCACTGACACTTTGGCCAAGTTTAGCAATTGCTTCCACCGCTGGCGTTACTTGATCAGCCTTACTATTTAAGTCATCGACTAACTCGTTCGTGCTAACAACTAAACTTTCAACTTCATGACTTAAACTATCAACATCTTGGCCGACTTGATCAACGTGTTTCGTCATCACCTTCAACATTGCACTCACATGTGTTAAAACAATGCATAAATAAATTACTAACACCACAAACGCCACTGCAGCAATTAAGCCGGCTACCGCACCAGCTGACATTCCAATTACCATACATAACTCCTTATCAATTGATTTAATTAATTGTCATAATCATATCACTATTCCGCCATCCGCCTCAATTGAATTTATCATCCTACTTTTGATATGATGACTGTAATTACTTTTTACGAGGAGCATCATTATGCTAGCAAAAACGATTACCACTACCCAATTAACCCATTTTTGGGAACGTTTCGATTGGGATAGTCTACTGCACCAATTAATTATCAAAGCAAGTTTAATTCTACTAACTTGTTTCTTATTTTGGCTCATCTTAGCGGCTGGGAAAATCATTTTAAATAGTATTTTTAAAAATACCAATCGAATTAGTTTATTAGGCGGCACCAAGCGTGCTGAAACGTTCCACTCAATTATTAGTAACATTTATCGGTATACTTGTTACTTCTTCTTTTTATATGCCCTGTTATCGCTCATTGGCGTCCCGGTTGGTACCCTAGTCGCCGGAGCTGGGATTTTTAGTATTGCTTTAGGACTAGGGGCCCAAGGCTTTGTCAGTGATGTCGTTAACGGGTTCTTCATTTTATTGGAAGAACAAATTGACGTTGGTGACACCGTCCAAATTGGGACCATCAAAGGTACGGTGCAAGCCATCGGGTTACGAACAACTCAAGTTTTAAGTGCAGATGGGACCTTAACCTTTATCCAAAATCGAAACATCACCATGATTCAGAATTATTCGCGCCATGATTTAAGCGCCAATATCGACATTTTAATTAATGCCCAAACTCCGCTTGATCAGTTACAAACGCTAATTGAATCATTAACGCCAGCTATTTTGGCACAACACCCCGAATTAACCCAAGCACCGCAAATCATTGGTCCTACTACCAATACTAATGGTCAATTAGTGTATCGGATTATGATTACGGCTACCAGTGGTACCCAGTTCAAGGCAGCTAGTGAAATCTTAGCCCGCTACTTACAGACTGCGCGTGATCAAGGCTTAACCTTACCAATTCCAATTAATACTAAATAAAATAAAGCGTCCAAGGAAATTTGATTCTTGGACGCTTTTGCTATTTAGTAAATTTATTAATCACGGGAAAATTGCATTGCTAACGTTGGCACCGGTTGCATTTGCCGATTATAATATTGCACTTTAAAGGCTTGGTCCGTTACTTCAACGATCGCAAAGGTTCCCTTTAAATCGCGATATTCGCCCCGTGGTTGACTAATGCTGCCCGGATTAATCAATAAAATCCCTTGGTCAACTGTCACCGCTAATTGATGGGTATGCCCGTACCCCATCACAGCGACCTCAGCTGCTTGAGCGCGTAAACTCAACGGTAATAAACTCGTATTCACTTGATCCTTATCCCCATGCGTCACTCCTAACTTAACCCCTGCCACGGTGGTCGTAATCATCCGCGGATACGTTAAGCCCCAATCCGTATTTCCCCGGACGGTTTGATATGGAGTCATCGTTGGATCCGTGTTGGGGAGATTAGAATCACCGCAATGTAGCATAACATCAACTTCATCCTTAAATGTCGCCGCAACTCGATTTAAAATTGCGGCATCACCATGATTATCACTGATATATAAAACTTTCATTAATTCCACCAGTCCTTAAAATCATCCGCTAATGCTGCTAAGGCCCGCCCCCGGTGGCTAATCGCATTTTTTTTGCTCCATCGTTAACGTCGCCATTGGCACACCGAGTTCATCAACATAAAACAACGGATCATAGCCAAAACCATTTTCACCCGTTGGCGTGGTCAAAATATGACCATCAACTTGACCATGCGCAATAATTTCTTGCCCAGTCGGTTTAATCCCGACAATCGTCGTATGGAAATGGGCCGTTCGTTGTTCAGTGGGGACCCCTTGTAACTCAGCTAACAACTTGGCATTATTGGCCGCGTCATCATGATCCCCCGCATAACGAGCCGAATGAACGCCTGGTGCCCCGCCTAACGCATCCACCATTAATCCCGAATCATCCGCTAACACTGGTAAGTGAAATGCTTCCATCGCCGTTTGGGCTTTCAGGCGGGCATTTTCCTCAAAGGTCGTTCCGTTTTCTTCAATTTCCAACGCTGGGAAATCTGCTAATGTTTTTACTTCAATCCCGAATTTTGCAAACAGTTTCGCAAACTCAGCGGCCTTATGCGCATTGTTCGTCGCAATTAATACTTGCTCCATTTTAAATTCTCCTGTTTTTAAAAGAACACAATCGTGGCCCCATCACCACCATTGCTTGGCGTCGCAAATTCAAAGGACTTCACCCGACGATTACTCCGCAGGTATTCTTGGGTTCCCTTCCGCAAGGCCCCCGTCCCTTTCCCATGCACAATTGTGACACTGGTTAAGTTATTTAACAAGGCGTGATCGATAAATTGATCTAACTCGCTCATCGCCGCTTCATACCGTTTTCCACGGAGATCTAGGCGGGCTGATGTTTGACGCGTTTGAATCGTCCGCACGGGGCGTTTCCGGGGTGCTTTTGGTTGACTAGCCCGTTTTTCTTGTTGCGTTACTTGTTCTAAGTCCGCTTCATCAATCGCCATCTTCAGCATCCCCATTTGCACTTCCCATTGGTGATGACCGCGGGCTTTCACTAAAGTCCCAATTTGGCCATATGACTTAACCCGTACATCATCGCCCGGCTTTAACTGATGTTTGGCCTTGGCACGTTTCAAGACTGCATTATGCTTCAAGCGGGGATTGGCTTCTTGGTGTAAGGCATTTAATTGCCCCTTGGCATTAATTAATTCATGTTCTTTAACTTGCGCCCCTTGTTGGACTTGCAATTGGTGTAAGTGATGAATAATCTTGTCCGCTTGTTTTTTTCGCCTTGGCCACTTCATGATTAGCTTTACTCCGCGCTTGTTCATAAAGTTGCTCCCGTTGTTCATTGAAGCGCTCCAGTTTTTGCGCTAATTCCGCTTCCTTGGTCGTGGCGTCCTTAACTAACGCTTGTAGCCGTTCATTTTCTTCCCGGGCTTGCTTGCGTTGTTCCACCAAGTCCCCAATCATCGCGTTTAATTCCTGACTTTCGTCACTCACTAAGGATTGCGCCGTTTGAATAATCGCTGCATCAAGTCCTAACCGACTGGCGATGGCCACCCCATTCGATTGACCAGGGATGCCGACTAACAACCGATAAGTTGGTCGTAAGGAAGCTTGATCAAATTCCATGCTGGCATTCATTGTTTGTTGGCGATCAAAACCATAGACCTTTAATTCCGGATAGTGCGTTGTTACCATCACTCGGGCGCCGATCGTTCCCATTTGATCTAAAATCGCCATCGCGAGCGCGGCCCCTTCTTTCGGATCGGTCCCCGCACCTAGTTCATCGAGCAAGACCAAACTACGGTCCGTCATCTGTTCTAAAATATGCTTCACATTCGCCATATGACCGGAGAAGGTACTCAAGTTTTGTTCCAGTGATTGTTCATCCCCAATGTCAGCGAAAATGTTATCAAAAACGGCAACCGTACTGTTCTCGCAACAGGAACATACATCCCTGATTGGGCCATTAATTGCAATAAGCCCAAGGTCTTTAAGGTAATCGTCTTCCCCCCGGTGTTGGGACCCGTGATTACGAGCGCTTGATAATCAAGCCCTAACGTTAAATCATTGCACGACCACGTGTTGATCAATCAACGGATGGCGGGCTTGGCGTAAATTAACTTGTAAGTCATCATTGACGCTTGGCCGAGTTGCATGCAGGGCATGCGCATATTTAGCTTCGCATTGACTAAATCTAAATGCCCTAAGACTTGGGCATTTTGCCCTAGTTCATGTTGATACGGGCGAATTAAATCGGACAGTTCGGTTAACACTCGTTGAATTTCTTGCTTTTCTTCAATTTGAGCTTGGCGTAAGCGATTATTTAATTCCACCACGTTCCCCGGTTCAATATAGAGCGTTTGCCCCGTCGCACTTTGATCGTGGACGACCCCACCAAATTGTTTCCGATATTGGGCTAAGACGGGAATCACATACCGTTCATTCCGCAGTGTAATGATCGGTTCGCTTAACTTTTTGGCGTTTTTCCCCCGCGTGTAATTTTCTAAGGCATGACGATTTCCACTTCCGTTTTTGCCATCAACTGCCGTAACCCATGTAACTTCGTAGACGCCTCGTCCTTAACGCGCCCATCAAGTTCTAATGACCGGACTAAGCGTTGCGTAATTTCCGGTAACGTTACTAATTGATCGACTAAGCTCGGCAATTGCCGTAACGTAACTTGATTTTCAGCCAGGTGGGCAAAGAAATTTTGCATCCGCAAACTCGTCCGCAAGACTTGCATTATTTGGGCCAATTCAGTCCCGTTTAAGTTGGCATCAATGCGCAACCGTTTTAATTGGGGCGTAATGTCAGCTAACGTTGGAATTGGCAAGTCATGATTTAAGCGTAATAAATCAGCGCCATCATTGGTTTCGGTTAACCATAATTCAATCGTCGTCCGATTGGTTTGCGGGGTTAAATTCCGCAATTCCCGTTGTCCGGCGGCTGAGACTAAGTATGGTAAAATTTGGCCTTTGACCGCATCATATTCTAAAGTTTCTAAAATTTTCTCGTTCATCTCATTACCTCACTATGGCAATAATGTTTGTAAATAATTGGTTAGTAGTGGTACTTGATGCAACATCCATTGCGCCAGCAGCGATGTTTGAAGTTGATGTTGCCACCAAGGAACTGTTAAATGTTGAAAAATTAATAATAAAATCAATTCGACACTCAAGGTCATGCTTAAATAAACGGCCCCGCCCAGCCTTGCATTTAGCGTTCCAATAACTGGGAGCTTCGTTAACCAGTGAAGTTGCCGTTTTACATACCGCCACCCCGCCATAATCACACTGAAACTGATCATCGCAATGATGCCGCGTCCCAGTGTATTACTGAGAATAGCTGGTAAATACGGTAGGACAATGTCCACTGCCTGTTTAGCAACAATCCATGCTAAAATGTAAGAAATCAATTTTAAAATCGTTGCTAAGAGACCGATGCGCTGGCCATGTAACCAGCTACCGAATAACCCGAGTGCTAGGATAATGGTTAAAATCATCACAATCCTCCTTGGATACCTGTTTAATATTTTATCATTTATCAGCCACCCTTGCCTATTCATCCGCGTTTTGAAAGGAAATTCATCATGAATGTTGTTTTACAAGTTGATGCCACTACTTTTAATCATATTCAAAATACCTACCCTAATAACGCTACTTGTCCCCCCGGCGCTAGTTTCCACGCCAAATTAAAAGGCGTCACGGTCATTGGCTACACTAAGAGTCGAAAAGTGATGTTCCAAGGCCAATTAGCCCAACAAGAGGCCGCCCGCTGGGGAGCGGTTAGCCAACCAACACAAAAAAAACGCGGCCCCTAAAAACGGCTTACCGGCGGATTTTGCGACGTGGTCAGTGCTAGGATCTGATGAAGTTAATGCTGGGAGTTATTTTGGTCCTTTAACCACCGCCGCCGTCTACGTGGACCACGATCAAGTCGCCACTTTACAAGCCCTTGGCGTCCAAGATTCCAAAAAGTTAACCGACCCACAAATCATCAAGTTGGCTGAACAGATTATTAAGCTATGTCCATACACCGTCTTAAATTTAATGCCAACTCAATATAATGAGCGGATGCAACGTTATAACCAAGCCCAACTCAAGGCGCTGTGCCATAATTTAGTTTTAACAAAAAACGCTCGCCAAATTATCTACCCCACCCCAAGCAATTTTAATTGATCAATTCGTCCAACGAGCAACCTATTATCGCTACGTGGGGAATCAAGCTGAAGTGGCCCGCGAACATGTATATTTTCAAACTAAAGCCGAAACTGCCCACGTTGCAGTTGCCGCTGCCTCAATTGTGGCACGTTACTATTCTTTGCAAGCCATGGATGAACTATCGCAACAAGCTGGCTTAACTTTACCAATTGGGGCGGGGCATGCCGTTGACGTAGTTGCCGCCCGCTTATTAGAACGCGGGCAAGACCTATCGCAATTTGCCAAAGTCCATTTTGGGAATACGAAAAAAGCCCACGCTATTTATCAGCAACGTTAAAAAGGGTAGCCATCGATTGATGGCTACCCTTTTTAATTATTACTGCGACGGCAACTTAGTAACTACGCTCGGCGGACAACCACCAAGTCATAACGCAAAACTGACGCTGACGGATATACTATCCGCCAACGCCAGTTTCAACGTTATGATAAGGTGGTTTTTACGTCCTCCTCACGACCTGTTTTGTAACTACGCTCACCGAGCAAGCGACTAGGACTAACTGAAAACAGGCTCTGACGTGTTACCACGTCAAAGCCCATTTCCAAGTTAGCCTATCGTCGCTTTTACTGCTCGGTTCGCGACCTAATAATAACTACGTTCGCCACGCGGAAGCCTAGTGCCTAACTATGACAAAGGCGCCGACCCTAGCTTTGCTGGGCCAACGCCTTGTCTACGTTAGGCCACGGCTTCCTTTTTGCGTGGCTCACGACCTATAAGTTAACATTACCTTCGTCGTCAATAAACGTATTCAAAACTTCTTGAACCATTTCCCATTCGACATCATTTTCAATTGGTAGTAATTCAATTTCGTCATCATCATCCGTCGTTGGTTCAAACGCAAAGGCTTGGATGCTAACTTCTTCAGCATTTTCTTCATCTGCTGGGTACAAACATATGTACCACTTACCGGTTTCATCTGATTGGAATCGCATCATTTCATGATACAATTCTTCATTACCTTGTTCATCAACTAACGTAAATACTTCTTGTTCATCACGTGGTTCGCTCATTGGTTACTCCTTATAACTGGCTGGTTAATTTTCCATGCCGATCTAAATAGTTTTGTAAAATTAAGGTCGCCGCTAATTCATCAATCACGGCCTTTTGCTTTTGCCGGGAAACGTCAGCTTCTTCAATTAACATCCGTGAAGCTTGCACCGTTGTTAAACGTTCATCTTGGAAATCAATTGGTAAGTCAGGAAATAATTCTTGAATCAATTCTCCATAATGGCGCGCTGCCTCAACCCGAGGTCCTTCGGTATTGTTCATGTTCTTAGGTAACCCAATTACAATCCCCGCGACTTGACGTTCCTTAATTAATTCACTCAACCGCTCTAAACCAAAGACTTCCTCATCTTCATTAATCCGAATAATTTCGACTGCTTGGGCCGTCCAACCAAGCGGATCACTTTGAGCCACCCCAACGGTTTTAGAACCAACATCTAATCCTAATAATCGCATTACTTCCCTGCCTCAGTTTCCTTTAAATAATGGTTAACTAAGGCTTCCACAATTTCATCGCGTTGGAATTGCCGAATTAAATTCCGCGCATCATTAAGCCGTGGAATATAAGCTGGATCACCAGACATTAAATACCCAACAATTTGATTCGTAGGGTTATATCCTTTTGCTTCTAACGCTTGGTAAACAATCTCTAACGTTTCTTCAATACTTTTATCCCGTTTTTGCCCGAAATCATAAAACATTGTGTTATCACTAGCCATTTCGTTAACCTCCTTAGATTTTATTAATCTATTTTACTACAAGTTAGCATTAATTTCACTAATAGCAATTACTAAACACTAATTGAACCAAGCCTAAGAACGTGCTAAGATGATGAAGTTATATCAAAGATGCGAGGTAAGATTATGAACGAACAACCCCGGCAACGGGTGATTAAATATCAACAACCACCTTATCACAATAGTAATCGTTTCTATCGGATTTTACGGTGGACAATTTCGTTAATTGTCATTGGTATTGCGTTGCTAGGTAGTTATGAATACTATCAATTACATCAAACAGCAACGAAAGTCTTTAAGACTGACAGCGCCAAGATTGATAAAAAAACTCCGTGAAGGAAAACCCGTTTCCGTCCTCGTGATGGGAACTGATAACGGCGCAATTGGACGGAATAAATCCTTCTGGGGGATGGAAATACTGATTCCATGGAATTAGTGACGGCTAACCCGAAGACGAAAACTTTAACCATGACCAGTATTCCGCGGGATATGCTGGTCAAAGTCACCCATGATGGCGACGTGCAATACGTTAAGATTAATGCCTCCTACCCAATTGGCGGGGCTAAATTAGCTAAACACCAAGTTAGCGAACTCCTTGGCGTCCCCGTTGACTACTATGCTTTAGTTAACATGGGTGTGATGGAAAAAAATCGTGACGGCTGTGGGTGGCGTTGACGTTAACAATCCGTTTAAGTTTAAATACGAAGGGCATACCTTTAAAAAAAGGTCCCCAACACTTAAATGGCACCAACGCTTTGAAGTACTCACGGATGCGGTATGAAGACCCTAACAATGACTATGGGCGTCAAAAACGGCAACAACAAGTCATTCAAAGTATCGTTAATAAGTTTAAACAACATGGTTCAATCAATATGATTAATCAACTCTTAGATGCCACGGAAGATGGAGTTAAGACTGATTTACCATTAAGTGGAGTTTCCGCTATTTATACTAACTACAAACCAACAATGGAACACCTTGAAAAGTACCACTTCCAAGGAAAAGATGCCAAAATTGATGACATTGATTACCAAGTGGCCACGCCCAAGGAAATTAACCGCGTTTCGAAGTTAATCCGGCAGCAATTAGGCTTAAAGCCAAAGCACGTCGTCAACAACGAAACAAAGTTGTACAACATGCAAACCACTTATAATGGTTACAACCACGTTGAATTTCAATTACCAAGTTCATACTAAGCCAAAACGGTTGATCGTCATCGTGACGATCAACCGTTTTGATTTTTATCAATCATTTAATTTACTTTGCCTAAATATCCGTAATCCAATTAGATAAATCATTAAGATTACTAAGTCTACCCCTAACCGTATCAAAGCCGCTACATTATTAGAATGAATCATTCCTTGCCAAGTTAGCCAATATAAATCTAAATGATGAATAACTAAAATTGCTAGGGTATGTTGACCAATCAATAATAATGGTTTAGCTAGTTGTGTCTTTAGTAATCCCTTTGAAACATAAATCATTACTAATGTTCCAGCAATTGCTTCAACTAGATTTAAAATAAAATTGGGATACGTTCTATTTGATAATTCAAGATAAGTATTGTTCTGAATACAAGCTAACCAAAAAAATTAACGACAATATCACTAAGCCAAATTCATAGTGGCTATCACTATAATTTAGTTCTTTTAATATCCGACCTACCCACATCAAGAAGGCAGCGATTACGGCCACGTCCAGAGCTTGTGGTATCCAAACATGCAGTGATATTTGATAACCGAAATAAGCTAAAATTGCCAAAATTGATCCTAGATAACGAACATCCTTGATTAGCAATTCCGCAATATTAAAAATGATTTTCGCCCAAAACATTACAAACAAAAACCACATCACCCCAACATTTCCAACAACCATCTGTCCATTATCAAAGGTATTCGATCCCCAAAAATTCCGACAATCACCTGTTTAATCATCATCAATAATGGCTGATGATTGAATATCTCAAATTCTATCGATAGCAACATCACCATTAACGCTGCCACTAACCAAACCTTCCGAAAAGATTTCTTAGTGCTTGACCAAAATTTACTCCAGGTAGTTAACGGTTTGGCTGTATATCCAGATAAGATATAGAACAATGGCATATGAAAAGAAAAAAATAAATACTCTCGCATTACCTTGTACTTCATGCCCAATTACCATCATAAGAATGGCAATAGCTTTGGCAACATCAACCCATTCAATTCGTTTAAATTTGTTTGTCATCTAAACCTCTAACTCTCTTTTTCTAATCGATAAATATTCCAAAAGTAGTTTAACACCGTCCGACAAACTGCATATACCGGAACACATAGAATCATCCCCCCAATTCCGGCTAGATTACCAGCTGCTAACAACAGCACAATAATCGTTAACGGATGAATTTTAAGTGATTTTCCAATAATATTTGGATAAATAATATTCCCATCAATTTGTTGCACAATAATCACGACGATAATTACCCAAAGGGCTTGCGTTGGTGACACCGCAAACGCAACTAATAGAGCCGGCGTAATACCGATATACGGTCCAACATATGGCACCATATTTGTTAGTCCCGCAATAATCCCGAGCACAATCGCCATCGGTTGGCCAATAATTAAATAGCCAATCGTCGTTCCTAGGCTACGAATAAGCATTCTAAGGCCTGACCAGCGATATAACTCGATAATGTTTGATTCATTTGGTGTAATAGCTCCCGTACTTCTTTTGCATGCCGTTCACTAAAGAATCGTTGAATGCTCGGCGTAAACTTAGGACTATCTTTAAGCATATAGAAGAGCATTACGGGAACCGTAACAATAATCACCACTACATTTGCCACCATCCCAATTAAGGAACCCGCACTAGTTGATAGAACGTTTACGGTCCGCTTTAAAAACTTCGTTAAATTATCACTAATTTGATCATAGTAGCTAGATAAATCAACGCGTCGTACCCAATCATAATGGGAAATTTCATTAATTAACGCTTGCCCCTGTTTCGTGGCATGTGGCAACCAACTTAACAACTCATTAAATTCATTAATCACGGGTTGAATCAACGCTAAAATCACACTAATAATGGCCGTCAATAAAAGAATCACAATTAATAAACTCGCTATTGATCGTGGTAAATGGTGACCCTTAATTTTGATTTTCAAAAGCAAGCCTAATAATGGCCGCATCATATAATACAAGAAAATTGACACCACCAATGGAATAAAAATCGCTGAGATAAATGTGATTAATGGCGCTAAGATAAACGTTAATTGACTTCCAACCCACAGCAGGCAGACAACAATCAATGCTTCTAGCGACCACAATAATATTTTGCGTTCATTTGTCATTACTTCTTTTCCTTTACGATGTAAATCGGGCGGTTTTTAACTTGGAGATAAATTTTACCAATATATTTGCCAATGATTCCGAGACACAGTAACTGTAAGCCACCAATCATCAAAATGATGCTGACTAAGGATGCCCATCCGAAGACACTCGTGGCTGGCGCCACAAAATGGCGAATAACTACAAAGACAACCCCAATCAACGACAAGATAAACGATGCGCCACCAATCCAAACTGCCAACGATAATGGAGCTTGTGAGAAATCCATAATCCCATCGAAGGCATACTTAAATAGTTTGCGCATTGACCAACTAGTATTACCTGCAACCCGCTCCACATTTTCGTATTCAAGATACCTCGTCTTAAAACCAACCCAACTAAAAATCCCCTTCGAAAATCGGTCATATTCGGTCATTGAAAGAATTGCATCCACCATTTGGCGGGTCATCATTCGATAATCGCGAGCTCCATTCACAATATTGGTATTCGAAATCCGATTAATTACATCATAAAATTTATCACTTAAGAATGATTTTAGTTTAGCTTCTCCGGTCCGACTCGTTCGCCGAGTTCCCACACAGTCATAATCCGTCGTCGATAAAGTTTCATACATTTCCACTAAATATTCCGGCGGATCTTGTAAATCAACATCCATTACGACCACATAATCTCCGGTTGCTGCCTGTAAACCAGCGTAGAGAGCTGCTTCTTTCCCAAAATTACGAGAAAATGTTACATAATGAACTTGATTCGGATTGGATACATTTATTTTTTTTATTTCTGATAAGGTTTGATCAGACGACCCGTCATCGATAAACCAATATTCTGTTTCCAACGATTTAATTTTATCAACAACTTTTTCCACCGCTGGATAAAATAATGAGATAGATTCCTGTTCATTATAACAAGGAACAATTATCGATAGCTTTTTCATTGTAATAATTTCCTTTCAAAAAAACACGGTACAAATTAATGTACCGTGTTTTATTATACAAGATAATACTTAACTATTCTTCAATTACTTTTAATTGCAAAGGCAATCCGATCATAATCATCTAATGCATAAGAACGAATCGTATTTTGAAGTGTCGTTGCATACGTTGGTGCCGTAGCATAACCATCTTGTTGAATCTTACGCGTCACACTTGTGTAATTCTTATCCCATAATAAATTACTGTAACGAGAATTTTGAACTAAGAACAGAGCGTGATCCTTGACTGATTGGTCATTGTTATCGTAAGCACGGAAGCCATCGTTAATTACGACATACTTACCATTGAAGTATTCACCAGTAGGCATATTAGCAACCTTACCAGTCCAACCATGACTAGCCTTAATCCCAAATAAGTTATGGTAACGAGATGATAACGTTGATTGCCCCCATCCAGATTCAATGATAGCTTGCGCCAACGTCAATGATGGTAAGACCCCATGTTCAACCCAACCTTGGACCGCCCCATTAACAATACTTGATAAGAAGGCATCGTGATGAGCGCTAATTCCGGTGTAACCAACAACCCCATTTTTATCAAAGTATAGCTTACCAACTGGCGTTTGGACTTCTTCATTCTTAGCTAAATTACCATCAGGTTTAACAAAATAAACCTTACCATTGTTGTAGTAAAGAGTATTTTTAGTACCAGCCGGAATATTAAATCCATTCTCTTCAATCTTAGTAACAAATCCATTTTTATCGGCGTGATACTTATTTCCATTAACCGTGATATCCTTATTCTTAGTAACTAAGTACGTAACTGGATCAAAATACCATAAAGAGCCAGCCCACTCCTGAAGGCCACTTTGAATCCGTCCGTCATTACCAACAAGGTAGTAATCACCCCATTGGGATTTAACATAATCACGTTTTTTTACTTAATGTATAGTATGTTGGATCAAAGTACCAGTAGCTTCCAGCCCATTCTTGCACGCCTGATTGAATCCGACCATCATTACCAACTAAATACCATTCACCCCATTGGGATTTAATGTAGTCTTTCTTTTGACTAAGCAAATATGTTGTTGGGTCAAAGTACCAATAACTTCCGGACCATTCTTGCACACCTGATTGAATCCGGCCAGTACTATCTTTAAGGTACCAATCTCCCCAATCAGACTTAAAGTAATCCTTCTTTTGACTCAACGTGTAATTCGTCTTATCAAAGTCCCAATAACTTCCGGCCCATTCTTGCACACCTGATAAAGCCTTCCCATTATCCGTCAAATACCAACTCGTCCCTTTACCATTAATGGTTGGTAATTCTTGATATGCCTTTCCACTCGTGGTTTTACCATTATTATAGTAAGTCCACGATTTATCAGTAGCTTGTTGCCAACCGTTTTTTTACCGTATTTTGTTGATTATTATTAGCGGGAGTCGTTTGAGAACCATTACTATTGGTTTGCTTTACTTGCGTTGTATTAACGGACGTTGTCGGATTATCATTTGCAGTCGCAAAGGTACTATTAAGAGCCATTAAAGAAGCTGTTGATACTACTGTTGTTACAGCTGCCATGCACCACTTCTTTCCACTCTTATATAACTTAAATCGTTTTAAATTATCCATTAATCTTCCTATCCTTTTATTTTGATATTTTAAGTATACTAAAATTTAAGTACAAAAAAAACCACTGTGAACATTTTGTTAATAAATTGAAATATGTTCACAGTAGTTTGTTGTTGTTTTGTAATATTTTTATTATCCTAACAGATTCTTAACTGTTTGCGCAACTTGTTCAATCTTGTTAGCCCCAGTTGGATAATTATTCCCAAACGTATAAACCGCAATGGTATAACCATTATCCCAACCTTGCGGAATAAAACCAATACTGGAGACCCACCAAGCGCCATTGGAAGAATTCCAACCATTTTTAATGTAATAATTACTACTACCGGCTGAAATTCCCCAACGTTGACTTGGCGTCACGCTCCCCATTAGAGATTTAATCGTATTCTTGGAACTTTGATTTAGGTACCCATCATTTGGGTTCAAGTAAATTTCATGCAATAACTTTAATTGATCCGTTGCAGACGTTTCCGTCGTTCCCCAATGTTGATCAATGTACGATTCATTCATTCCTAAATCCCGGAATGCTTGGTTCAAATTACGGTTACCACCTAAATAACGATTAATAATCGTGGTCGTCGCATCATTATCACTATTACGAATCATACGTTGCGCTAAATCGTATTGCGTTCCATCTAGTTTACCGCCTGTATTATGTAATAACATTGCTAACACGGTAACCTTAATCGTTGAAGCCGTATGATACCGCATGTTTCCAGAATTGTTATAACTAAAAATTTCGCCCGTCTTTTGTGATTGAATGGCAACTTGAATGTTTGAACCAAGCGCATTCACCTTATTAATAATTGGGCTTAAATCACTCATCACTCCTTGACCATTAAAGGCATATAAACGACCATTAATCGTCTTTAATTGTGAAGTTAATAATTGACCACTTGGAGTTGCGTAATAACTTTTCCCATTAAACCAAACTTGCTGATTCTTGACTAATAAATATGTATTCGGATCAAAGAACCAGTAACTGCCGGCCCATTCCTGCACCCCAGATTGAATTCGACCATCATTGCCAACTAGATACCATGATCCCCATTGTGACTTGATGTAATCTTTCTTGGTTCTTAATAAATACGTATTCGGGTCAAAGTACCAATAACTTCCAGCCCATTCTTGCACACCGGATTGAATCCGACCGTCGTTGCCAACGAGGTACCATAATCCCCATTGCGACTTGACATAGTCACGTTTCGTACTTAATAAATAATTATTTGAATTAAAATACCAATAACTACCGGACCATGCTTGGACGCCACTTTGGGCGTGACCATGGTCCACTAAATACCAATTACCATTATTCGCTTTATCGTACGCCCGGCGCTTTGAGAAGGTATATGTGTTAGAATCCATATCATAAATTTGGCCATTAACTTGTTGAACCCCTGATTGAATGCGCCCATCTTCGCCAACCACATATTGATTTCCCCACTCGGAAACCAATTGACGTTTTTGACTTAATAAGTATGTATTGGGATCAAAGTACCAAAATGATCCCGCCCACGATTGAATTTGATTTTGTGCTTGACCATTATCAACTAAGTACCAATTTTCGCCAGTCCCGTTAATGGTTGGTAATTTAACATAATCTTTTCCTGTCTTAACTTGACCATTCGTATAATACGTCCAACTTTGGTCACTATTTTGTTGCCAACCATTTTTAATCATACTTGACACTGGTGAAGTAGACATTACTAATTGATTATTAGCTTTTGTTGCTTGATTTAAATTACTGGTACTAGTACTATCATCGGCTTGAACCAATGGTACATTAACCAGCATGCCACCAAATACCACTGTTGCTATCAACAGTGAGGCTTTAACGTTCCTTAAATTCATCCTAATTACCTCTTTATTTAAATAACGGTAATATTATACTGTATATCATAAAAAAACTTCAATAACATAAAAAAAGCAGCCTACCAAAAACGGTAACTGCTCAGATAAATATTTAGTTATAGACCAAATTGTAAATCATGGGCTAATTTAGCTTGCGTAACACCAAAACGATTTAAGTACCCATATGGATCGGTGTGTCCACCACCATACCATACGTTATTGGTTACCCAAAGGTGAGATTTGATTCCTGGTGTATCCTTTCCACCCACATCAAGAGTTAATGGAATTCCATAAGCTAATGCGTATGAACGAGCCAAGTTCACATAGGCTTTGTAATCTTGCCAGAATTGATTAGCATTCCAAGTCCGACCAAGTTCAATTTGGACTGGGGCATCAATATTCGCTCCCCCAGCAGCCCAGGAAACTTTCCCCGGTTGAGATACTTGATAAATTTTACCACCGTCACCAACTACAAAAGTTGAATAAACTCCCTTGACGTTTTCGTTATTTACACTCGCCTTAGTTTGATTGTAGAAGTAAGCCGCATTCGCAGCAGCCCCCGTTTCAACACCAACTTCATGTAGAATAATATATTTATTATTAGCGGTCCGTTCGTCACCCCAAGCTTGGTTAATCATGTAAGTTTTAATCGTATCAATATTCACTAGATTTAGCGCCTTAACCCGACCATCTTGATCAGCGTGATATTTAACTCCATTGATATAGAAATCCTTATTCTTAACCAATAGATATGATGCAGGATCAAAGTACCAGTAACTTCCAGCCCATTCTTGCAAGCCAGATTGAATTCGACCGTCATTTCCAACGAGGTACCAATCACCCCATTGTGACTTGATATAGTCGCGTTTCTTACTTAAAAGATACGTAGCTGGATCAAAGTACCAATAACTACCAGCCCACTCTTGCACACCACTTTGAATCCGACCGTCATTTCCAACAAGGTACCAATCACCCCATTGCGACTTAACGTAATCTCTCTTTTGACTTAATAAGTACGTTGTTGGGTCAAAGTACCAGTAACTACCCGACCATTCTTGCACGCCGGATTGGATCCGACCGTCGTTACCAACCAAGTAATATAATCCCCATTGGGACTTGATATAATCTTTCTTTTGACTTAATAAATATGTCGTTGGATTAAAGTACCAGTAACTGCCGGCCCATTCTTGCACACCACTTTGAGCTTTACCGTGATCAACTAAATACCAACTACCATTGTTTGCCTGAGCATATGCACGCCGATTTGAATATGTATAAGAGCTAG
This sequence comes from Limosilactobacillus equigenerosi DSM 18793 = JCM 14505, assembly GCF_001311375.1. Taxonomy (GTDB): domain Bacteria; phylum Bacillota; class Bacilli; order Lactobacillales; family Lactobacillaceae; genus Limosilactobacillus; species Limosilactobacillus equigenerosi. Next base: position 38,184 of record NZ_BBAS01000007.1, read on the forward strand.
GATCCATATCATAAATTTGGCCATTAACTTGTTGAACCCCTGATTGGATCCGACCATCTTCGCCAACCACATATTGATTCCCCCACTCGGAAACCAATTGACGTTTTTGACTTAATAGGTAGGTATTCGGGTCAAAATACCAAAACGATCCTGCCCACGATTGAATTTGATTTTGCGCCCGACCATTGTCAACTAAATACCAGTTTTCGCCAGTCCCGTTAATGGTTGCTAACTTAGCATAATGCCGTCCTTGTTTAACTGATTGGTCGTTTCCCACATAAGTATAACCACCATTTTCTTGTTTCCAATTAGCTTGCGAATCATTCGCCACTTGTTGACGATTAGCAGATTGATTCGTTGCTGTTGGTGCTAATGACGTAACTTGAGTTGTCGATGGTTGTTGTCCTGTTTCGTCAGCTGATACCGAAATGGTTCCTAATGCCAACGTAGCAACGGCTACCCCCAACATCGTCGTAACCCACAGTTTACCTTTTTTTTGTATAATTTAACTTTCAAAATTTGTTCCTTCCCACTAATCAATAAAATTTAATTTTTAATACCAAGAAGTAAGTATATACAAATCCATGGACAAAAAAACCTCCACATCAAGTTTGTAAACAAATTGCAAACTGATTTAGAGGTTTGTTAATAAACTGTAATATTAAGGGAGTATATAGCGAATTGGTTTAAACTTCCGTAAACCAATCACAATCGGAACTAATGAGAAATAAATAATAAATGGCCAAATTAATACATGAATCGGGTTTCTTAAAACACCAAGATAAAGTGACCACTTACTTTCATCAACCTTAAAAAACAGTAAATCAAGAAATTCCAGAGCTAATGGATGCAAGATATAAATTCCTAACGTCGCACTAGCTGCTAATTTGAACCCATTTGCCCACTTAGATAAATCAAACCGTTCTGTTAAATATTTAATACCTAAGTAAAGTGACGCAGTATAAAAAAATAACGTAACATGATTCAAAACAAGATATTCAGACTTAGTCAACGCATTCAAAATGTTTACAATTAGAACAATGAACCCTAACCCATATATAATTCGTGATTCACGATATGTAAACAAATCATTTTTAACTAAATATCCAAACACATAATATATTACCCATGATCCAGTTAATATCGGAACCCCAAGATTCGTTTGATTATACTTGAAACCTAAAACAGCAAATAAATTTGGTAAAATTTCCGCAACAATCATTCCAACGTAAAATGAATACTTTAGAATCAATTCATTAAATTTTGCTACTACTGCCAATAATGGAGTTGCCAAATACAATTGAATAATTACAAAAAAAAGAACCAAAATAAATTATCAATACGATTATCAGAAAAGCGTTGAATAAAGTCATGTAACCCTAATTGGGGATGATGAATCACGCCCGGGAAGGCGTAGTATTTATAACTATACAGATAAAAGAATACTGACCAAAATAACAGTGGCACAACCGTTTTTAATATTCTCCTTTTGAAAAAAATCTTCGTTGAATATCGATCTAAGTAGCTTAAATTGGTTGCTCCTGAATTCATAAAAAAACAACCCGACCGCCGGTAATGCCACAACTTGAATAACGTTAGCTAATATTGTTGTCAATGCATTTGGATTACCAAAATGAGCAATTTGAGCTGTATGCTGAACTATTACTAAAAAATTGCTAAACAATTAACAATATCAATATATACGTATCGTTTCATTTACTCTCTCCGTTTTATAATTCCAGTTTCCCTCATTTGTTTTGTAATTGGAGCTTGAAGGACAAAAATACCAACTGCATATGATAAAACCCCAACTAACACATCTAGGGCCAAGGTAATAATATTCATCGGTAGATTGTCAACCACATAATTAACAATTACAAACATAAGTCCACCGGCTAGCAAGTATTTCCAACTACCTTTAAATAATCCCCGTCTCGCAATTGTACTCCGAACTACGTATAGTTGAGATATTGTTACCGCTAATTCAGCTGCAACTGAACCAACTGCAGCCCCTTTCGCTGACCATATTGGAATCATAAATATATTTACACAAACATTAATAATTGCTCCAACCGTCACGGTAGTAGTAAATTCTTTCACGCGATTAACCGGCATTAAATATTGCATACCTAACACGTTACTCCATGCAATTAAGATAATAACGGGGGCTTCCCAGAACATGATTTCACCCGCGTGAACGTAATCTTGTCCTAAAAACCAGGGAGCAAATTGATGACTAATGGCCATAATTCCAAACATTAACGGAACAGCTAACGAAGTCACAAAATCAAACGATTTATATAAACTCTCACGAATTCCATTCACATCTCCCTTAGCAAATTTATTCGCCATATTAGGAAGCATTACCGTCCCCGTAGCTGTTACTAATGAGAGAATCACCTTTATAATTCGATCTGAATAATCAAATTGCCCCAGTGCATCTGGGGTCCCAAGTTTACCTAACATAATCTTATTTACCACCAAGTAAATTTGAACCGTAATCGTTGGAATAAACAAAATCATCGATGGATACAAGTGCTTAAATATATTTAATTCTTGAATTGAAACTCGCTGAACTAAGCCACGTAAATATGGCCATAACGTCAAATTACCTAAAAATTGCGCTCCGCTCAACAGTGCCACATACTTCCACAAATCAGCTTGATCCTTAATTAATAAAAAAATTAAAATGATGGTTGTAACTTTAACTAATGTATTTCTCACCACCGTTTTCTTAAAGTCTTCCATTCCCATGAAAAACCACGAAACATCGATTGCCGTTGCCAGAATCCACAAAGTTTGAATTAAATAATAAACTTTAAATGTACTACTGAACATAAAAACAACTGCAAGATAACTGATTAAGGCAACAAATATTGTTAGTAATTGCAGTAGTTCAATACTCCAAAAGATTTTAGAACGTTCCTTAATATCATCACGATGATATGCAATTTCTCGATTACCATAAACCGTAATCCCCAATTGACCGATTAGGTAAAAAATCGTGACCCATCCATTTGTATAGGTATATATCCCTGATTCATGTGCTCCTAATACTCGCGCCACATAAGGAGTAGTAATTAAAGGCGCCAGCATAATCAATAATTGATACGAAGCATTATACAAATAGTTTTTAATAACTTTCATAATTAATTTTTCACAATCTTTAAGTAGGTTAACCAACCATATTTATATGGTATGTATCCACAATTCAATAACATCATTGCCAATCGGTCACGCTTTGGAACCCGTGCATCGAGCTTAAGCTGATTAGCATGATCTTTAATAAAAGTAATCAAGTTTAAACGAACAGACCGAATCGCTTGTGAACGTTCATTTAATGTTTGGTTAAGCGTACTGAACCGCGCATAAACCTGCCGGCGTAAAGTTGCCTGCTTTAAATTTGGATATTTATCATTCACAAACGCAGCCATTTCATCAGTCATTTCTAACAGATCCAACTTATCCGGACAATAAGTACTGGTCGTAATTGAATTTGGACGTAAAATGTAGAAATATTTGGCAATAAAACCACACTCAATCGTTCCAGCTGCATCTAGTAAACGATAAGTAGTCCCCATGTCCTCAAATTTCTTTCCAACTGGAAATGAAATATCATCAAATAGACTACGATGATACAATTTAGCCACCGTACAAGTATCGACTAATTCACCATAACACATACTAGCTAAACAATCTTCCGCTCTCCAGGTTGCAATCGAACCATCCCCCGCATCATAACTTTTATTTTTACCATAATATTCAACCATCAATGAACACATTGATAATTTAGATTGAAAATTATTACGAGCGATTAAATGATATAAAAATTCGACATAATCAGCTGACACATAATCATCTGGATCAACAAAAACGACATATTCACCAAGCGATTCACTAATTAACCGATTCCGAGCAACTGAAACACCTTGATTTGACTGATGAATCACCCGAATCCGTTTATCATTTTGGGCCAATTCTCTAGCAACAGACAAGGTTTCATCGGCACTTCCATCATCGACTAAAATAATTTCAATCTTTTGATAGGTTTGACATTGAATCGAATCAACACACTTTTTATATATGGAGCCACATTATACATTGGCACCAAGACACTAATCAATGGTTGGGAATCCATAGACTTGCTCCTTTTTGTCTTACAACTTCGCCGTCAATTCCACATCTGGGTACTTTTGCTTGAACCAGTTTTCCGCAAATTGGTTTTCGAATAAGAATAATGGATCGCCATTTAAATCCTTAACCAAAATGTTCCGTGACGATGACATCTTAGGATCTAATTGGTCCGGATTAATCCACCGCGCCGTCTTGTTGCCCATTGGTTCCATAATCACTTCCGAATTGTATTCATTTTGCATCCGGAACTTGAAGACTTCAAATTGTAGTTGCCCGACAGCCCCGAGAATATAATCACCCGTATTATAGTTTTGGTACAATTGCACGGCCCCTTCTTGGACTAATTGGTTGATCCCCTTGTGGAAGGACTTTTGTTTCATCACGTTCTTCGCTGATACGCGCATAAACATTTCGGGGGTAAATTGTGGTAACTTTTCAAATTTAATGGCATCCTTGCCCGTATAAATTGAGTCCCCAATTTGGAAATTACCAGTATCATATAACCCAATAATATCCCCGGCCACGGCCTTTTCGACGTTTTCCCGGGTATCAGCCATAAATTCAGTCACATTAGATAAACGAATTGGTTTCCCCGTCCGTTCTAACGTCACATCCATCCCACGGTCAAATTCACCGGCACAAATCCGCACAAAGGCAATTCGATCCCGGTGCTTTGGATTCATGTTAGCTTGAATCTTAAAGACAAAGCCGGCAAATTGATCGGATAATGGATCAATCGCATCTCCGGTTTCCGTCTTATGAGCACTTGGCGCGGGGGCATATTGTAAGTACGTTTCTAAGAACGTCTTGACCCCAAAGTTAGTTAACGCCGAGCCAAAGAAGACTGGCGTTTGGTCCCCCGCCGCAATCTTTTCGGCGCTAAATTCACTCCCGGCTTCGGTAATTAATTCCATGCTTTCGAGGGCATCTTCCCATTCACCTTCACCAGCCAATGGATTATCCCCAATCACTTCTCCATTTTCATCTAATGGTAAGTAAGGATGATTTTCATCCGCTGGGTGCGTCAAGGCTACCCGGTGGTTATGCCGATCATAAACCCCCATAAATTGGCGTCCCATTCCAATTGGCCAATCCATTGGATACGTTTCAATCCCGAGCGTTTCTTCAATTTCATTCATTAAATCCAATGGTTCACGGGCGTCCCGGTCATACTTGTTAATGAACGTGAAAATTGGAATTCCCCGCATTTTACAAATTTGGAAGAGTTTACGCGTTTGCGGTTCAATCCCTTTGGCCCCGTCAATTACCATCACGGCGGAGTCAACGGCCATTAATGTCCGGTACGTATCTTCCGAGAAATCTTCGTGTCCCGGTGTATCCAAAATATTAATCCGCTTGCCATCATAGTCAAATTGCATTACGGAACTCGTCACCGAGATTCCCCGCTTTTGTTCGATTTCCATCCAATCAGACTTGGCGAAGTTGTTACTTCCCCGGCCCTTAACAGTTCCGGCTTCGCGGACAACGCCCCCAAATAACAGTAACTGTTCGGTAATCGTCGTCTTCCCGGCATCGGGGTGTGAAATAATCGCAAAGGTCCGTCGTTGATTAACGGCCTTCGCTAACTCATTAGAACTTGGCATGCTAGTATTCCTTTCGTTTTATACAATCTTTTTAATTATACTATAAAACCACCCATCAATACGATAGGTGGTTCTAAGTTTTAAATCAATGTAATCCTAATAACATTAACCAGTAATAATAAAATAATAATTAATGATACAACTAAAGATAATAATGTATACCAATGAGGCTGAACTATAATTTTAATATTATGTTTTCCTGAATCAACTTGATCAACCTGAATTGTTCCTCGACTACTCTTATGATACTTCATCAGAAAATCATCAATTGTCACTCTATATTTAAAATTATCTAGTAAAACTGGTAAATCTAAGTTTCCATCATGATTTAAAGTAATTTTATAATTTGCTTGATTAATATCAAATTTACTGTTCGATTTAATTTTATGATTATTCGATAACACATCATGTTTAAAAATTTCTTGAGCATGATATTTTTGTATGGTACTAAGGTAATCCTTTGGTCCGCCAATTTCATGGTAACTATTAATCATTTCAATAAAACCATGATTATCAATCTAAATTTAGAATATAATAGTCTGTTTTTATATGTCGCTTTTTCAGTTAATGGTTGTTGATTTTGTCCAGATTGATTAAAATTATACATTTTATTTAAGTTAATCGACATTACACACGCAAAAATCAACAATGATGACTTTAATGATTTTTCACTAGTAAAAATAAAACTAAACAACAAAAATAATACTGAATAAATTAAAAATCTAAATGAGAATTGTAATATTTGAATTTGTGGAATTATCTTAACGATAGGATCCCATGGAAATAAATCTGTTGAAGCAACTGTAAATAAAACTCCCAAACCAAAAGAAAGTTTTTCCAAACATCCCTAAGTTATGAAAATCCATAAAACAAACCATCATAACTACAATCATTACTATCCCCATATTGAGAACTAAGTGTGCTGGAACATCACCTGGTGAGATGATATTATCTAATGAATTAATAATTAAATTCTTAAATGACATCGCACCAAAATATCGATCTGGACCAACAACTCCTCTCCCAACATATTGAGTAAACATGGAAACTAAAACATACAAACTTCCTAAAATATATACCCCCGCAACTTTAAAATATTCATTAATTCTACTTTTGAATTTTTGACTGTCACTAATTAGTAATACTAGCAAACTAATCAAAACCATTACATTAGTAATTAATGCCATTAAAACGTGCGAATTGGTAATCCAAATAAGAGAAAAAGCTAATAATTTCCATCGATATTGATTTAATTTTTTCGATACTGTTTTTGGTTTATAAAACGCTACTATTGAACTAACAATTATTGGCAACACCATAAATGATAATATTTCCCCTAATTCAAAAGCAAACCAGTATACAAAAGTCATATAACCCGAACTAACATAGAATACAGCTGCCAAAAAAACTATTATTTATTTTATGTGAAATGGCCTTAGCTGATTTATAAGTTATAATTTCAGTCAACCAAATTATAAACACTAAAGATGTATAATATGCCACTATTGGATTATGAATCAATATATAAAAAGGAATAACTAATACTAAAGTTAAATTAGGATAAAAACTATTTATCGGGTATCCAACCTTATTAAAGGTTAAAAAAAATTAGCCCACGGATATTTTAAATTTACTAACGACTCTTTCAGCTCATAAATTCGATTTAAATGAAAATGCATATCTGATCCTGAATATACATATCCACTTCTAAAAGGAAAAATTACAAAACTTATAGCTAATACAAAAAAATAAAAATAAAATAGATTTTCTTTTGATAACCTTAATTTTAAAAATCTATTCATTTCAACTAACCCACCTTATTTTTAAATAATTTTGTCCAACCAATCAAAGACAACAACAAGGTAATCCAAGTTACAATAGATATTACATAACTAATTTTATCAATCACTGAATAATGATATCTTACAGATACTTTTTTTTATTTATTTTATCCAATATTAAATTAATTCTACCATCATCACTTTTATCAACATTAATTTTTTTTATTACCTTGATATACTTCATAATTTTTATAATAACTAATTGGTAATGTTACCTTTTCGTTCTCATTAACATTTGGAATTTCAATAATTTGTTGATTTGGTTTACTTTTAACCACCATTTTTTTGTTTCTTTCCATTTACAGTCCCTATATGCTTTTGTAAATCAGTTAGACTACCCAAGGTAATCTTAGGAGTGTACTGGTCATTATTAGAATTAACATTAAAAAAATTTTCCACGACTAAATGGTGTCCCCCAATTATAATAACTTCCCCAGGATTCTTGATAATATTTAGTTTGCAACAAAGTATGGACACTTGATACCCAAGATCCAAAGAACAAAATAACCAAAATTAATACGCTACAGTACTTGTATCCATCTTGTGTAAATTTAATTTGTTCGGATAATTTAGCTGCATAGATTGACAAACACAATGTTGAAATCATCAAAAATCGAAAGGGGAATTGAACTACCGATACTGGAGTATTTTGTAATAAAAACCAAGGAAAAATTTTAGAAGCACAAATAAAATTAATTATTCCGATTAAATAAATTAACCGATCTTGATTTGTTACTCGTTTCCAATAAAATACCCCAGCAAACATAACAAGTATCAATGAAATACCAACGCTATATACACCGCCAGATTCAATTTGAATCATCGAATTATTTACTCCATAAGTAAATAAAGAATCTAAATTAGCTACTTTTTCAAAAACGTCAACCGTGGCTGGACGATTATATTTTTGGAACATTAACTGCTCGATAAACGGAACCAGGAATATTAACGATCCAAGGATTGATACAATTACTGATAGTATCATTGATTTAATAATTTTAAGTTTTTCATTTAAAAAGTAAATTAAAAATAAAAAGATAACCGCAATACACAATGCAACAATAAAAGCACTCAGAATATGAGAAAGTAAAATCCCTATCATTCCAATCGATAAATATTTCCACTCTTTATACTCACCGTGCAAAATAGAGTAAAATCCAAAAAAATGCTAAAGGCAAAAAAAGTCATCGCTAAATATTCACCCATTGCAAAACGAGTAAATGCATCAATTGTTCGATATGTTGAAAATGTATATAAAATTGCCCCAATTACAGCAGCACGATTAGACATTCCTATTTTCTTAATTACAAAATGAAAAATTATAAAAGTTAGGAAAGTATATCCTGCAATTCCAACATAAATTCCAGTAACAATATTCTTGAACAGGAATGATATTGTAGCAATAGGAATTAATGTGATTTCTGGATAAAAAAAATTCCTAATGGATACCCCATTCGTCCATTCGTGTATGAATATAGATACGGTAGTGGATTTCCAACTTTTAAACTCTCTCGAATTTCTAAAATTCTTTCAACATGAAAATAAGCATCGTCTCCATTATTAATTGCCCCTGACTTAACCATTTGATAAATAAATAAAACACTTAAGATGACATAAATAATAATAAACAAAATATTTTTTTTAATAATTTTTTTGATTTTAAGATTGTTAATTTCTATCATTTTTTTAACCTAACATACTTAGTCATTCCATCTTTTAATTTGATGCAATCTAAATTCAAATTCACGTCGTTCCTTCCGTTGTAATGAATCTAAAATCAATCCCGCATAAAATGAAACTAAGCTTGCTAAAATCACAAATGCGCACACAATTAAGGTTGGCATATTCGCCACCTGACCGGTTGAATTATAAGGTAACCAAACTTTAGGAATAAATACCCCAATTGAAATTATCAATAATACTAGACTCAACCAACCATAAAAGTGAAGTGGTTTAAAGTTCCGGTATAACGTCATGATAAGGCGTAATACCTTGAATCCATCTGAATAGGTATTCAATTTCGACTCACTACCAACTGGACGATCACGATATTCAATCACATGATTTTTAATTGATAAATTATTTACAACCGCAAAAATACTCATATCCGTTTCAATTTCAAATCCTTTTGGAATAACTGGATACGTCTTTACAAATTGGTGGCTAAACGCTCGATACCCCGTCATAATATCACGGATATTATTTTTAAATAGCAAATTAATACTTCCACGAACAACAGTATTACCAATTCCATGAAATAGACGTTTATTTTCTTCAAAGTAACTTGAACTAAGGCGATCACCAACTACCATGTCATAATTTTGATTTAAGACATATTCAGCCATTGCTGGAATTTCCTCCGCTGGATATGTATCATCGCCATCAATCATAATGTAGCATTCTGCGTCAATATCGCGAAACATCCGCCTTATAACGTTACCTTTCCCCTGTTTATATTCATGTTTTACAATTGCCCCTGCATTCTGAGCAATTTTGAATGTATCGTCTGATGAATTATTGTCATAAACATAAACATTTGAATTCGGAATATCCTTAATTGCATCCAAGCAATCGCAAACAACTTTTTTTTATGGTTTTAGATTCGTTGTAACAAGGTATTAAAATTGCAATTTTGTCCATGAAACTCTCCTAATTTAAAATAATTAATCCTTCATTCTAAACTTCAATAACGCTAAAACTACAAAAAACGAATATACCAATGGCATATAATAGCGTGCTGAATTATCAACCGGAGAAACTAATAAAATCGGAATTTGAATTAAGATTGGGCTCAATACCACCATTACATCATTAATTAATCTACCATTTCGATAAATTGTTATTAGCCCTATTAATATAATCATCCAAATATAAAAAGATGATTGAAATACTAATCTTGTTACCGGGGCTTTTTGAATTTTTTACAAATGCATCTCTTAAGTGATTACGATATTTATCCAAACGGTGCGGTTGATGACTGTACTTTCCCGGATTAATAAATTCTTGATACCAAACATTCATTCTTAATGGTAATAAATCAGCAATTGAATCGTAATCTGTGATATACCATGAAGGACTAGTAATATCTAAATACTGATAACCTTGATGCAAAAATGCCTCTAAATATGTATCTGGGAACATTAATCCTAAATCCACCCAAGCCTTCTTAAATGAATTAACATCTGCTTTGCTTACCGTCTTATATTTATAAGCTAAAGCTTTTTCTTGATCCGCCAGATTAGGCATGTACACTTCACCCATTTTTTTGTATTTAAAACCCCGATTAATTAAATCCTGATCATATTTTGGAATCTCATTAGAGTGATGTTTAACAGTATTTCCCACTTGTTGAAGCATGATTGCATAACTTTCAATGGGATCTCCTTTGGCAACATGAAGATAATCAAACAGAAAAGTTGAAATTCCAATATGAAAGACCAAAATTGGTATCAAAATAGACTTAATTGCAGTTTTCCACCATTCACGATGGAAAATAATTAATACAATAAAAAGAAATAGTAAAATATAAATTGCATATTTTTGTGTTAATAATAATATAAAAGCTAAACAACCAAATTTAGTAATCCACATTTTATTATTCCATAATTTTTTTAAAAATATGTCGCTCGAATTAACATTGATAGCAATAACAAGAATACCGTTGCAAAAATTTCATTTTTTTACAACATACATCGCTGATGTTGGAAAAATTGGGAACAATGCATAAATTATAAAAATAATACGTAGAGTTTTTTTTCTAAATCCTACTAATTGTAATGTCCGTAAAGTATGCATCAATACACACGCCAATAACATAACTTGGAATATAGCTAATATAAACAAACCAATTCCTGTACTGTGAAATAATTTAAAACTCCCTTTAACTACACCGCCGTAAAATAAAGTCATAAAAAAATTGTGATGATTTGAAATATCAAGTGGATGAGATGGAATTGTATATTTACCAAATGGATACACCGTCCGAATTAAACTTGCGATATATGATCCACCCATTACTTCCATTATTTGAATAGAAGTATCTGGATTTGAAGCAGCTGGAGCAATTAATATAATATAAGGTAACCAGCATAATAATAATATGGATATCCACTTAACATAATTTATCTTGCTATCATCACTAATTTTTTTATTTGATAATTATTGTAATAACCAGCAATAATATTGACAAACCAACTTACAATTTTAGTCCAAGCAATAATTTTTATACTTAAAATAATTAGCCAATAAACTTTATTTTTAATAGGATAAAGATGCCCATATTGATTAAAAATATTACCAATTACAGCATATGTTGAGAAAATAAACGTAGCTATAATATTTAAAACTTGAAAAACCGCATTACGATTACTAAAACCAGCTTCAATCCTATCCTTAAAAATTAATAATATACCAACAACTATAACAATAAGTGGAAGCAAATAATTATTTTTGCCATTACTTTCATAAAATGATTGTAACGGAGTCGAAGCCAATACAGTTAAAATTATCCATCCAAAACTTAAAATTATTTTTTTATATTTAAACTCATTTATTTTTCCTGCGCTATTACATTCTCAAGCTGAATAATCGCTTCCATGATATTTCTACCTGACCTTAACCTCATTGCATAAGATAATGTATTTTTTTTCAGCTGTTGATAATCATTGTCGCTAATTTTATTAAACTCACTTGATAACTGGTCTAAACTATCTATTACAATCCCTAATTTATGATTATATATAAACTTAGCAATCGCAGCTTGTTTCCATACAATAACTGGAAGTCCAGAACTTAAATATAGCGAGGTCTTATGCGGACTATTAAATCTCATGTATTCCCCAAACATGCCATCACATGTTTCAGGAGTCGATCCATCCCAAACCAGCCCAAAATTGTATTGTAATTCCTTTGGTAATTCATCTGGATTTCGTACCCCTCGATAATTTACTCCTATCGGAAAATTAGGTAATGGATTGGGACCAAATACGTCAAGTTGATACCCTGAAGGATTTAATTTTGATAAAAATTCTGATTTCATTAAATTTCCCGCATAAACAACCGACTTTTTATAATCTAAATCATCAATAATTGGTTGTGGATTTAAATAATCAAATAAATTCAATACAACCATTGGCGTTGTTACACCGTTGTCTATAAGCCACTCTCTCATACTATCGGTATGGACAATTAATCCATCAACGTTATTTAATTGAAACAGTTCCTCATCTCGTTTACTTACATTGTCTAAATTAAGACGTAATGTTTCTAAATCATGAATAATTAAAATTAACTTTCCTGAATAACTGTCTAAACTATTAAATAGCGACTTAGTAATTATCTTTGAATAAATTGGGTACTGAATAACTATTTCATCACTATCTTTTAAAGACTTAATTAACTTAGGTATTGACACCATTGATGTATATAATCGACTTAAAACAGATGATGTATCCATAGCGATTTCAATTGATTCAAATCCATTTTTTTGACAGAATGGTTTGTATATCGTTTTTAGCCTTTGGACCTGCATCTTTTTTTACCTGCTTTTCAAACACATTCAAGATAACTTTATTCAAAATAAGCCTCCAAATTAAATCTAACTATTTAAATTGATCGTTTAAATAGTTTACGAAGTTTAAATAACAAATTAGCACTTGGTTCTGACACTTTAAAAATCATCATTGACAAACGGTGAATCAAATCGAAGTCTTTTGGAATATTATTATCTTTTAGGATTTGTCTAACTTTATCATCCAAATCAGGACGTAAACCATACTCTCGATACGTCACATAGCTAATTGCTTTACCAATAATATTATCCAAAATTTCATTATTAAGTTTTGGGTAATAGTTCTGATATGCCTCGTATTGTTCATAACTAGCCTCAAATGAGTCTATGATTGAAGTAGGAGTTGGATGATTTACCACACTATCTTTACGTACAACGTAAAAATAATTACTACTAATCGATAAATTTATAACTGTCCTTGCTATATGAAATAATTTCCAATTAATATATACATCTTCGTAGTCTTTTCCTACCGGAAATTTAACATTATCAAACAGACTTTTACGATACATTTTATTCCAAAGATAATTATCATTGATAAGTAATCGCATCGCTTCTTCTTTTGTTAACGATTTATTTTCTTGAATCGAAATATACTGCTTATCCTCTTGCTCAGTTTTAATCGTCATACCAAAGCACACAATATCAGTATCTTCAACAATAGCTTTAACAGCATCAGAAATAAAATTAGGTCCAACATAATCATCGCTATCAACAAACATAATATAATCACCAGTTACATTTTCTATCCCTGTATTTCTGGCGACTGCTCTTCCCATATTATTTTGGTTAATTATTACAATTCGATCATCTAAGTTAACATATTTTCTAAGAATATCTTTTGATGAATCTGTTGAACCATCATTAACTATAATTAATTCAAAATTTAAATAAGTTTGGTTTAATATACTATCAAGGCATCTTTGCAAATATAATTTTGAATTATAAACTGGAACGATTACAGAAACCAACGGAGAGTTATTATCATTCATAACCTTAATACCTGATTTATTCAAATTCTTCCTTTACCGCTGCTAATGCTGCCGCTAAGACTTGATCCATGTTGTAGTACTTGTATTGACCTAACCGGCCCCCAAAAATTACGTTCTTGGCTTCGTTAGCAGCTAAGTCCCGGTATTGTTGATACAAGGTATTGTTTTGATCGTTATTAACTGGGTAGTAAGGTTCGTCACCCCGTTGCCAATCCGCTGGGTATTCCCGGGTGATGACCGTGTAATCTTCATCACCTTTCCCAAATTCAAAGTGCTTGTGTTCAATTACCCGTGTGTATGGCGTTTCGGCATCCGTGTAGTTAACCACCGCATTCCCTTGGTAGTTACCTTCATTTAGCGTTTCCGTTTCAAAGTGTAGGCTCCGGTATTCTAATTCCCCTAATTGGTAATTAAAGAATTGATCAATCATCCCCGTGAAGACTACCTTTGGGAAATTAGCTAAGTATTCATCCTTTTGATCGAAGAAATCAACGCCCGTTTCAACATCAATTAAGTCGTGATCAAGCATCTTTTCCACGATTTGCGTGTAACCACCTTTGGGAATTCCTTGGTAGTCATCGTTAAAGTAATTGTTGTCATACGTTAACCGCACTGGTAACCGCCGAATAATGAACGCTGGTAATTCCGTGGCTTTGCGCCCCCATTGCTTTTCGGTGTAACCCTTAATTAGCTTTTCGTAAATATCCCGACCAATCAATGAAATTGCTTGTTCTTCTAGGTTTTGTGGTTCCTTACCAGCCATTTCTTGGCGTTGTTCATTAATCTTCGCCAACGCTTCCTTCGGCGTCCGCACGCCCCACATTTCACTAAACGTGTTCATGTTAAATGGTAAGTTATACATCTTCCCATTGTAATTAGCCACTGGACTGTTAGTGTAGCGGTTAAATTCAGCAAATTGTTGCACGTATTCCCAAACTTCTTTATTTGACGTATGGAAAATATGGGCCCCAAATTGGTGCACTTGAATCCCGTGTTCTTCCTTCGTGTAAATATTACCGGCTAAATGGTCTCGCTTTTCAATCACTTTGACTCGCTTGCCTCGTAAAGCCGCTTCATGGGCAAACATCGCCCCAAACAACCCCGCTCCAACTACTAAATAATCATACTTGGTCATGTTTTTCTCCTCATGCTTAACTAAATAATTTTAAAATCAACAAAAACTACCATATCAAAATCGATATAGTAGTTTAAACTTGCTTACATTACTTCTTTCCAAGTTGTATACGTAAATGAAATTACAATTCCAACCAATAATCCAACTGCCAATCCAATTACTAATTTTTTTCTTCGTAGATGGTGTCGTCCTAGATTCAACATCATTAACTTTAGCAGGTGAAAATAGCTTAACTTCACCTCCGTTTGATGAGATTTTTGGCAATTCATATTTCACTGCCTCAGCTGCCTGATTTGCCACAATTGTTGCTACTTTTGGTGAATCACTCGTTGCTTTAACCTTCAGCACCAATGTTTGATCCACATTCGCAACTGTAATCATATTTTTAATATCGGAAAATGAATATTGTTTTTTCAATTTATTTGATAAATTTTTATAAGCTAATTTTGAAACATCGTCACTTTTAGCAATTTGTTTATAAGAACTCATCAAATTTAAATCAGCTTGAACTTGCTTATCTATCGTTGCCTTGTCATATTGACTTGCAACCATCATCGACCGTTCCGCCGTATATGTTGTATGTTTTGATCGTTGCGCTTGAATTGCCATTAAACCACCGAAAATAACCATTGAGGCAATAATGATTGCCACATTATTTACGATGATTTTAGTTACTTTACTTAAACTGTATTTTCTCATTCTGTTTACTCCCTATTGTTGCCATTAAAGCAATTAGAAATGGATTATACACCAGCTCTATCAAGTGCTGTTCTACCATCCCAGTTACTGATAATACCAATATAATCACACATAAAATATAGTCATTTGCCATATAACCTTTGATAGAAACGAGTGTCATTGCTAAAATGACCATCAAAAATATTATCAATCCATAGATAAGGATTAATCTAATGTACGAGGAATCCAAAAAGAAATATTCAATGTTTGTCTTACCATTAAATAACTTCATTCCTTTTAGGCCACCATAGCCATGTTCTTTAATTTTTTTTGACCAAACATTAAGATGTTATACTTATCAAATCCTTGTTTTGATAAGTATAACCGATTTGATAATAAATCATTCAAACGACTAGCTAGTTTAATATGATAATTATAGAAAAAAGCACTAAACCAAGTTACTCCAGCAATAAATGGCGTTGTAATCCACATAAATGCATGTAATCTAACCAAACGCTGATTTTTTTACCATCCATTGACTAGCCGCAATTAATCCAATTGCTAAAATAGTAGCCACAAAATCAAGCCGCGCATCGGTTAACTTATAAACTAATATTCCAATCAATAATCCGGCAATCAATTCTACTACCCGAATTCGTCGATAGCGTAAATAATAATAAGATAGTAGCAATAATAAAGAATGGGCTGCTAAATCGGTTGGATATGTTATCCCTAAAGAATAACGAGTTGCCCGATCAATTGGATGATAAACCAAATTAGTAATTCCACCGAGCATTGCTAAGGCCATCACAATTGACAGTGCAACTAATGAAATTCTAAAAAAATCTTTTATGACTAAATTAAAGTTAATTCCTTTAGCCCCCAAGACCAATAACGGGTACAGTAATATCCCACCTAACCCTGTTTTTAAAAATGATATTGCAAATGCTCCAAGGATTAATGTAATTAACACATATTGTAATGGCCGCCACTCATCTAAAACATAGATTTTAAATACCATTCCAAAAACAACTGATC
The DNA here is from genome assembly GCF_001311375.1 of Limosilactobacillus equigenerosi DSM 18793 = JCM 14505. Taxonomy (GTDB): domain Bacteria; phylum Bacillota; class Bacilli; order Lactobacillales; family Lactobacillaceae; genus Limosilactobacillus; species Limosilactobacillus equigenerosi. The sequence goes on from NZ_BBAS01000007.1 coordinate 55,175, forward strand.
CAACCCCTAACAAATGGAAAAATTTAGTTATGATACTAGGAGGTAAGGTCGTAGTGTCCAAAAATGATTGTATTAACGCAATAATAAAAACCACTCGATATAATTCTCGGCCACTAATTGGGTAATGCCACAATTTTTTTTATCTGTTTCATTACATCACCGCCTAGTACGCAGTATTTGGTACTAACATTACTTTAACCGTCATTACCAAAATCCATAAATCGAATTTAAACGAACGTCGCTTGATATACGTTAAGTCAAGATTAACCATTTCAGCAAAGCTAGCTGAATTCCGTGTCGTCACTTGCCAATAACCCGTACACCCTGGAATTACTAGCAACCGTTGCCGGTCATAATCTGTGTAATTAGCCACTTCTTCGGGCAAAGCGGGCCGCGGACCAATTAACGACATATCGCCACGCATAACATTCCAAAGTTGTGGTAACTCATCGAGGCTATACTTACGAATAAACGCCCCCACCCGGGTAATCCGGGGATCACGTTTCATCTTAAACATGTTCCCTTCAACCTCATTTTGGTCCATCAAGTCGGCTTTTAATTCATCCGCATTCGTCACCATCGAGCGGAATTTCCACATTTTAAATGATTGTCCGTTTTTACCAATCCGCGCTTGTGAATAAAAAACTGGTCCCCAATCTCCACATTTAATAAAAATAGCAATCAGTAGATATAACCAACTTAACAAGACAATTCCTAGCAACGCTAGCAAAAAAATCCATTGCCCGTTTAAAACCATCATAAAACCGATGGCCGTTTAAGTCATGATCATCAATCTTAATTATTGACATCTCATTTTTCATGATCATGCTCCCCCTTATCTATGGATGACCAACCAATTTCCGTTGCAAGAACTTGCCCCCCTTAACGAACCAATTTTGTGATTCCATAAAGGCATAGCGTTGTTCAACAACTTGGTATTCTGCATTAGTTTCTAACCAAATGTCCAGCAATAATTCACTTAAAAACCCGTAAACACGTTGTTCATAAGTTGAATAGGTTTGCACTTCTGTGGCAACTGCTTGTTCCACCTTGGATAAAATATCAAACATCCACGTACAGTACTCATCAAACGGCCGTTGTTTCATAATAAACATATTATACATATGTGCCCACGTCCGTTGGTAGACTCGCTTCATCGCTGGCACATATTCCGGATAATCCCGTTCGATAATTTCCGTCATCACATCAAAGGGCCGATTGTGATGAGCATGCCGATAATGCGATTCATTACTTTCAATCCAATACCGCCGTTTGGCTGGTACAACTACATCATACTTAGCCAATAATTGTTCCGCTTGCTCATGTGTTAAAACATTATTAAAATCACGGCCTGGCTTCGTCGTAAATAACCGCCGATAGTGAACTAACCCATAAGCATCTGCGTTCAAATTCTTCCATGCCCAGTAAATCGCCGTTAGCTCATTATAGTGCGGATTTTTGACTGAAATATTATCACCACTGTTATCACCTTGATATTCAATCGGGGAATCCGGATGGAGCTCCTTACCCACAAACATTGGAAGATACATTTCATCTTGTGGCATTTGATATTGCTTATGCGCAGCCACTAAAACTTTAATGTCCATTTTCAAACTCCAAAATCATAATTTACATGTAACCTTAATTTTACCATTAATCACTTGGTAACTAAATACTTAATCAAGGTCATTCTCCGCAAACCACGCATTAATATCATCAAAATCGAAGCCTTTGCGGACTAAAGCTTGCTTCGTTTTAAGGGTTCGCTCATACGAATCTGAATACTTTTGATTTTTCTGCCATATTTTTTTTGCGCAGTTTGAGTTAATAAGTCTGTTTGTTGTTGGGAATCAACCTGCCATGTTAATTGTTCCAAGACCAAATTACTAATCGTCCCATCATAGCCATTCGTTAACAAGCCTTGGTGAACCTTTTGTTGCTGCCGGCGTTGCGGATCCTTACGATAACGTCGTTGAAGCTTGGTAGCTAATTTCGTCACATTTGTGACTTGTTGTTCTGTGGTAAATTGTTGCAGTGCTTGGGTAATTTTAGTTATCGCCACTCCTTTTTGCCGTAACTTTTGGGTAATGATTTGCGGTCCCTTTAATTCCGTGCGCATGACCGTCCGCACGTAACTATCCGCATACACTTGGTCATCCAAGAGCTGTTCAGCTTGTAAGCGCACAATAATTGCATCAATCGTGTCTGCTGGCACCTCATCTTTAGCTAATCTTTGCCGCACTTCTTGTTCCGTCCGTAATTGGTGGGACAAAAAATCCAGTGTGCGCTGATAGGCTTTCGCCCCTTGATCGGCTACTTTTAATTCCGCGATTTGGGCCGGTGTCAGCTCCATTCCTTTCATGAGGCGATATTTGATTAACACACTCTCGGCGACCGCTAACTCATATTGCCCATCTAAAAAGATGTTATACCGTCCCGGGCGTTTTTGAACTGCAATGGCCGTAATTTTTTTTACCATGACGTTGACACTTTGCCTCCCCATTTCGTTGTAGTAAGTGTAACCACTGGCCAGTGATTATTAAACTTAAATTCAAGGAGCATTATATCATGAAACATCAATTTACTTCGAACAAGCTTACGTTAACCGCCACGAACAGTCATCAACCTAAGCCCATCCGGCGAACGTTCAACTACCTCGTGGAGAACTACGATGACGAAAAAGTAACCCAATTGATTAGCGCATTATCCACGTTAACAGATGATCAAGTCACTGCTACCCAAGTTACAACGGTGACGGCATTGACAGCCGGCGAATAGAGAGGAGTTAAACTATGAAGGTATTAGATTTAATTTTCAAGAGTAACCAAGGTAAGTTACACACGTTGAAGTTAAATTACGTCAACGAAAATTTAGCTGAAGCGACGGTCAAGCAAACGATGGAACAAATTTCCCAAAGCGAGCTATTTAAAAAGGGCGACGAAATTATCTACGCCACCCCGGTTAAGGCTAAGTACGTTACTACGACTGATGACCCAGTAACGAGTTTCTAAAAATTTCCATAGTAAAAAGGAGGCAATTCCCAAATTGGGGGTTGCCTCCTTTTACTTTCGTTATTAATCTTTGCTAAGCCACTTTAAAGAAGCAGAGTAACTTAATACTAACGGATTACCATATTTTAAACCGGCTTGATTAAGGTCCTTTAACCAAAATTCATACCGATAGTGATTTCCATCCGCCGTCACATAATCCTTCGTGCCCATTAAGGCTGACGTTGCCCCTGGCAACAAGCTTTTAATTTGATCATAGCTGGCGGTGACTGTCTCACCTTTCGTTCCCGTTAATAACGTTTGAAGTGTCTTCGTGTTGATTTGAGCTAAATCAACATCTTGATCAGTCAATGTATCACCAACTGCTAAAAGACCATCAACGGTTGGTGTGTAGTTATTAACCGCATTCCAAACTTCACTCACTTTAACTGTAATTGGTGATGTCACTTGATTAGTAGTTGCTGATCCTTGGCGATCAACGACCACTTGCGTCGTATAACTGACATTCAACGTATCACCGTAATGTTTACCATGATTATCCTTAACAAATGCCGTCCGATTAGCATCGGTTAATTCATATGTTAAATGATAAACATCACCATTAGCCGTCGTTTGTAAATCAGACTTGCCACTCGTTAATAACTCATTTGCAATTGCTTGTAATTGAGTATCGCTAATCACTTGATTGGGTTGACCTTGTAATAAGAATTGGCCAGCATTGGAAATTAAACCGGTTAAATTAATCGTTTGGTTATTAACATCAACACCAGTCAACGGATTATCAGTCACCGTCCCCACTTTAGCAGTAACAGTTGAACTGACTTTCGTATTAACTGGGGTTTCATAGCCGTGCAAGAATCCCTTGTACATGTTTAACGATTGTAATGGATAGCCGTGGTCATCAAATAAGGATTGATTATCCCAAGTCGTACCACCCCAAGTTGGTTTACCTTCCCAGTACATTTCATTATCAGGAGCATAACCAACCGCATACTTTGATGCCCAGCCTGTACCATATTGATTTCCGGCATCTTTATTTTCTTGCCAATTTTCATATCCAGGATGGACAGGCAACCAAGCTGGTTCCCAATAAAAACTACCGACTCCATCAGTATCAACCAACGCCTTATACATATCCGCTAAGACATCAACTTGACCTTGTGGGCCGATTGGGAATTTATTTATTCCACCATCATTAGATAAAGAATTACCCGTTCCGTCAGCATCATGCGTATCATTCAACCAACTTACTTCCATCACGACCAATCGTTTTCCAAATTCAGTTTCCGTCATATGGGCAACATCACGCAAAGTATCCGAGTTATTCCACCAAAATGGATAGTAAGAAGTACCTAGGTAATCATAGTCAACCCCATTGTTCTTTAAGACCGTCATAATTTGCCGGTATTTATCAACATTTGGCGTTTCAATATGGATGGCAATTTTACTATTACCAGATTCACGAACTGCACTGGAAGCTTGTGATAAAAGCATCGTCAACCGTTTACCTGCATCGCCCAACCAAATACTCTTCCAATCTTCACCCTTGCTTGAATTAGCTACTTGACCAAACGCTCCCTTGGTAATTTCATTCCCGATTGAAACCATTTGCACATCGGCACCAGCCCGTTTTAAATCAGCTAACACTTTCTTAGTATAAAGATTAACTTCCTTCGCTAAGTCCGTATCACTCAATTGACTCCAAGCCTTTGGCAAAATTTGCTTAGCTGGATCAGCCCAAAAATCAGAGTAGTGGAAGTCAACTAACGTCTTCAACCCATATTGAGCCGCTTCACTAGCCATCTTAACTAATGATGCTTCATCGTTGTTACCACCACCGTAGCCATTGCCGTTCTTATCGTATGGATCATTCCAAAGGCGAATCCGCACCCAATTTACCCCGGCATCACTTAGAACCTTAAAGATACTGGCTGGTTGCCCATTAAAATCATAGAATTGCACACCGGCATTAAGTAAAGATTGGTAACTTGAAATATCAACCCCACGAACCATATCATCGGTCATCCCTTTAATTGGTTCAACTTTAACTGATTCGTACCGGAGACCCGTTTCGCCACCCGTTTTATAAGCCAATTCCACTTGGTCTGCCGTTTTTTTGACTCGTTGGTGTTTCATCCGCTGACATAAACTTCGGGTTTGTTGGAGCTGTGGCAACTTCTTTAGCAACTTCATTAGTTCCTGGTTGGAATAATAGAATAGCTAACTGATTCTTCTTAGAATCAATTCCGACGCCAACAATTGCATCCTTACTCCGGTCGCTATTAATTCCCTTCACAAAGTAATCTGCCAATTGATCCTTATCCCAGGGGTTCTTAGCTAAATCAAAAATTTGGCTTTTGACGACCTTCCCAGTCAACAAGTTGTTTTTGTACATTAATTGTTCAATCACGCTGATTTTATTTTCAACGTCACCCTGACTAATGAGTTGCGCCATATCATGAACTGCTAATTCACGATATTGATTATTTTCATTAGTCCAATCATATGTCACATTATTATTTAACTTATCCGCAATTACTTGTGGTAATTGTTGTTTTAATTCGGGTAGGCCAACATAATTTTCAACAACCCCACTGCCATTCACATGATACTTAACACCATGTTCAACAATGTCACAATTTGGTGTCAATAAGTAGGTTGATGGATTAAAGTACCAATATTGTCCTTGCCATTCTTGGACGCCACTTTGAACCCGACCAGAATCATCAATTAAGTACCAGGCTCCCCATTGAGATTGGACATAATCACGCTTTTGACGTAATAGGTATGTTTGTGGATCAAAGTACCAGTAACTACCAGCCCATTCTTGAATCCCACTTTGAACTCGACCAGAATCGTCAATTAAGTACCAGGAGCCCCATTGAGATTGGACATAATCACGTTTTTGGCGTAATAAGTATGTTTGTGGATCAAAGTACCAGTAATTACCAGCCCATTCTTGAATTCCACTTTGAGCAATCCCGTTATCAAATAGATACCAATTACCATTTGGGGCTTGCTTGTAATTACGCCCCTTAGTTAATTGATAGGTAGTTGGGTCAATGTCATAAATCTTGCCATCATATTCTTGGACACCAGATAAAATACGACCGTCATTACCAACTAAATATTTGGCACCCCATTGCGAAGTAATAAAGCCACGTTGCTTGTGTAATAAGTAAGTTTCTGGATCAAAGTACCAGTAACTGCCGGCCCATTCTTGGACGCCAGATTGAATCCGGCCATCATCACCTACTAAGTACCAATCACCCCATTGAGATTGGACATAATTTTTCTTTTGACTCAGTAAGTACGTCGTTGGATCAAAGTACCAGTAACTACCGGCCCATTCTTGGACGCCAGATTGAATCCGACCATCATTACCAACCAAATAGTACATTCCCCATTGCGACTTAACATAATCTTTCTTTTGACTTAATAAGTACGTCATTGGGTCAAAGTACCAGTATGAACCAGTCCATTCTTGGACGCCGCTTTGCGCTTTACCATTATCAATTAAATACCAGTTTTCACCCGTTCCCTTAATTGATGGTAATAATTCGTAATGACGATTTTGTTTAACATCCTTACTACCTTGGTAAACATAACCACCATCAACAGCTTGCCAATCTGAACTGAGTTGATTTTGGTTATCCTTATTAGTGGACGTTGTTTCCTTATCAGCTGACGTTGTCGTCGTTGCACTAGCTGAATCAGTATTATTTGATGCCGCATCCGTTGCCGGCAGCGCGACTTCCTTTGTTTGAGAATCGTTATTATTTGCTGTGACTGTCTCAGTTTTGGCATCCGTGCTAGTTGCTGTTGCATCATCGGCATTCGCTGAAACATTATTCATAAAAATTCCCGTACTGGCCCCAGTAAACATTAACGCGGCCATACACCAATTTTTACCACTCTTATAGAGTTTAAAACGTTTTTTTAAATTTCCATTTTTACCTTCCTCAAAATTTAAGTCTTACTTGTTAATTTTACACTTAATGAAACACCTAACGCAACGACAACCATATTACAGTTATATTAAAAAGCCGGCGCCAAGCCGACTTTTAGGAATTTATTCAATTAATCAACTTCAATTAAACCGTACCTGCCATCCTTACGCCGGTAAACGATGCTCGTACCGTTCGTTTCGGCATCTTCATAGATGAAGAAGTCGTGACCTAACATATCCATTTGTAAGGCCGCTTCTTCAACATCCATTGGCTTTAAGGAAATTTGCTTCGTCCGCACTACATCTAACTTCGTGTCGTCTTCTGCTTCATCAACCGTGTCAACGAATTCAAGATCCTTAATTCCCTTTTCACGGGCCTTGCGGTTAACCTTGGTCTTGTACTTCCGGATTTGGCGTTCTAACTTATCCGTTACCAAGTCCACGCTACCATACATATCATTAGACGTTTCTTCTGCCCGTAACGTAAGGTATGGCAATGGAATCGTTACTTCAACCTTGTAAGTCTTGTTGGAGTAAACTTTCAGGTTCACATGTGCTTCGGCTGGTAGGTTTGGTTCTAAGTACTTATCTAACTTGGCAACCCGCTTTTCCACATATTCCCGAATTGCGTCAGTAACTTCAATGTTTTCACCACGAATATTAAACTTTAACATAATACTCTCTCCTTTCACCCAAAGCCTTATTGTAAGGCTCGAGAAAGATAAGTGGTGCTTATCTTTCATTTATATTATACCGCACAGTTAAGCGTTTTCACAACTAATCTTTTCATCCGGCTAACGTTAGACTGAGAATTTCACGAGCCCCAGCTGTCCGGAGACATTGCGCCGCATGATATAACGTCCGTCCCGTCGTATAAATATCATCTAACAACAATATCCGTTTCCCGGTTAAATCTACCGTCCGATTCAATTCAAATGGTTGCGGGGTTGCAAGCCGTTGCTGACGAGTTTTCGATGATTGTGCAACTTTATCCCGCATTTTAAGGCGCAACAACGCTTGATAATTACCTTGATACCAACCTAAGACTTGGTTAAATCCCCGTGTTTGCCACGTGGCCTCCGTTACTGGGATTGGAACAATGATTTGAGCATGACACTTTCGCACTGCCTTTGTGTACACCGTCATAAAAATGCGCCGCTGGTAATAATCACCTTTAAATTTATATTGTTCCATGTATGAACGCATCCAGTCATTATATTGATACAAACATCGATTTGGAAGTACCCACCCATATTGAGCCCGCCACGCTTGACAATCCATACAAAGCGGCTGCCTTGAACTAGTGCGTCCACACCCCTGACAAGTTGGGACACCATAAGTCAGCACCCCCTCCCGACAAGTTGAACATAATGGCAATAAACTCCGCTGGCCCCACCAAGTTGCGAGATTTAACTCCCGTTGACATTGCACACAGCGACTTAACATTTAAAATCCTCCCCGCCGATTCATCATTTTAATTTCATTTTGCGCGACTTGAATCGTTGCCGATTGATGCCTGCCCACCATTAACACCGTTCCAGTTGGACATTGCGCACTCCGACCTACCCGCCCGGCAATTTGCACTAACGCCGCAATCGAAAAAAATTCCTTCATCCGCTCCGAGCACTAACACATCGATCCCCGGCAAAGTCACCCCGCGTTCTAAAATTGTGGTTGTCACTAACCAATCCAATTGATGTTGGCGCATCAGTTGCACTTTCGTTGTTCGTTCGGGGTCAGCGGCATACACCCCAGCTTGGCGGACCATTGGGAATAGCGACCGTAGGCTTTGCAATAATGGATTAATATCAGCAATTTTCGGGACAAAAATTAAACATTCTCGTCGACCTAAGCGCTGCCTTAACCATTGCTGCAAGTGCGGCGCTAATGGTCGTACTCGCCAATTATCGATTTTTTGAAATTCAATTTCTGGCAATGGCTGACCATGAAACCGACGCGGCAAGTAACTCACTTGCCAATGTTCTCGCCTAGCTTGGCGTTGTAACACTGGGCCAGGAGTCGCCGTTAAATACGTGCATGCCCCAGTTGGTTTAATAGCTTGTTTGGTGGCGTATAACAGCGCTTGATTCCCCGCATATGGAAAGGCATCAACTTCATCAACAATTAATTGGTCAAAGGCATGATAAAATCGCAACAACTGATGAGTCGTACACAACGTTAATTGGCAATACCGATATTGCGGTGTTTGTCCGGTTAAAACCACTTGTTCAACTTGGGAAAAGGCTGCTTGTAAGCGCGGGGCTAATTCTAAAACCACATCAATCCGTGGAGAAGCAATCGCCACGCGTTCCCCACGTTCTAAAGCTGCCACTAAGGCCGGATACAGCATCTCCGTCTTTCCTGCTCCCGTAACGGCCCAAACTAAATGCGTCTGTCGTGATTGCATCGTCTGCTTAATCCGCTTCGCTACTTGGGCTTGCAGTGGTGACAATTGACCCGTCCACGTTAAAAGCTGGTTTGGCACCGAAAATTGATTTGGCTCCGGAAGATGATACAATTGTCCTAAGGTACTCATGCGACCCAAATTGAGACACTGGGGACAATAATATTGATGACGAGGTAAAGCTGCTTGCCACCGCCACGTGGCCTGACCGCAACGTTGACAATGAACTTTCAGCACTCCGACTTTCAACGCTGGCCGCATTTGCGTTGTAAATGCCGGTGGCGTGGTTAAAAATAGTTGGCGGCCCCAAAATAATTGTGTCTGCATGTTAATCACCTCATTAAATAAATACGTATTTTTAACAAGGATGAACCAATTATGTCTGAACCTTATCTAACAATCCAAGGCGATGTTACGGTCGAAGTAATCATTAAAAAATCGCGTTTCATTTGCCAATTAAAAAAATTAACTAATGAACAAGATGCCATTGATTTTATCGAGCTGTCAATCACGAACATCGTAAAGCCACCCATAATTGTTTTGCTTACCAAGTTGGCGACCGCGATGAAATCCAACGTGAAAGTGACAATGGTGAACCAAGCGGCACGGCTGGCGTTCCTATTTTGGAAGTCTTGCAAAAAAATCATCTCCATAATGTGGCCGCCGTCGTCACGCGGTACTTTGGTGGCATTAAACTTGGTGCTGGTGGTTTAATCCGTGCTTACAGCGGTACCACTGCTCAAGCCGTTGAAGCTGCTACGATTGTCCAACGTGTAACCCAAACGATTGTTGGCTTACAACACAGCTACGCCAACCACGATCAATTAACCTATTGGCTCAACCAAGAACACTTTGAACTTGACCACGATGATTATGGTGTGGACGTTACAACCTATGTTTTCGTCGACAACGACCAAGTTGAAACTTTTACTGCCGAAATTACCAATCGTTTCCGGGGGCAAATCGCTGTTTTACCTGGCGAAGAACGCCAACACGAAATTTTATATCAACCATAAACAAACGCCAGTCGAAATTCGACTGGCGTTTTAAATTGATAATGAAACTTTCCACTGCAACTTTGTAACTTCGTTCGCGCAGTAGCACCTTAGGGCCTAACTTAAAAACACGCCGAACCTGGCTTTGCCAGTTCCGACGCGTTTTATATCGTTACGCCAACCGGCGCTTTAATAGCTGGGCTCGCGACCTATTTGTAACTACGCTCGGCGGACAACCACCTAGTCATAACGCAAAACTGACGCCGACGGATATGCTATCCGTCAACGCCAGTTTCAACGTTATGATACGGCGGTTTTAACGTCCGCCTCACGACCTGTATGTAACTACGTTCACCGAGCAAGCGACTAGGACTAACTGAAAACGAACGCCGACGTGTTGCCACGTCAACGTCCGTTTCCAAGTTAGCCTAACGTCGCTTTTTACGCTCGGCTCACGACCTGGTATTAACTACGTTCGCCACGCGGAAGCCTAGTGCCTAACTATGACAAAGGCGCCGACCCTAGCTTTGCTAGTGCCAACGCCTTGTCTACGTTAGGCCACGGCTTCCCTAATGCGTGGCTCACGACCTATTTCAAATGATAATTATATGACGACACAATCACATTTTCACGCGAATTTAAGACGGCCCGAAGCCGTAAACTCGTTTGATTATGTAAGATGTTTTGCCAACGTTTTCCTGGGATAAATTGTGGAACTAAGACCGTTACGGAGTAATTCCGATCGGCCGCCCGTTTTGCAATGACATCCACAAACCGAACCGTTGGCTGGGCCACCGAACGATAAGATGAGTGAATATCAACAAAGCGCACGTCTGGAAATTCCGTCTTAAATTGGTTGGCCGTCTTATGTTCCTTACCGGGATTTTCATCAAACGATACGTGCATCGCAATGACATAATCCCCAATTGAACGCGCATAATTAATTGCGCCCTTGGTTACTTGGGTCACATTCCCAACTAAGACAATCACGGTTGCCCCATCATAATCATGCAATTGGACCTTTGACTTTTCCATAATACGCAATTGTTGTCCGACACTAATATAGTGTTGGTGAATTTTATAAAACATCCATAACAACAATGGCATGATAATTAAGTATGGCCAAACACCACCAAAGTGTTGCCAGAACAAGAAGACCACTAAAGCCGCTGAAATGACCGCCCCAACTAAGTTAATCAGGGACTTACCTAACCAGAAACCATCCCGTTCCCGGAACCAGTGAATAATCATCCCAGATTGTGACAAAGTAAATGGCACGAACACCCCAACCGCATACAACGGAATCAACATATTCGTTTCCCCATTGAAGATGATAATTAAAATCATCGCCCCCACGGCTAACGAAATAATCCCATTGGAGTAACCTAAGCGGTCCCCCCGATCCATAAAGGCATGCGGTAAGAACTTATCCTTGGCCATGTTGTATGCTAAGACTGGAAAGGCCGAGAAACCAGTATTGGCGGCCACCGCTAAAATCATCGCCGTGGCTAATTGAAGTAAGTAAAAGGCTAAGTTATGCCCGCCAAACACGGCTAACCCAATTTGGGAAAGTACTGTCACTTGATGGTTAGGCACAATTCCAAAGTAGTAACTTAAGTAAGTTATTCCACCGAAGAAGAAGGCCAACAATAAACTCATCATTAACAACGTATTAGCCGCATTATTCGTTTTCGGTTCTTTAAAGTTAGGGACAGCGTTACTAATCGCTTCAACCCCCGTTAAAGAAGACGACCCTGCCGAGAAGGCCCGAATAAAAAGAACTAAACTCATCCCCGCCACTGGGGTTCCATACGAAGCCGTCGCATGATAAACTGCTTGACCGGTTAAGATATTGTAAGCTCCCCAACCAATCATCGCTAAAATCATGACGACAAAGAAATACACTGGAATCGTTAAGAAGTTAGCACTTTCACTTAACCCCCGCAAATTCAAAACCATAATCCCAACTACGATTAATAATGATAATGGCACAGTATATGGCAATAATTGCGGAATCGCCGAGGTAATTGCTTCGGTTCCGGCCGTTGTCGAAACGGCTACCGTCAACATATAGTCAACTAATAAAGATCCGCCGGCAATTAATCCCCCGTTTTGACCCCAATTCGTCGTTGCCACCACATAAGCACCCCCACCGCTGGGATAGGCATGAATAATTTGGCGATACGACAATGTAATTGCAACTAACAGAACTAACACCAGCGCCGCAATTGGTAGTGAATACCAAATGGCCGCCGCTGACAAGGTAACTAAGACGGTCGTAATTTGTTCCGTCCCATACGCAACTGACGACAAAGCATCCGAAGATAAGAGTGCCAACGCTTTAAACTTGGTTAAATTGGCTTGTCCCTCATCAAGAGTCTTTAACGGTTTCCCGATTAAAGCTCGCTTTAGGAATTTCCACATGTTGTCAATTCTCCTTTAAATAAAATCACACGCTATTCTACAAAGAAAACGGGTACTCGTCAATAAGAGTACCCGTTTTGTAATCAGAATGTTTTAAAGTAATTACATCATCCCTGGCATCCCACCAGCTGGGGCAGCCGGTGCGGCCGGAGCATTTTCAGCTGGCTTTTCAGCGACGACTGCTTCCGTCGTTAAGAGCAGTGATGAAACTGAAGCAGCGTTTTGTAAGGCTGAGCGCGTAACCTTCGTTGGGTCAACAATCCCCGCCGCAACCATGTCTTCAAACTTATCTTCAGCCGCATTGTAACCAATACCTGGCTTTTCATGCTTCAATTGGTTAACAATCACGGAACCTTCTAAGCCGGCATTTTCCGCAATTTGACGCACTGGTGCTTCAAGGGCCACCTTCACGATGTTAATCCCCGTGGCTTCATCACCAGTGGCTTCAAGATTTTCGAGGGCACTGATGACATTAACCAATGCTGTCCCACCACCAGGAACAAATCCTTCTTGAACTGCGGCCCGGGTTGCGTTTAAGGCATCTTCAATCCGGTACTTACGTTCCTTTAATTCCGTTTCCGTAGCGGCTCCGACTTTAACCACGGCAACCCCACCAGCTAACTTCGCTAACCGTTCTTGGAGCTTGTCTTTGTCAAAATCAGACGTCGTGTTCGCAATTGCTTGCTTAATTTGATCAACGCGTTCTGCAATCGCTGCCTTGTCACCGGCACCATTCACAATCGTCGTTGAATCCTTCGTGACCGTGACCTTATTAGCTTGACCCAATTGAGCGACCGTCACTTCATTTAAGTTCATCCCAAGATCATCGGAAATCACCGTCCCGCCGGTTAAGACGGCAATATCAGCTAATTGTTCCTTCCGCCGGTCACCGAACCCAGGGGCCTTAACAGCTACCACGTTAAACGTCCCCCGCATCTTGTTCAAGACTAACGTTGGTAAGGCTTCACCCGTAATATCATCGGCAATGATCAAGAGCGCCCGGCCTTCTTGAACCACTGATTGTAAGAGTGGCAAAATGTCTTGAATGTTGGCAATCTTCTTATCAGTAATTAATAAGTATGGGTTGTCAAGGTTAGCTTCCATCTTGTCGTTATCCGTCACCATGTATTGGGACATGTAACCACGGTCAAAGCTCATCCCTTCAACGACATCAACACTCGTGTCAACCCCACGGGAATCTTCAATCGTGATGACCCCGTCATTACCAACCTTTTCCATCGCATCCGCAATTAATTGCCCTACTTCTGGGTTGGCGGCTGAAATTGAAGCGATTTGAGCAATATCATCCTTCGTCTTAACTTCGTGACTCATGGCCTTTAAAGCTTCGACGGCAGCTTGCGTGGCCCGGTCAATCCCACGCCGAATTCCAACTGGGTTGGCGCCGGCCGTCACATTCTTCATGCCTTCGTTAACGATGGCTTGCGTTAAGACCGTGGCCGTGGTCGTCCCATCCCCAGCAATATCATTGGTTTTAGAAGCAACTTCAGCGACTAACTTGGCCCCCATGTTTTCAAAATGGTCTTCTAATTCGATGGAACGGGCAATTGTTACCCCGTCATTGGTAATCGTTGGCGAACCATAGTTTTGTTCTAAGACCACGTTGCGCCCCTTAGGACCAATCGTCGTCTTAACCGTATTTGCTAACTTATCAACCCCCGCAACATTGCGGTCCGGGCATCTTCTGCAAACTTAATATCCTTAGCCATTTTCGTTCCTCCTGCTTAATCTACAATTGCGATTAATTCGCTTTCCCGTACTACTAAGTACTTGTCGCCGTTATATTCAACTTCATTACCGGCATACTTATCAAACAAGACCTTGTCGCCTTCTTTGACGTTCATTGCGGCCACTTGACCATTATCAAGGACCTTGCCAGGACCAACCGCAATCACCGTCGCCGTGGTTGGCTTATCCTTCGCATTGGCTGCTAAGACAATGCCACCAACTGTTTGTTCTTCGTTTTCAGCTTTCAGGACAACCCGATCTCCTAATGGTTTTAACACGATAATCCCTCCAAAAGTTTTTAACTTTATTGATTAATAATTTTATTTTTAGCACTCGCGGTGTCCAAGTGCTAATTACAAGTATTACTATAACATTTTATTTCGAAAATGCAATTGATTTGACTAAATTTGACCAATAAATAAAAATCACGAATGAAACCGAATTCAAATCTGTCCCATTCGTGATTGCTATTTTTGATTCAGAAAATCCCACAAATACCGGCGTTGCTGAATCCCACCTTCAATTAAAACCTGGGTGGTCGCATTAATGGTCGCCCCAATCATAATAATCATCCCAGAAAAATCCAGCCAAATCATCATCAGAATAAAGCCCGAAATCGTCCGATAAGATGACAATTGAGTACTGGTTAAGACATTATAATAAGAAAAAAATCCGGGCGAGTGCCATCATTAAAACGGTCGCCACTAAAGCGCCAATCATGACATAGCGCCAGCGGACCTTCGCATTGGGGACGAAATAATACAACAGCGTTAAGGCGGTAAAAAGCCCAATAAACGCTACTGGATACCGGTAAGCCGCAAAACGATGAATATACTCAACATTAAAGTCAAAAATTGGTTGCAAACCTTGTAAAATTTGCTCGCCAATCCCATATAAAAAAACTAAGCCAAACACAACCATCAACGCGATGATAATCCAAATGAACGAAATCACGCGATTCCAAATTGGATTTAAATCTTCCGCCACGCCGTAAGCATGATTAACGTTCCGCTGAAAGGCGGCCACACCACTACTAGTTGACCAAATCGCCACAATCAACCCTGTCGTCAGCATCCCCCACTCCCATGTTGGAGAAAATCTGTAATTACCGGCTCAATTAACTTATAAACAGAAGTTGGGATACCAGTTTGTAAATAGCCAAGCACGGTTTTCGCATTCACCCCTAGCATGGGCAAAACATTCCCTACAATCAAAATTGCCGGAAAAATCGATAATAAACTGTAATAGGCCAATTCAGCCGCTGATGACGATAAGCGTGCTTGATTAAAGTGATACCAGTACACTTTCAAGGTCCGCCGTAATTGTCGTTTCCATGCTTGCATTGTTGCTTTTATCTCGCTTTTTCTTCAAAATTACTTTGTCAATTGTACCACAAGTAAAAAACTGACCAAGGCTTCTTTCATAACCTTGATCAGTTAAAACAAATTCTTTAATATTTTTGGGCAATCCGCTTCGCTGCGGCCGCATGTTCAGCTAATTGATCCGCATACCCAGGCCATAAGTACTTCGCATCCGCTGCTAGATCTTGCGAAGTTAAAATTTTTGGTCCATCATTCGTAATTGCCAACGTATGTTCATATTGACAACTCCAACCACCATCCATGGTTGTCGCCGTCCAGCCATCTGGATGATCAGTATTAGCTTCCCACGTCCCGGTGTTAATCATCGGTTCAATTGTAATCGTCATCCCATTACGCAAGCGTTGCCCTTTGCCAGCCCCCCCGTAATGCGGCACCATTGGATCTTCGTGCATCGTCGGTCCAATCCCATGTCCAACAAAATCACGGACATCACCGTAACCATGTTCATCTTCAGTGAAGTGTTGAATCGTGGCCCCAATATCACCAAGGCGGTTACCAACAACCGCTTGGTCAATTCCCAAGTATAAGGATTGTTTCGTCACATCCATTAATTGGGCAATCGCTGGGGTTACTTCTCCCACGGCGTAACTCCAACAAGAATCACTAAAGGCCCCGTTGTATTCAACGACCGTGTCAATCTTTACTAAGTCCCCGTTCTTCAAAGTAACTTGCTTGCGAGGGAAACCATGGCAAATTTCATCATTAATGCTAACACACGTCGCATATTTATAGCCTTCAAAGCCAATTTGCGCTGCAATCGCACCCCGATCTTTAAAATATTCGCGGGCAAATTCTTCAATTTTCCAACTGGAAATGCCTGGTTTCACAATGTCACGTAAGCCAAGATGCATCCCAGCTAAGACGGCCCCCGCCGCAGCCATATCATCAATTTCACGAGTTGATTTTAAACTAATCATTATTCTTTGCTCCTCTTTACTCAATGTAATTAGTATACCACTGATAATCATGCTATACTAACTGCACGAACAAAGAATTACGAGGAGTATTAAAATGACGAAAGCCTTAGTTTTATATGCCACCATTACTGGCAACAATGAAGATATTGCTGATATTGTTACCAGCACCTTTGAAGATCACGGAGTCACCGCCGAAATGAAGGATTTATCGTTTGCTGACGTCAGTGAATTAAATGATGTTGATATTTGTGTCGTCTGCCCATACACCTACGATGGTGGTTCCTTACCAGATGAAGGACTTGATTTCTTTGAAGATTTAGCCACCGAAACCTTCCCCAACTTAGTTTTTGCCGTGGCTGGCGCTGGGGACACCCAATATGGTGATGAATTCGCCCTTGCCGTTGATAAATTTGCTACCCAATTAGCGCAAACTGGCGCCAAACAAGGAGCCGACAACATCAAGATTGACGTCACTCCAAATAGCGATGATGTGGCTGCGTTGGAAACCATGGTCGCCAAATTATTAAGTCAGGTCGAAAATCATGACTAAATTAATGCAATTGTACCAACAATATAAATCAATTATCGCCTACCTATTTTGGGGCGTGGTGACCACGATTATCAACCTCGCGAGTTATCAATTACTGATCATGTTCACTAATGTCAGCATCAGTAGTGCCACCACCATTGCCTGGTTTATTTCCGTTTTAGTTGCCTACTTGACGAATAAAGTTTGGGTCTTTGGTTCTGAATACACCACGGTAAGTGATTTCTTAGTAGAATGTGGACGCTTCTTTTTCTATCGCGCCTTAACCTTGTTAATTGACTTAGCTTTTATGAACGTCGGGGTGCATGTGTTAGGATTTGATAGCGACTTGCAACAATTTATCTTAAAAGTCATCGATAATGTGGTTGTAGTGATTGCTAATTACGTTTTCTCAAAATGGTTAATTTTTAATCGCAACAAAGAGATTGCTGATAAATAATAAAATCCGCTGTAAAGCTGTGAGGAACAGTTTTACAGCGGATTTTGGTGTACCCTAACTTCGCAACTACGCTCACCGAGCAAGCGACTAGGACTAAGATTTCTACGGCAACTTAGTAACTACGTTCGGCGGACAACCACCTAGTCATAACGAAAAACCGTGCCGAACCTGGTTCCACCAGTTCCGGCACGGTTTATATCGTTACGCCAACAGGCACTTTATTTGCTGAGCTCGCGACCTAATACTTCTGGTCCATCTTGACGACCAACAATCACCGTATCAACCCGGTGCAAGAACAGACCGTGTTCAACGACCCCGACCATTTGAATTAATTCATTGGCTAATTGTTCTAGATCGGCAATTTTACCGAAGCGTAAATCGATAATTAAATTACCTTCATCCGTCCGGTACTTTTGATCACCATCCATCCGCCATTCGGGTTGATAACCTTTGGCTTCCAAAGCACTAAAAACGTGACTCGCCCCAAATGGAATCACTTCAACTGGTAAGCCAAAATCACCTAATTGATCAACCAACTTCGATTCATCAACAATCCACATATTCTTCGTGGATGCATTATTAACAATCTTTTCCCAAAGTAAGGCCCCACCGCCCCCTTTGATACCAAAGAAGTTCGGATCAACTTCATCGGCCCCATCAATTGTTAAATCAACGTGGTCCACTTCATCTAAATCTTTAATCGTAATACCTAACTGGTGGCTTGTTCCGTGGTCCGGTTGGACGTCGTAACCCCAATGATATTTAAGCCTTCATTCTTAACCCGTTCACCTAATGCATCCACTAAGTAGCGAACCGTTGAACCGGTTCCCAGGCCAACAATCATCCCATCTTCAATGTACTTAACGGCTGCTTGACCAACTAAGGCCTTTAATTCATTTTGATCCATTTTAACCCCTCACAACTAACAGTTTTTCTCTCTCATATGGCCCCATCCGGAATCGAACCGGAATCGATCGCTTAGGAGGCGACTGTTCTATCCAATTAAACTATAGGGCCAGGTAAGTTAGCGACAAATTAATGCCACTAACTATCATACCACGTTAAGCTTGATTTTGTTGCCGTCGTTTATGACGCATTCCTTTATTTTTGGAATGTTTTTGTTTCTTTTTGCGTTTTTTTAACCCCACCAACTGGCGCTGCACTAACTGATGCCTGGCCAGTTGGTGCCGTTGCCTTCACTTGATGTGGCTTGGCTTTACTAGTAAGGTTGCCGGCCTTTGGTTTCGCTAACGCTTTCGCTTCGGCCGTCGTTTTAACTTCACGCCGCGCAATCGTTAGCGTTTCAAACGTGTAATCATGATCCGTCATTAAGCGTTTTAACTTCCGTAAATCATGATCACTCCCAAGGGTCATCACCGTCCCCGGTTCCCCTTGGCGACCAGTCCGCCCCGCGCGGTGAACATACGCATCCGCACTTTGGGGTAATTCAAAATTAACTACCGCGGGTAATTTAGGAATATCTAAACCTCGCGCGGCCACATCGGTGGTTAACAACAACTTAACTTGGCGTTTTCGGAACTGCCGCAACATGGTTTCGCGTTCCGTTTGCCGTTGCTTCCCACCTAAAACTGCTACCGGAACGCCGGCATGCTTTAAACGGCTTGCTGTATAGTGCAAGGTTTTAATACTCGTAAAGAACACCAAGGCGCGGAAATTCTTGGTTTGACTTAATCGTTCTAACATCGCCGCCTTATCACTCATTGATAAAGCCTTGACTAACCCATGCTTAACTTCACCTTGACTCGTATCTTGGTTGCGTACATCAATCACGGTTAAGTCCCGTTCAACTAACTTGCTTAATCGGTTAGCATCTAAATCGCCCAACGTTGCCGAAAAGAAACTTAATTGTGCCGTTTTGGGCACCGCTTGTAATAATGCTAATACCCGCGCTTGGGTTTCATCGACTAACAGGTCATCCGCTTCATCAACGACCACTTGTGTCACTTGATGTAACTTTAAATTGCGTTCCGCTAGTAAATGATCTAACCGTCCTGGCGTCCCAATCACAATATTCGGGTGCGTCTTTTTCAAGCGTTCCACTTGGCGCTTTAAATTAGCCCCCCAGTTAACGATTGGACACTTAAACCCAATAACTGCGCCCATTCGCGCATCACTGTCGTGGTTTGCATGGCTAATTCTTGGGACGGTTCAATTACAATTAGTTGCGTCCCCTGATCCGCTTTTAATTGCGGTAATAACGGCCATGTAAAGGCTAACGTTTTTCCGGAACCAGTTGGCGCAATCCCAATTACTGATTGTCCCGCCATCATTGGTTCGTAAACTGCCTGCTGAACAGCTGATGGTTGCTTAAAGCCACGTTCCGTAAAATGCGTGGCAAATTCTGTTGTTAATTTCATTATTGGATCCGGTTGCTGTCAGCTGGGAACATTAAGTCAGCTGATTCCCGCAGATTGAACATTACACCGTTAACCGTCCGTGCTAAATCGAACCATTCCTTGTAACGGGCTAATTGGGCTTCATCATCAGGATTTTCGAATAAGGCCGCAAAATCATTTAATTCATCCACCATTGAGTTTTCATAGTACTTCGCTGGTAAATCATGCGCGGTTTGCTTTTCGTCAAAATACGTGACTTGCTTCGTATCAAAAATACTGTCAAAGACTAACGTATCCCGTAACCCGTAAACTTCAGAAACTAAGTGCGAGTTCGCCGTTTTCCCAATGTTTAACGTTACCGTAAAGTTATCATACGTTAACAAGGCCGTCCCTAGACCATCAACGCCACTAGCGACCATCGTAGGGAAGTAAACAACACTATTTGGAGCCCCAAATAACGTTACGGAAGCATACACACCATATACCCCCAAGTCTTGTAAGGCTCCCCCGCGAATTCAGGTGAAGATGTTTGGATATGGCTTTTCTCCGGCTAAAACCTTGTCATAACGTGAGGAGTACTTCCGAACCGTGAAGTTAGCCCCTTGCACGTGGTCCATCTTGGCTAATTGTTTTTGTCCTTCATGGAATAAACCAGTGTGAATATGCCGGGCTGCTTCAACTAAGCGCGCTTTCGGATGCGCTTGGAGTAATGATTCAATTTGACTAAATTCTTCTGGGTTCACCAAAGCTGGCTTTTCCAAAATAATGAATTTGTCATTTTCAATTGCTAAACGAACTTGTAAGTAGTGCGTGCTGTTTGGTGAGGCAATGTAAACAACGTCGAAGTCGCCTTCATCAAAGAACCGTTCCAAGTTATCAAAGAATTGGGTGGCGCCATATGGTTCACCGAATTCCTTCGCCCGTTCTTCGGTCCGCGAATAAACCGCCGTTAATTCATAATGGCCGGACGTCTTAGCGGCATCCAGCATTTGATCAGTAATGATATTGGTTCCAATAATCCCTAATTTCAACATGATTTATCGACTCCTTTGCTTTTTCGAATACTTCTATTTTACCAAAGAATCCACTTTCTGTCCGCTTTACTTATTTGACGCAAAACGTAACACAATTGAAATATATTTAAAACCTTTTCGCCATGAAAAACGTGTATGATTAGGACAATCATGTTTTTAAAGGAGGGCGAAATGGAAAAGCGCAAACTATTACTACCAGGCTTAGGCTTAATGGCCGCACTATCAAGTACGTTAGGTTTTACGCGAACCAATCGCAAAATTTCACCACTACCATCTTTGCCAGTCTTATACGCTGGGACTTGGAAGTATCGTGATCCCGAGCGTAACCGGCATCATCGCTTAACGATTTCGCCGAATTTAACTTTAAAAATCGACCACCAATCAATTCCAGTAAATGTTGAAAAAAATCACCTTACAAGAATTAACCTTCGTTGATCGTTTTGGTTACCGCATTACCATCGAAACTGATCAACACCGCCCGGTTAAATTAATTGATGAAGCCGATGATCAAATTTATGATTTACAACCACTATCCTAGCCCTACCGCTAGGATTTTTATTTTGCTCTCAATCGGCGTATAATAATCCCATTGTCATTTCAAAGCGAGGTTAAAACAATGATTAAAGCGTTAGCAGTTTATTGTGGTGCTAATCCTGGCCACAATCCCGAATTTATCCAATTAGCCACCCAATTTGGTCATCGGCTTGCTGATGAAGGCATTGCCCTTGTCTACGGCGGTGGTCAATATGGCCTTATGGGAGCGGTCGCTAATGCTGCTCTTGATCATGGCGGTCAAGTCCACGGCGTTATCACCCAAGAATTGTACGACCGTGGCACGAGCTTGAAACGTTTAACTGACCTAAAAATCGTTCCTAATATGGACATTCGTAAGCAAGCAATGATGGATTTAGCTGACGGTCTCGTCGCACTCCCCGGTGGACTAGGCACATTAGAGGAAGTTAGTGAGGCCTTTTCTTGGACCGCCATTGGCGATAATGCCAAGCCGGTTGCTTTATACAACTTCAATGGCTTTTATAATCCACTGAAAAGTATGCTTGGTAAAATGCAAGTGGCTGGCTTTGCCGAAAGTGAATTTGTGCAATCTATTAATTTTAGTGAATCATTTAATGAGATAATGCAATTTATGGATGGCTACCAAGCCCCGGAAGTTCGAACTTATCGATAAAAAAAATGGAGCACCAGTTTCAAGTTGAAACTTGGTGCTCCATTTTTATATGGCAGCTTTGTAACTACGTTCGCTCATTAGCGCCGACTAATGCATTGCTCACACCTGGGTGTAACTACGTTCGGCGGACAGCCACCAAGTCATAACGCAAAACTGACGCCGACGGATATACTATCTGTCAACGCCAGTTTCAACGTTATGATAAGGTGGCTCTAGCGTCCGCCTCACGACCTATTTGTAACTACGCTCACCAAGCAGCCGCCTAGGACTAAGCTAAAATGGACGCCGACGTGTATCACGTCAACGCCCATTTCAGACTTATCCTACCGGCGCCTGTTACGCTCGGTTCGCGACCTATTTGTCTTCGACACCCTTACCATCGTATTCATTAATCATAATTTGCTTCAAGTCCTTGATTAATGGTTCTTGTGGGTTGGCCGTCGTACATTGATCTTCGTAAGCTAAGATTGCTAAGTCATCAACTTAGCATCAAAGTCAGCCTTATCAACACCCCAGTCCTTCAAGCTTAACTTGACCCCAACTGAGTGGGCTAAATCACGAACCGCATCACAAAGCTTTTCGATTAATTCTTCGTTCGTCTTTCCAGTCAAACCAATCGTCCGCGCAATCGTGGCGTAATCTTCATCTGCCCGGAAGTATTCGTACTTAGGCCAAGTCGTAAACTTCTTTGGTAATGATGAGTTGAACTTAATTACGTGTGGCATCGTAATTGCAATTGCAATCCCGTGCGTTAAACCAAAGGCCCCACCTAACTTGTGCGCAATCGAGTGATTAATCCCTAAGAAGGCATTCGCAAAGGCCATCCCGGCTAAGGTTGAGGCATTGTGCATTTCAGCCCGGGCTTGGACATCCCCATTGTATGACTTCGTTAAGTTGTCAAAGACTAACTTAATTGCTTGTAATGACAATGGCCGTGTGTAGTCGGAAGCCATGTTTGAAACGTATGATTCCATGGCGTGGGCTAAAACATCCAACCCTGACGCAGCAATGTTACCCTTTGGAACCGTATCAACGAATTGAGGGTCAACAATCGCAACATCTGGCGTTAAAGCATAATCCGTTAATGGGTACTTAACGTGCGTTTCTGAATCTGTAATCACCGCAAATGGCGTTACTTCAGAACCAGTCCCCGAAGTCGTTGGAATGGCCACCATTTGAGCCTTGGTTGGCTTTTCAAACCGGTAAGCCCGTTTCCGAATGTTCAAGAACTTTTGCTTTGCCCCAAAGAAGCTAGCATCGTTGTTTTCATAGAACATCCACATCCCCTTGGCAGCGTCCAATGGTGAACCCCCACCTAAGGCAATAATCGTATCTGGCTTGAAGGAGTTCATTAAGGCAACCCCTTTTTCAACCGTGGCCGTGCTTGGGTCATTTTCCACATCAGAGAAGACCATGTAAGAAACGTCATTTTGCCGTAACTTCAATTGATCTGTCACTACATCCACGTACCCATGGGCTTGGATGGATGGACCGGTTACGATGAAGACCCGGTTAACGTCTGGTAAGTCCTTTAAGTACCGCACGGCATCCCGTTCAAAGTAGACCCGTGGTAATTTAATCCATTGCATGTTATTCCGCCTCTTGGCAATTGTCTTGATGTTCAATAAGTCATAATCAGTTACGTTGTGAGAAATTGAGTTTTCACCCCAAGATCCAGTCCCTAAGGTTAATGATGGCGTCATCCGGTTGTAGATGTTACCAATCCCTGACAACCCAGCTGGTGAGTTGACAATGACCCGCGAAGCCTTCATCTTAACCCCAAATTCCTTGGCTAATTCCATATCCGTCGTTTGGATGGCTGCCGTGTGTCCAAGACCACCGTAATCAAGTAACTTCGCACACGTTGCAAAACCTTCTTCGTGGGACTTAACCTTGTAAATTGAAAGTACGGGGCTTAACTTTTCACCGGATAAGACATCTTCGTCCTTACCAATTCCTGTAATTTCAGCCGCTAAGACTTGGGTATCTTCTGGGACTTCAATGCCAGCTAACTTAGCAATTTCCATTGCTGATTTCCCAGCGATTGGTCCTAAGACCCCACCCGTTTCAGGGTTAAACATTGCTTCCCGTAACTTTGGTAAGTCCTTCTTTGGGACAAAGTACATCCGGTTGGCCTTAAATAACGTCTTGACTTCATTGTAAATTTCTTCATCAATAACGGCACTGTTTTCAGTTGCACAAATCATCCCATTATCAAACGTCTTAGAAAGAATGATATCGTTAACGGCCCGCCGAATATTCGCCGTCTTTTCAATGTAAACGGGTCCGTTACCAGGTCCAACACCTAAGGCTGGCTTCCCAGTTGAGTAAGCCGCTTTCACCATCCCAGGACCACCAGTAGCTAACGTCGTGGCAATGCCAGGGTGATTAATCAAGGCCGTACTAGTTTCCCGACTTGGTTCGTCAATCCATTGAATGGCCGCTGCAGGTGCCCCAGCAGCCACGGCCGCATCGCGTAAAATCATCGCTGCATGCCGTGATGATTCAAGAGCTTGTGGGTGGAAACTAAAGATAATTGGGTTCCGCGTCTTCATGGCAATAATTGCTTGAAAAGCGTGGTTGACGTTGGGTTCGTCACGGGAGTAATTCCGGCAATAACCCCCAATGGTTCCGCCACCTTAATCAATTCATTAGCTTCGTCATCTTCAATAATTCCAACTGTCTTGTGCTTGCGAATATGGTGCCAAATTTCTTCAGTCGCAAACATATTCTTGATTGCCTTGTCTTCAATGACCCCCCGTCCGGTTTCATTGTAAGCTTCAATGGCCAATTCCATGTGATGATCTTGCCCCGCTTCGACCATTTGGTGCGTAATGTAATCAACCTTTTCTTGGTCAAAATCATGCATTACTTCCAACGCCGCTTTCGCTTTCGTCACTAACTCGTCAACAATCTTGTTAGCGCGTTCTGCTGTCATCTTCGGTTTCTTATCCGCCATAATTCGTTCCTCCAAATGAACTTTGTTAATCATTTCACAACTACATGATACCTTACTATCCCATAGTGTCAACCCTCTTTTTACAACTTTAAAATGATCTATTACGCCGATTTTGTGAAAACAAAAAACAAGTGTAAGCGCTTACTAAATCATTCTCGCCCCTTTTTATTTTTACCCAACTTTGTGAAAAGTAACACAAAATCTTTTTAAATTTACTTCTTTCTCGCTTACTTATATTATAAAACGATTAGAATTTTAATCATTTTCTAGTATAATAGGGATAATTTATAATTTGGAGGTGCTAATGATGAAAGTTGCTTTTTTTTGACGCTAGTGTTGACGAAATTCCCTACATTCAACAATGGGAACAGGCTACTGGTGACGAAATCATTCAAATTCCTGATTTTCTTTCCAAAGAAAACGTCCACTTAGTAGCAGGCTGTGACGCCGTAAGCACGAAACAAATCCCTGTCATTGATGACGAAGTTTATCCCCAATTAGCTGAATTTGGGATTCACCATCTAGCCTTACGGAGTGTTGGTTATAATGTAGTGAACTTTGAGTTGGCCAACCAATATGATTTAACGATTACCAACGTACCCGCTTATTCCCCCCGCGCAATTGCCGAAAATGGCTTAACAGTCGGTTTAAACCTGCTCCGCAAGCTCAGTACCATTCAAGCCCGGATGCGGCGCCTTGATTTCACGTTGCCAACTTCATTATTAAGTGACGAAATTTTCACTAAAACCGTTGGGGTCATTGGGGTAGGCCGGATTGGAACGGCGACGGCACAACTCTACCATGCGCTCGGGGCCAACGTCCTTGGCTATGATCCGGTTTACAACGCCGCTAACGAAGCCTTTTTGACCTACACTGATTTACCAACTTTACTTACGCAAGCCGATATCATTACGATTCACACCCCACTAGATGAGTCAACTTATCATCTAATTGGGGAACCTGAATTTCAACAAATGAAACCAGGCGCAATTTTTATTAACCAAGCCCGTGGTGGTCTCGTCGACACCGCTACTTTAATTCAGCACCTTGAAAATGGTCATCTTGGTGGCGCCGGATTAGATGTTTTAAGTAGTGAGAGCGAATTCTTTTGGAAGCAATTTACTACACCAACTGACCTTCCGGCTGATTACCAACGACTAGCGGCGCTTGATAATGTAATCGTCACCCCCCATTCGGCTTACTACACCAACCTTGCCGTCCAAAATATGGTCCGGCAAAGTTTAACCGAATGTCAGCACTTTCTAACTGGCGAAAAATTATTATACAAAGTCGAACCATAATAAAAACCGCGAGACTCAAGCTCGCGGTTTTATTATTCCGTTGTTGATGATTGCGTGGCTATTTGATGCCACAAATTGGCAACGGTTTGATTTTGCGTCAATTGCCAATTCATTTGATTTAACGGTGCATCTTGACTAACTAACACAATCGGATGGCCTTGGTAAAAGGCAAATGCATACGTAATATGCCCTGGTTCAATTGCCCCCATTTGAAAGGAACGATTAAAATTAGCTACAGCCACCACTTCATAATCATAGCTACCATCATTAGCCCAACCAATCGTATGACTGGGATCATCCGCTACATCTTGATGATTGGTAAATTTAAATTGACTAGCCGACAACCAATAATAAGCTTGGCCCATTGATGGCGCCCATTGATTCAAAGCTTGTTGTAATTCTTGTTGCTTAGTTGCATTCCAGCCTAATTGTTGGCTCCGGGACACCGTTGGTTGTGTTGTCTGGGGATGATTATCGTGATGAGCAATTAAACCATTTGCATCAAGTGCAAAATAAGTTCCGCCCATCAACGCAAGCCAAACTAAAAAGACAGCTAATTTCGAAGTCCCGGGCGTTTTAATCCCCAAAATTAGTTTCCCTAATTTAACCAACAACCAGGCCACCACGCCGCCCAACAACATAAACCCAATCACAATCACTAACCATCCGGACCATTGTCGTGCTCGTCATTAGTGGCTGTTGGTTGATCATACAAATAAAATGGGAAGTGATAACCGGCCTGACCATAGGAATTGGCACCAGAGGGCAAGATGGAATTGTTTGCTGCTCCCATTGGTAACATTTGCTGACAATATGGGCATTGAATCACAAACATTTGAATCATTTGGCCACAATATGGGCACCGTTGCATCTTTTTTTACCTCACAAAATTAATTTGTGTCTATTTTAATATATTCAAGTCGATAAAAAAACAGCAACCCATTCCGAGTTACTGTCCTAACACTAATTGTCAATTAAGAATTTATCCCCGCTTGGGGGCCCGTGATAATTCCGATTCAATCATCCATAACAGTTTTTCAATGGCCGTCTTAAAGCCAATTAAAATATCTTGCGTACTATCATCCTTGGCATCACCAGTAATTTCAATTCCTTGTTGATAAAGATCGGCTAAATACCGGTAATCCGTGGCTAATTCGTCTAACCGGTCAGTCATAGTCCGCGTATAAACTCCCGGTTGCGTCGTTAGTTTGGTTTGGGCCACTACTTCCGCTAAGGTCGCTGTTGGGGCTCCATCTAAGACAATTAAGCGTTCCGCTAATTCATCAACTTGGTCTTCTAAATCATCACGCCATTCATCCATCAGCGGATGAAGCGTTAGAAAATCCGTGCCGCGCATATACCAATGGGTTTGATGCACAATCATCGATAATTGCGTCGTATCAACAATTAATTGATTTAAAATTTGCTTCGTTGCGGTATTGTTCATCATTATCCCTCCTTAGTCGTGGACCGTTACCTAACAATCGGTAATTTGGTTATTTAATACACCGCAATTATAACAATGAAACCGCTAACAAGGAAGAAATTACCCCTCTTTTTCAATCAACTTAACGAATTCTTAACTATTACATATTGGGGACTTGTCCATCATTCGCAGCCCAAATACATTCGCCAATCATCAAATCTGAAAAGCCAGCTTCAAATGACGAATTTTCTGGTGAACAAGCGTACACTCCCACGTTGACTACCCCGGTGGCGGCAGCTAAATGCGCAATTCGTAATTGTTGGAAATGTTGCCCATCAACTGAAGCTTCCAGGCGAAAATCAGTTTGCCGCCGACTCAAACGGTACCACATTGTTTTAACGTCACCACTAATTTCTTGGGTCGCCCAATCTGAATAACCACCATTGGTGACCACACTCCCTAAATGTTGCATCGTCGCCGTTTCATATTCCGTTGATGCTTTTAACCAATTTTCACTATCTTGATAAAGCACCACCCCACATTGATCAAACCGGGTATGACTATCCGTAAACGTGGTCTTAACGGTTAAAGTAAAAAAAATCATCCGCTACCGCCGTCGTCAAAACAGGCGCATTATCATTAATAAAATGATAGTACGTCTTTTGCCACAAATCAGTCTGTGGGTTCGTAGTTACTTTTAATTGCTCGCCGGCCATCGTCACTGCTGCTGGTTCCCGTGTCCACGTAAAATCTTTCCAATCCATTTCCTAATCCTCACTTTAATTTTAAATATTATAGCAAGCATTCTAATTGCAGAATAGGGGCAGTTTTGATATGCTTACCGCAAACTAGAATTGAGGTATAACTTTATGCAACACTACCCAAATATTGTAATTGGCTTTGGGAAAGCCGGTAAAACCTTAGCTAAATTTTTAGCCACCCAAGGTCAAGAAGTATTAGTCATTGAACAATCCAACCAAATGTATGGTGGTACTTGTATTAACATTGCTTGTTTACCATCTAAACGCTTGGTGATCGCCGCTCACAATGGGGTTCCATTCCCTGACGCCATCGCTGGTAAAACAGAAATGACCAGCCAATTACGAAACAAGAATTATCATATGTTGGCAGATGAACCAACCATTACCATCCTTGATGGGCATGCGGAATTCATCGCTGATCACGAATTAGCCGTTACGACTACTAGCGGCGAAGTAATTAATGTTGCTGGCGAACGTATCTTTATTAATACGGGGGCAATTACGCGTGTTCCGGCTGAAATTCCCGGGATTGCTGACAGCCCATTCTTGTTAACGTCAACAACTTTAATGGAACAAACCGAATTACCGCAAGAATTGGTCATTTTAGGTGGTGGCTACATCGGCTTGGAAATTGCTTCCATGATGAACCAATTTGGTGCCCACGTGACCGTCTTAGATCGCAATGACCAATTCTTACGCCGCGAAGATGATGATGTGGCCCAAGCGTTATATGATGACTTAGTCGCCGATGGAATTGACTTTAAACTTGGCGTCACGATCAACCAAGTCATTAACCACGCCGACCAAGCTGAAATTGAATACACGGACCATGGGACGACCACTTCCATCACGGCCGATAAATTTGTCGTCGCGATGGGTCGAACTCCGAATACCATGGAACTTGGTTTAGCCAACACTAACATCCAAGTTAATGACCGCCAAGCCATCGTTGTTAACGAACACTTACAAACGAGCGTTGATAATGTTTGGGCAATGGGCGATGTCACTGGTGGCTTACAATTTACTTACATTTCCCTCGATGACTTCCGCATTGTCAAGGATCAATTATTCGGTGCTGGCGCCCGCACGACCACTAATCGTCCCGCAGTGCCAACGAGTGTCTTTACGCAAACGCCACTTACCAACGTGGGGTTAACCGAAAAGGAAGCGCATGCCCAAGGAATTGATTACCTACTCTTCAAATTACCAGTCATGGCGATTCCAAAGGCAAAAGTAATCGGGAATCAACGTGGATTATATAAAGCATTAGTCAACCCTACTGATCATACGATTTTAGGCGCCACTTTATATGGTGAGGAATCCTTTGAAATGATTAATTTATTAACTACAGCCATCAATAATCATTTGCCATATGAAACGTTACGAGACCAAATCTACACTCATCCAACAATGACTGAAGCGCTTAACGATTTATTTAAAGCCCCACTTCACTAGGCTTGACTTAAACTAAACTTAAAGTGAGATAATAAGACTGCACGGAATAAATATATTTCTGCGCAGTCTTTTTTTACTCTTCACAATTAATAGGAGATCTCATTATGCAAACATTAACGAATTTAACTGCACCAATGAAATTAAACAATGGTGTTGAGATTCCCGGCTTAGGATTTGGGACTTACCAAACACCCGCCGATGTGACTTATGATGTTGTAACAGAGCCTTAAAGGCTGGCTACCGCCATATTGATACGCCTTTTTATACGGCAATGAAACTGGCGTTGGCCAAGCCATCAAAGATTCCGGCTTGAAGCGCGAAGATGTCTTCGTAACCAGCAAGCTTTGGAATACTGACCGTGGTTATGATGAAACCATGGCCGCATTTGAAAAAAACCATGGCTAATCTAGGGCTTGATTATCTTGATTTATACTTAATTCACTGGCCAGCGAACCACAAACAATTCGGCGACCAAGCTGATCAAATCAACGCTGATACTTGGCGGGCCTTTGAAGACTTATACAAAGCCGGTAAAATTAAGGCCATTGGGGTATCTAACTTCATGCCTAATCACTTAGAAAGCTTATTAGCTAATTGCGAAATTAAGCCAATGGTAAACCAAATCGAAGTTCACCCCGGCTGGCCCCAAACCGAAGCAATTAATTACTGCCAACGACATGATATTTTAGTTGAAGCGTGGGCACCACTTGGTGAAGCGGCCTCACTCAACAACGATGTAATTAAGACGATTGCTGCCAAGTACGATCACACTCCCGCCCAAGTTTGCTTACGGTGGGGCATTCAACAAGGCATTTTACCATTACCAAAATCAGTCCACGCCGATTGGATTCAACAAAACACAAATATTTTTGACTTTGAATTAACGGCCGACGAAATGGACCAAATTGGTGCATTACGGAATTTAGGGGGCCAATGTAAAGTTCCCGATCAGGTGGACTTCTAATGTTAGCACCAGGAAATAAACGAATTAGTACCGTTGCCAAGGAATATTGCTTAGCGGCTTCAACCCTCCGTTTTTACGAGGATCAAGGTTTGTTACCAACTTTGAAACGGCTAAATGGGACCCGAATTTTTGATGCTGATGCTTTGCAAGCTTTAGAAGATATTGAATGTCTAAAATTAGTTGGCATGTCAATCGCGGATATTCGTGATTTCATGAATTTAAAGCGGGCTGGTGATGCCACCTTATCCCAACGCCAACAAATGCTCTCTAACCAACGGCAACACCTTGAAGACCAGATTGAGGAATTAAAACAATCCCTAGTGAAGTTAAAACACAAGGAATGGTACTATCAAGAGGCTGCCAAAGCGGGATCCGAAGATATTTTCAGTGATGATTGTACTACGGAATATTATCGCGCCCATCCCGATGAACAAAAATAGAGGTCGTGAGGCGGACGTTAAAACCGCCGTATCATAACGTTGAAACTGGCGTTGGCGGATAGCATATCCGTCGGCGTCAGTTTTGCGTTATGACTAGGTGGTTGTCCGCCGAGCGTAGTTACAATAGAGGTCGTGAGCCACGCACCCGAGAAACCGTGGCCTAACGTAGACAAGGCGTTGGCACTAGCTATGCTAGGGTCGGCGCCTTTGTCATAGTTAGGCACTAGGCTTCTGCGTGGCGAACGTAGTTAGTATTAGGTCGTAAGCCGAGCGTAAGAAGCGACGATAGGCTAACTTGGAAACGGGCGCTGACGTGGTAACACGTCGGCGTTCGTTTTCAGTTAGTCCTAGTCGCTTGCACGGCAATCGTAGTTACAATTAGGTCGCGAGCTCAGCTATCAAAGTCCCCGTTAGGATAACCTAAACCAATCGTTGGGACTAGTGTAACTAGGACCAGCGGTTGGGTGTAGTTATCCTCGAGGGGACTGCTGAGCGAACGTAGTTAAATCCAGGTCGTGAGCCACGCATAAAAGCCACCGACAAGTTCAACTTGCCAGTGGCTTTTATTAGTTTAAAAATTAACTTTATCAATTAGGCTGGAACCGCAACTTTCCTTTTCCGGAGCCAATGACCAACCAATCCCAAAGCTAACCCCACCAATGCGGGAACTAACCAAGAAAGTCCTAGACTAGACAATGGTAACGTACTCCGCCACGTAGCCACCATTTGACCAAAGGCTGATTGAGAAACAACAGCTGGAAAAGCCACTACCATATCACCAAGCGCTGGTACGACTGTTAATAAAACGACAAAGAAGTACACAACGCCATCACGATTAAATAATGGTGAACAAACGGACAATAAGATTAACACCATCGCCAATGGATATAAGAACATTAACATTGGTGTTGACCATGCAATGATTTGTTGTAACCCAAAGTTAGCCGTTACAAATGATGCTAAGGTCGTTAAAAATAACCAAGTTTGATATGAAACCTTGGGGAAATGCTTGTGGAAGTCTTGGGCAAACGCAGCCACTAACCCCACCGCTGTAGTTAAACAAGTGACCGTGATTAATACCGCTAAAACTACTTGACCAAAGGCGCCACCATAGTAATTCACGATTTGCGTAAAGGCCACCCCACCATCAGCTGAAACTTTAAACTTACCTAATGACATGGCTCCAGCCACGATTAACAGTAAGTAGATTAAACCAACCGCGGCCATGCCGAGCAGCCCGGACTTAGCAACAACTTTTGAAACATCACTGGCCTTCTTTTGGCCCATTTGACGAACCGCATGTACCACCGTCACCCCAAAGGCTAACCCGGCCAAAGCATCCATCGTATTGTAACCTTCTAAGAACCCATTAACAACTGCCCCGTGTAAGTAAGCACTCGTTACCGCGCCGTTCATTGGATTCCCCAACGGACTTAAGAAGGCGACTAAGAACATTAAGAATAATAATGCTAAGAACATCGGATTTAAAACTTTCCCGACGTTGGCTAAGATATTATTTTCATGGTAAGAAAAGGCAAACGCTAAGCTAAAGAATACTAAGGAAAAAACGAATAAGGCTAAGCTTTGGTGAGCCTTGTCAACGAATGGAGCTACCCCAACCGTAAAGGAAACCGTTGCCGTCCGAGGCGTCCCAAATAATGGACCAATCGTTGCGTGAATCAACACCATAAAGGTTAAAGCAAAGCCAACCCCCAATGGTTTCCCCACATCATAAACTCCTTCCGCCCGCGTAACCGCGATCGCTAGGACTGACAACAGTGGTAATAAGACGGCGGTCACTAAGAACCCCACGGCCGCCCCGGTCCAATGACCACCAGCTAATTGCCCTAAGTGTAAGGGGAAAATTAAGTTCCCCGCCCCAAAGAACAGTCCGAACAATAATGAACTGACCACAAAATATTCTTTCATGGTTAATTTACGTGATGTTAAATCTGTCATGTTTCTAATCCCTCTCCAGTTTGATTAATAACTTTAGATCGATACAAAAAAAACGTCCCAGGAATGAACAATTCGCTCATTCCTGGGACGTTTTCACGTGGTACCACCCAGCTTCATCAAGTTGTCGTCAACTCGACCTCATATCTGTAAACGACCAGCCTGTGCACCGGCTAGTGATTTACGCACACGGTAATGGGTGTCCCCACCAAGACTTGGTTGCCTTGGACTCAAAAGTGATTTTCGTACTACTTAATTCCGATCCTCTCACACCAACCAGGACTCGCTGACGGCTAAGTAATCCTACTCTTCTTTCTCAATGTATTCGATCTATTAAAATGATTAACTATAATTTAATCGTTCTTTAACCATCCGTCAAGAGTTTTCTAAGAAAAAAATTTAATTTAATTGGATAAACTTTCATTATCAGCCTGATGAAAGTAGCGGTACAAATATTCACGGTATGCAAACGCCATAATAATATTCCGGAGCATTTGCTTTTCATCCGTCTGTTCATGCCCGATTTCAGCTAAAGCCGGTCGTTGGCCTCGCACGTATTCAGTCACATTAGTTAATTCCGCATTGAAATAGTCATAAGCAACTGACAAATCATAGGTTTGAGCTTGAATTTGGACCGCCTGCCGTAAATCTTGTTGTTCCAAAACCGTCTTCGCCACGACAATAAATAAGAGCATGGCAATTTGATCTCGATAATATAATTTCTTCGTTGGATGTGGAATTAATTGATGTTTAACATAATTACTAACCATGGAATTGGTAATCGTAATACTTGCTAAATCTTGCGTACAATCCTCAATATAAGCAACTACTTGTTTTAAATACAAGCCCATATTAGGTAATTCTTGATATGTTGGTAAAACTAATTTCACGGTTTTCGTCATCTTCATTGCCTCCTCATTGGTTATTGTACGCAAAATTGAGTCTAAATGTCAAAGAAACTCTGTCATCGGTTTTTGAAAAACCTTTGACACGCCTTTAAAAACTAGCTATGATAGAATCAAAGTTTATACGAGGTTAAAAACATGACAATTAAAATTATTACTGACTCCGCTGCAAACTGGTATCAATCAGACATCAACGGGCTTCCTCACTCTGTTGCCCCTCTAACTATTTTAGTTGATCAACAGCCTTGGCTCGATGATGGAACAATTGATCAAGTTGCCTTCGCTAAGGCGCTCCAAACGACAAGCACTAAAACTTCGTCGTCATGTCCCAACATTGGTGAATGGCTAGCTGCCTACGAAGGGCTGATGAAATTTACGTCATTACTATTACCAGTGGTTTGTCTGGATCATATAACGCCGCCCAACAAGCAGCGACTACTTACCTTCAGGACCATCCTGATGTTAAAATTCACGTCTTCGACAGTCGCTCCGCTGGTCCCCAAGAGCGTCTGTTAGCGATGAAACTTGCTGACTATCTTAATGCTGGCAAGTCCTTTGAAGAAGTCGTGCCGTTAATGGAACAAGCCATTCAAGCAACCGACTTATTCTTTGTCTTAGCAGATTTGACGAACTTGGCTAACAACGGCCGGATTAACCCCGCCATTGCCAAGGTAGCGACGCTCATGAATTTCCGCTTATACGGCACCGCCGATGATCAAGGAAAACTCCAAAAGCTTGGTCAAGTCCGCGGTGGGAAAAAGATGTATACAAAATTAGTAGATGCCTTAATTGAACAAGGTTACCGGGGCGGGAAAATGTTAATTGATCATGCTGATGGCTTAGTGGCAGCAAAAAAATACAAGCGCGAACTATTAAGTCGTTTCCCAGATGCTGAAATTACCATTAATGAATGTGGGGCATTATGTTCCTACTACGCTGAAGCTGGTGGGGTCATGTTTGGATTTGAAAAATAACTTTATCAACGTAAAAAGCGTTGGCGAATCATTTGATTCGCTAACGCTTTTTTTTGATGGCAACTAAGCAACTACGTTCGCTCAGCAGCGCCCACGACCTAATACTAACTACGTTCGCCACGCGGAAGCCTAGTGCCTAACTATGACAAAGTCGCCGCCCCTAGCTTTGCTAGTGCCAACGACTTGTCTACGTTAGTCCACGGCTTCCCTTACGCTCGGCTCACGACCTTAATTTCACGACCTAATTTTCAGAGGCTGCCTGATCAGGCAATACTAAATTTAGTACCATTCCCAAGACCGTGGCTAACGCAATGCTCGTTAATTGGAATGAACCAATTTGTAAGTACGCACCCCCAATGCCAATTACTAAGATTACTGAAGCAATTACTAAATTGCGTTTCTTTTCAAAATCAGTGTGGTTATCAACTAAGATTCGTAACCCATTCGAAGCAATCATCCCGAATAACAAGAATGAAATCCCACCAATGACTGGGGTTGGAATCGATTGAATTACGGCGGCAATCTTTCCAACAAACGAGAAGACAATCGCAAACAAGGCGGCTCCCCCTAAAACAAAGACCGAGTGAACTTTCGTCATCGCTAAGACCCCAATATTTTCACCATATGAGGTGGTTGGCGGTCCACCGACAAACCCCGCGATTACACTTGATAACCCATCCCCTAAAAGCGTCCGATGTAACCCCGGATTATGGAAGAAATTCCGCTTGGTTAATTTGTTTAGCACCATGACGTGACCTAAATGTTCCGTCATCGTCACAAACGCAATTGGTGCCATTGTAATAATTGCCGTTGGATACCACTTAAAATCGTAATTAATTCCAACCACATCAAAGGCAGGCAACGCGAACCATGGTGCTTTGGCGACTGCTGATAAATCCACAATCCCACAGGCTAAGGCCATTAAGTAACCGGCCACAATACCGAGTAAGACTGGAATCATACTAGCAAACCCTTTTAACCACATATTGAAAATAATCGTAATTACAAGCGTAAAAATGGCGACGGCAAAGTATTTTAAATCATAGTGGGTATGGTTCAACATCGCATCGTTGGCCGCCGTCGTTGCTAATGATAAACCAATCACAATAATGATGGGACCAACTACGATAGGAGGCAATAAACGATCAATCCAATTAGCCCCAAAGTGATAGATTAATACCGCCACAATCAAGTAAACTAAGCCGGCAGCAATTGCCCCTTGGCCCACCGCCGGATAACCATCAGCTTTCATCAGTGCTTGCATCGTGGCGATAAAAGCAAATGATGAGCCAAGATATGCTGGAATTTTGGCCTTAGTACATAAAATGTAAATTAACGTCCCCACCCCAGAGGCGAATAAGGCGATGCTCGGATTCAATCCTACTAACAAGGGAACTAAGACCGTCGAGCCAAACATCGTAAATAAATGTTGAATTGATAAAATTAACCATTGTTCTGGCCGTGGTCGATCCTGAATATCCAAAATGGCTTCTGGATTCCGATATGAATCAGATTGTGTCATCATAAACTCCTTTCAGACACCGTCCCCTGTCCAAAAACAAAACCGTCTTGGCACTTAGGCCAAGACGGTAGTACAAAATTAGCATACACTTCGATAGTGTACGAATTTGAACAGTACCTTCTTAGCCTCACGGGACTAAAGTTAAAGGTAAATTTTTATTATATTATCGTATGTTTTAACTATCGTCAAGTAACAATTTGAAAGTTTATTGAACTCCGGCTGGACTAACCGTATAGGACACGGCTTGACCATTCATCATCCCAGATAACTTCCACGTGTTGTTTCCTAAATAAGTTGCTGATAAACCAGCCACCGCATTGGTTTGAGTCGCCGTAACACTAGCATCTTGTTGCTTGTTATTGGCTTGATTACCAAGGTGGGCAAACAACATATCCCGCGCATCTTGTTCAGTAAACTTAACTGCTTGTTGTTCACTTGATGAACTGGCTGCTTTCGCTGGATTAATCGCCTTCGAACTTGCCGTTGTTGAAGCTCCCCCTTGTTTTTT
Organism: Limosilactobacillus equigenerosi DSM 18793 = JCM 14505; assembly: GCF_001311375.1. Lineage (GTDB taxonomy): Bacteria > Bacillota > Bacilli > Lactobacillales > Lactobacillaceae > Limosilactobacillus > Limosilactobacillus equigenerosi. The sequence continues at coordinate 92,734 of NZ_BBAS01000007.1, forward strand.
TCGTGGTTGACGCCACACTTGAAGAAACGACTGACGATGATGTTTCCATCTCACTCGTTGATGACGATTCAACGTGCTTCACATGCTTTTTTTACTGATGATGACTTGGCTACTGAGACTTGATCCGACTTAGTACTGGTTTGATCATCTTTGTTACCACACGCAGCTAACGTCGCCGTCATCCCTAAGGCCGCCATCACTGTAAATAATTTTTTTTCATTCGATACTCCTCGACTTTCCTAATAACTATATTATAGCAACGATCTTAGTATTGACCAACGACAACATAGTAATTAGGTGCGAAGTATTTTTGCGAAGCGATTTTAACGACATCACCTGGCTCTGGCGCATGGACATACGTTCCGTTCCCTAATGAGATAGCCACGTGTGAAGGGGAGGCATCACTTCCGAAGAATAAAAGGGCTCCATATGGCGCATTAGCAACGTTATTGTAAACGTGCTTACCAACCGTTTGTTGCGTGTACGTAGTTCGTTGAGGTAATCCGTATGCCCATTGGACTAAACCAGAACAGTCAAAACCACCTGGTTGGCTACCACCCCAAACGTATGGCGTCCCAATAGCAGAAAGGGCTTTGTTAACCTTAGCAGATAAGCCGTCATTAGTAACAATTCCGTTCTTATCAGCATGATATTTCACACCATTAAGATAGAAATCTTTATTGTCAGTCCGTAAGTATGTCACGGGATCGAAATAATACGTACTACCCATCCAATCAACTAATCCAGATTGAATCCGTCCATCATTACCAACCATGTACCAAGCACCCCATTGGGATTGCACATAGTTCTTCTTTTGGCTCAATAAGTACGTGGTTGGATCAAAGTACCAGTAACTTCCGGCCCATTCTTGTACACCACTTTGAATCCGACCGTCATTACCGACTAAATAATAAGCCCCCCATTGGGATTGAACATAGTCTTTCTTTTGACTTAACGTATAGTACATTGGGTCAAAGTACCAGTAACTTCCGGCCCATTCTTGTACACCACTTTGAATCCGACCAGTATCATCTTTAAAATACCAAAGACCCCATTGAGATTGGAAATAATCTTTCTTTTGACTTAACGTATAACTGCTGCTGTCAAAATCCCAGTACGAACCGGCCCATTCTTGCACACCAGATAATGCTTTCCCATCTTGCATTAAGTACCAACTCTTTGACTTGCCATTTGTATCACCAATCGTTGGCATTAATGAGTATTCACGACCAGTGTTAGCCTTGCCGTCATTATTGTAGTACGTCCATGACTTATCAGCCGCTTGTTGCCAACCAGTCTTCACCGGTGTTTCAGTCGTTACCGTTGGTTGGGCTTGATCATTCGTTTGATTAGTGGCAACTTCATTCTTTGCCGTTGTATTTGCTACGACTGATTGGTTATTCGTTGCCATAGCGGTTTGCATATTAGTATCAGCATTACCAGTTAAGGTTGTGGCAGAAAAAAATTCCAGCTACCGTTGCAGTCGTTAAGGCAACGGTTTTCCATAATTTACCACTCTTGTATAACTTATAGTGCTTTTTATTATCCATGAAATTTAAAATCCTTTCTCTGACAGTTGTCATCGATTGCGTTTCTTGTTTCGTTTACAAATTCTAGGATATAAATAATTGTTTAAAATTGCTATACATTCACTAATCATGTTAATCAAGATTAAAGCTAGTAATAAAAATGTAACAAAAAAGCGCAGTTTGTAAACCGCGCTTAATGTTATTAAATGTATTTAACCAAAAATTTCAACCTTGGTCCCAACACGCATGCCCATCATGTATTTAGCATCCGGAACTGATAACCGAATACATCCGTGTGAACCTTGAGTTTTACCTAACTTAGCCGCTTCAGATGGAATATAGTTACCATCACGTCCTGTTGGGATACTATGGAATAAGTAAACACCATGATTTAAGAATGAAGTCCAATAATTCGCTCCTTCGCCAAGTGAACGATTATAGAAACTATTCCCACGTTCGGACTGAATATAGAATGTTCCTGTTGGCGTTAAGCTACGTCCGTTGACATATTGTCCACCAGTACTATTCATCGTGTACAATAAGTTATTTCCGTTATAAAGGTACGTCCGATTACCGCGTAAATCTACCACAATCCGATTAACATCATTAACATTCGGGTATGGTTTATTTTCAGATGGTGCAAACCAATATTGGTTTAAGGT
>NZ_BBAS01000008.1 GCF_001311375.1 Limosilactobacillus equigenerosi DSM 18793 = JCM 14505
TTTTTATTAATCGAAATTAATATTAATTTGTTTGAAAAAAACGATTGATATTAACTTGATTAATTGATATAATAGTTCTTGTGCTTGAGATTAAGCATTATGCTGATTTAGCTCAGTTGGCAGAGCACGTCACTAGTAATGATGAGGTCGTAGGTTCGAATCCTATAATCAGCATTTTTAACATGTTTAAGCATGTTCATAGGCGTTCAAAACGTTGATATAACCGCATTCTTACTTTTGTTAAAATCATATATAGACATGGTTTTACAGATAAGTGAGGACGAAAAAAACGACTATGCCACAGCAAGTAATAAGGCATTCACCAGTTAAGGTGGATGTCTTTTTTTCTTTATTAAAAATAATAATGCACACAGGAATGCTGTGCGCAAGGTTTTGTAGCAAGAACCGATTGTATATAGCTGATAAGCTGGGCTTTTGTGCCTAGCCTATTTAATCAAGTTAAACATTTATTAATTTTGTATTTCACCCTTCGTGGAATACTACATTATTGATATTCACTTTTTACAATGTCTAACAAAGAATTAAACGTAATTTCGTTCGGATGAATAAGCCAATTGCTAAAGACATTCCAGATACCCCCTAATCGTAAGTAGGAAATATATTTTAAATCTACCGATTCTTTTGGTGAAAGGTCTTCACCTTTACGGAATTGAATGAAATAATTTGGAAAGATTTCATTGAATCTTTCTAGTATTCGTGCGTTTAATTCAGCGTTAATCATAACTTTGAATTCGTAAGAGTAGGTTTTCCAAAAGTTAAATAATAAATCAATTAATTCAGGATTTGATTTTGGTTGTTTTTCGCTGATGTAATTAATCCATTCGTGCATTAGTTGATCTAAGTATTCGTTAAATAATTGATCTTTAGAATTAAAATATCGATAGAAAGTATTTCTAGAAATTTCAGCTTCAGTTGCGATATTTAATACGGTGATGTCATCGAATGAAGAAGTATGTAGTAAGTTAAAAAAAACTTTTTAAAATTCTAGACTTAGTTTGCAGTGACATTCTGTTTTTCATAAGTTAATTCTCCTTACTGTGACACAAAACTAATATATGTGTCGTTTATTAAGATTGCGCTCAATGTATTGAAATTAAATATAAATTTTTTATTATATTAGTATGTCAGTGACACGTGTGTCAATAATGAGATATATCTAATTATCCATTAGTGAAAGGAGAAAAAAAATGCAACTAAAAAGAAAAATTATTGGTTTTATCGGATTAATATTAGCTATGTTTATGGGGTCGCTCGATGCAACAATTGTAAATATTGCGCTACCTGATATCATGAAAGATTTAGGGTCCAGTTTAACAAATACAAGTTGGGTTGCAACTATTTATGTTTTAGCAATGGCTTCTTTTATCATAACTGCTGCTAAATTAGCTGACATTTTTGGAAGAAAAAAAGTTATGTTAATTGGGATTGTTTTGTTTGGTGCTTTTTCGTTTGCATGTATGACAGCTAAAACATTAGAGTTCTTAATTATTTATCGAGCTTTTCAAGGAATTGGCGGAGCTATTTTAACCCCAATTATTTTACCAATGGGAGTAGAGTTATTTGGTAAGTTAAATACTAGTAAAATTACAGCCTGTATGGGTGCATTTAGTGCATTAGCAGCAGCAAGCGGTCCAGCGATTGGTGGATTTATTATTAATTATTCAAATTACCATTGGATTTTTGGGATTAATGTCCCAATTTCGATTGTTGCATTTATGATGGTTGCCTTTGGAACAGAAGAGTCTTACGATTCATCGATTGAAAAATATATCGATTGGGCAGGTGTACTATTATTAACCATCTTTTTAGGGATGCTATGCTTTGGATTATTAGAAGGACGCGAATATGGTTGGACATCTAGTATGATAATTACTAGTTTTGTTGTTAGTGGTATAACGCTTATTTTATTTGTAATAGCTGAACTTAAGGTAAAGTCACCAATTATAAACTTAAAGTTATTTAGAGAGAAAACTTTTAGTTCTTCATGTTTTATATACATGGTATTTGGTTTTGCTATTATTGACCCCTCGCTAATCCTAAATTATTTTTTTACAGAATGTTAAAGGTTATTCAGCACTATATTCCGCATATTTAATCATTCCAACTTCTTTGGCTATTGCAGTGGGGATGCCTTTAGCTACAAGGATGTATAAATCGGTTAGTTCTCGATTATTAATTAGTATTGGGTTAGTAATTACTTCGGGTGGATTATACATGTTAGGATTACTAAAAACTAGTACCAGTTCGGAAATTATTGTGTGCTGCAATATTATTATTGGTCTTGGACTTGGGTTTACGGCGATTGCTACGACATCGTCAGTTAAATTTTTACCTGTTGATAAAATCGGAATCGGATCTGGGGTAGTTAATGCATCTCGATATGTCGGTCAAGCACTTGGAATGGCATTATTAGTTACCATTTTGAATCATAACGTAATAACAGCTAAGAATAATATTCGTACTATTGCTTATAATCAGATTAATGAACGGGTGCTTTCTCAACATGTTAAAAAAGTATCTAGAGAACAAATCAAGGTAACTTTTAGTAATTCTAAAAATACCAATGTTAGTGGTGGTAATTCTAAAAAAATGAAACATCAAATTATAGAAGCCGCTAAACAAGGGAATGGACTGCCGATTCCTAAGCATGATAGTGACTACTATAATCTTTACGTTGCTAATGATCACTTAAGTAAAGGAATGCTTTCATTAGGAGAAAATCCATTATTATCAAACATTACAGAACCTGTATTATTGGGACAGCATAAATTAGGAATGGGAATAAAACTTTTAGCTCAGAAAAGAGAATTATCTGAAGCCTTTCATATTATTAAGGTCAATAAAAATAAAGAGCTTTCAAATGCCTTTTCTAAGGTCTTTAAGTTGTCAGCAATTATTATTTTAGTCAGCCTACCATTATCGTTGATGACAGATAGAAAATCAAAAAGCTATTAGGTGAATTGAAAATCAGATATTTAAATAAACTGTTTGGGAAAATATCGGAGTTCGTTAAAGGGGGAGAGAAGTGAATCAACTTAGTTTTTTATTAATTTTTCCTAGCCTATTTATGATTCATGAAATGGAAGAAATTATTTTAATGCCAAAATTTGTTCCAAGTAAGTTAGAAAAAAAATATTATAAAGGATTTTTATACTCCATTTAAGTTCAATGTGGTTGTTTTAGAGGAATTTTTACTGTTACTTACCATATTGATGTTTAGTATTAAATATAATAATTTTATGTTTTACGATACGGTGATAATTGCGTATATATATCATATTTTTGTTCACTTGTTTCAGACTTTATTGTTAAAAAAGTTATTCTCCAGGTTTATTAAGTGGAATCATTAGTTCACTGTATTGTATTAGCATGATGTATCCGTATTTAAATCATCATCATTATTTATACCTATATTCCTTGCTTACATTAATTATTATTATGTTAAATATTTTGATTAGTTTTATATTGCTGAATACGGTATTTTCTAGAAAGTAGAATTAATGTAATAACACTACAATTATAAGTTATGGATAAATAAGTGAAAGTTTGATTTTGTAATTTAATTAAATTAATAAATTAAAAAATCACAAGCCTGCGTTGACAGCGCTTACACGAGGTGTTAACATAATACTTGTAATAAGGCGTGTAACTGATTCGATCAGGCATGAACCTACAAATCTTTTATGGATTTGTGGGCTTTTTTATTCAAAAGGAGCGGGCGACGATGAAATTAATTAAGAATTTTAATAACAATGCCGCCTTAGTAAAGGATGATTGTGATAATGAATGGGTGGTAATTGGCAAAGGAATTAGCTTTGGTAAGCATCCGTGCGAAGTAATTGATGACCAAAAGATTGAACGACGATTTAAAGCTGATGATTCGCCAGCAAATGTAGTGGAAACAGCAGTGAATATCTCGCCAGAAATTGTGGAAGTGGTTAATCAAATTGAACGCTTAGTCAATGATGAACTCCAAGTAAAATTTGATGATTATCAATATTTATCGCTAGCTGATCATATTGAATTTGCGATTAAACGCACGCAAGATGGCTTGCACCTTGATTCGGCAACGGTTAGTTGGGAAATGAGCCGGTTATTCCCAGCGGAGTTTCAAACGGCTAAAGAAGCGGTTCGTTTAATTAATGGGATGACTGGGGCCGGCTTGGAAGAAAGCGAAGCGTGATGATTGCGCAGCATTTTATTAATGCGGGGGATCAAGGGGCGACGATTCAAGATACTTTGAAGATATCTCGGTTGATTAAAGGGCTAATTGATATTTTGCAGTATCAATATAAAATTGAATTGGATCGAAATTCATTTAACTATACCCGATTTATTGGTCACTTACGGGCGTTTATGGTGCGGCAATTAACTAATACGAAACTAGCAGAAGATCAATTAGATACAACGTTAGTTCAATTAATTAATGAAAAGTATCCCGATGCTGTGGCAACAGTTGATCGGTTTGCGGTCTTTTTAAACAAGTAAATGGGCTGGGAAATTTCAGCCGATGAGCGCGTCTTTTTAATATTACATGTTTGGCGTGTAACTCATTATCAAGGTGAATAATGAGTGGGTGTGTAACATCTGATTAGATGGCATGAACCTGAGCAGTCAAAATGAGTTGATTATTGCATGATAGTCGACTGATTTTGGCGACTCAGGTTTTTTGTTTGCCATGGATAGTAATAAGGAGGATTAGGATTATGGCAGATCATGGATATCGTGATTTAGCACAATTTATCATCGACAATGTGGGTGGTAAAAGTAATATTGTATCCGTTGTACACTGTACGACGCGGTTGCGATTTAAATTAAAGGATGAAGCAAAGGCGAATGATGATGCTTGAAGGCCAATGACGGCGTAGTGACGGTGGTTAAAGCCGGGGGACAATATCAAGTTGTGATTGGCACCCATGTTGATAAGGTTTACGATGACGTCTTAGCCGTTGGGGGCCTTAGTGGTGGCGGTCAAGTGGCTGATGACTATGAAGATAAGGAAAATATGTCCTTAGTGGATCGCTTCATTGATTTAATTTCAGGAATTTTCACCCCGTTCTTAGGTGTGATGGCCGCGGCCGGGATGATTCAAGGGCTAACGTCAGCGATGGGGTCATTTGGCTGGATTTCACAAAATTCGGGGACCTATAATATTCTTTACGGGACCGGGAATGCCTTCTTTTACTTCTTACCATTAGTGCTAGGGATTACGGCTGCCCGGAAATTTAACGTCAATGAATTTGTCGGCATGGCAATTGGGGGGGCGATGGTCTACCCAAAGATTTTAGCCCTGTACAATTCTAAAACGGTCTTAATGACGTTATTTAAAGGAAGTGTCTTGGCATCACCAATTCATGCGACGTTCTTTAAGATTCCAGTGATTTTAATGGATTACTCCTCAACGGTGATTCCGATTATTTTAGCCATCTGGTTTGCTTCTTATGTGCAAAAGTTGATGATGAAGTTAATTCCTGGCGTGGTGCAATTATTCTTAGTACCATTTGGGGTGTTATTAATTACCGTGCCCGTCACGTTCTTAGTGATTGGACCAGTTGCAACGTGGGCCGCCGATTTAATTGCGGCTATCATTCAAGCCGTCATTAACTTTAGTCCAGTCGTGGCCGCCCTCTTAGTTGGTGGTTTCTGGCAAATCTTAGTGATGTTCGGGGTGCACTGGGGGATTGTGGCTGCTTTTTACACCGAATTATCAACGCAAGGTTGGGACCAAATGTTCTTGTTCTCAGTCGCCGTGTGTTTCTCGCAAATTGGGGTGGTAACGGCGATTATTTTCCAAACGAAGAATCCCAAGACCAAGGCAATTGCGGTGCCAGCACTAATCTCCGGAATCTTTGGGGTCACGGAACCAGCTATTTATGGGGTGACGTTACCACGGAAACGTTCCTTTATTTTATCTTGTCTCGGGGGAGCAATTGGGGCCGTTCCATTTGCACTTGGTGGCGTTAAAGCTTCTCCATGGCGGGGATGGGAGTCTTTGCCTTCCCAATGGTGATTGGTAAAACGAATGTTACGAGTTCCTTGATCTGGTGGTTAGCAGCCGTGATTGTTTCATACGTGGCTGGTTTATCATTACAATTACTGTTCGGCAAGAGTGCGGTTGATACGCCGGAAGAATTAGCGAAGTTACAAGCGGATGCCGTAACCGAAGTTGGGGCGCAAGCAGCCAATGTAAAAGAACAAGCAGTTAAGCAACAAGTGCAAGCGGCCATGGCGGCGGATAAAGCAGCGACGCAATTAAATGCTCCAGTCAGTGGCCAAGTAGTACCGTTAGCTGAAGTTAAGGATGAAGTCTTCTCCAGTGGGGCGATGGGCCAAGGAATCGCCATCTTACCAAGCGATGGGATTCTTCGTGCACCCGCTGATGGGAAGATTGCGCTCGTATTCCCAACCGGCCATGCGTGGGGATGAATACCGATGCTGGTGCTGAAGTGTTAATGCATATCGGGATGGATACGGTGAACTTAGAAGGGCGAGGCTTTGAAACCTTGGTTGAAAAAGATCAAGTTGTGAAAGCTGGTGACCCGTTAGTTAAATTTGATTTGCAAGTGATTAAAGAAGCCGGGTATGAAACAACGACGATTATGGTAATTACGAATTCCAATCAATATCACGAAATCACGCCCGTTGCTCAAGGTAACGTCACCACGACGGATACCGTGTTAACATTAGACTAGGAGGAAATGAACAATGGCTAATTTTAGCAATGACTTTTTATGGGGTGGCGCTACGGCGGCTAACCAAGTTGAAGGTGGTTTTGACGAAGGTGGTAAGGGTTTATCCGTAACTGATATTCAAACCGCTGGGAGTGTTGCTACACCACGGTACTTAACTTATACCCTTAATGGTGAAGTTCATAAAAGTGTTTCGATGCCCGGTGGTGGATTACCAGCTGGTGCGAAGGGAACGGTCTTAGCGGATGAATATTACCCGAACCATGTCGCAATTGATTTCTATCACCGGTACAAGGAAGATATTAAATTATTTGCCGAAATGGGCTTTAAAACGTACCGGCTCTCAATTGCGTGGACGCGGATTTTTCCTAATGGTACCGAAAGCGAACCGAACCAAGCTGGTTTAGACTTTTATCGGCGGGTGTTTGAAGAATTGCGGAAGTATGACATTGAGCCAATTGTCACGATTTCGCATTATGAAGACCCCTTGGCATTAAGCGAAAAGTACAATGACTGGCAAGATCGGGGCATGATTGATGCTTACGTAAAATATGCCACGACGTTGTTTAAGGAATACAAGGGATTAGTAAAGTACTGGTTAACATTTAATGAAATTAATTCGGCCTTATTGATGATGTCAACGTTTGGCGATGGTGGCGATGATGCTGATTATCAACACGCTTACCAAAAGTTACACTACCAATTCGTCGCCTCAGCGCGGGCAGTCCAAATCGCGCATGAAATTGATCCAGCAAATGTCGTTGGGAACATGATTTGTGGGATTGTTTACTACCCCGGTTCACCTGATCCGCAAGATATTATGTTGAATCGGTACAATTGGGAACAAAATATCCTTTATTGTAGTGATGCACAATGTAAGGGTGAATACCCAACTTTTGCCAAGCGGTTATGGGCGGAACACAATGTGCACTTAGATATTACCGACCAAGATCGAGCTGAATTAAAAGCCGGCACTGTTGATATGTACACGTTCTCTTACTACATGTCCAACATGGTGACGACGCATGATACGGATGACAAGGTCGGCGGGAACTTTACCGCCGGGGCGAAGAATCCGTACTTACAATACTCTGCATGGGGCTGGGCAACGGATCCCACGGGGCTCCAATACTACTTGGAAACGATGTATGACCGGTACCATTTACCAATGATGGTCGTTGAAAATGGGCTCGGTGAAGTTGATAAGTTTGAAGACGGTACGGTTCATGATGATTACCGGATTGATTACTTACGGCAACACATTCAAGCCATGGACAAAGCCATTGAAAACGGGGTTGACCTCCGCGGGTACACGACGTGGGGTTGTATCGACTGTGTCTCAGCCGGAACTGGCCAAATGTCAAAACGTTACGGTTTCATTTACGTTGATCGTGATGATCAAGGCAAGGGGACACTAGCCCGGTATCCAAAGGACTCGTTCTACTGGTACCAAAAGGTGATTCAAAGTAACGGGGAAGAATTAGACTAAAACATACGAAAAGGCGTGCTGACCGACGATTTGGTCAGCACGCCTTTATTTTGGTTAAGCGTTAATCCTAATAGCGAGGGCTTCGTATGGTTGTAAGGTTAAAGTAGCAGCTACGGTATCATTTGTTCGTTGATAATTACTAATGACCACTTCATACGGTAATCCCTGCCATTGGTTTAAATTAATTTGATGCGCTTGACCGTAGAAATTAGTCAAGACGAGGATTTGTTGATGGTGATCAGGAAGAAAACGCCGGTAAGCGAGAACTTGCGGATCATCATCTAAGAACATTTCGATTTGTCCCGCTGAAATTAACGGTTCTGATTTCCGGAGCGCGATTAATTGTTGGTAGTAATTGAAAATTTGGCCATGATTAAGTTCGGCGGCTACATTAATCGTTTGTTGATCAGTTGGTATTAACCATGGTTTGACATCGCTAAAGCCGGCGTATTGACTATCGTCCCAGTGCATCGGAGTCCGCGAATTATCTCGTGATTTCGTTTGGATGCATGGGACGATGTTTGGTTTCACCGGTGGTTTAATTGGTTTCTCCAGCTTCTTTAATCCAGCCCATCCAACGGAATTGAATAGTTTCTATGCGTTCTTATTAGCTAGTTTAGTTTCGATTGTAGTTAGTTTCCTCGTAACCTGGTTCTGGGGATACAATGATCAAATGGTAATGGGCAAGAAAGTTGCGAAAAAGCAACGTCCAGGATCAAAATAAATGTTTACAAGCACGCTCGCAAAAGAGGGTGCTTTTATTTTGGTGATAATCGCGGTACGATAGTTTTAACAGTAGTTCAAGTGAGGGTTAAGATGAAGCGATTAGTTAAATGGTTATTGGGAATAATAGTTGTACTTGCAATCGGGGGTTGGGGATGGCTACATCAGGCGACTTATCAACCGAGTCGCCCTGCCCAACAGGTAGCTGCGCAAGCAAAGCAGACGCGCCAAGTCACGACTTTTCTCGCCCGGAATTCTCAGTTAACCGTAGTGTTGTATCCGGGCGCATTAGTTAAACCAGCCGCTTACTCAATTTGGGCGCAACAGGTTGCTAAGCAAGGGTACACGGTTAAAATTGTCCATTTTCCATTGAATTTAGCGATTTTTAAACCGCAAGCCGTTCAACAAGTTGTGGGCAAGCATGAAAAGTATGTCATTGGGGGGCATTCTTTAGGCGGGGCGATGGCGGCGCGCGCGGTTCACCAACATCATCCACGGAATTTAAAAGGAGTCTTTTTCCTTGCATCGTATCCGGATGCGAAGGGACGCTTAGATCACCAACGATTACCAGTTTTATCAATCGTTGGTAGTCGTGATGGCGTCTTAAAGTGGGCTCGTTATCGCCAAGGAAAACATTACCAGCCCAAGATGACGCGGTATGTTGTGATTAAAGGTGGAAATCATGGTAACTTTGGTTCATATGGACATCAACAAGGTGATCGGACCGCGACGATTACTAATGCGACCCAACAACGTTTGATAGCCCAAGAATTATTTGCGTGGTTGCAACAAATTAAATAGTTGAATTAATCAGGAGCAGTCCTGATTTTTAAAGCAGATTGGTTGACATCGTGTCAGAACGGTCGTTTAATATGATTAAACGCAGGTTAACAAGGAGGGAAGCTGATGAGTAAGACATTAGTAATTTATTATTCTAATACGGGCACCACGAAAGCGATGGCCGAAAAAGTCGCAGCGCACTTAACCGCGGATTTAGCGGTCGTATACCCCGAACAACCATATACGGCGGCGGATTTAAATTGGCATGACAAGCAAAGTCGGACCTCGATTGAACAACATACGAGTCAAAGTCGGGTAGCAATTAAGGATGATTTACCATCGTTAGCTGATTACGACAATGTTGTAATTGGTCATCCAATTTGGTGGGCGATTCCACCACGGATGTTTGCAAGCTTGATTGATCAATTAGACTTAAACGGTAAGCACGTGGCGTTCTTTGCAACTTCGGGTGGTTCGGGCTACACGCGTTGTCAATCATTCTTTGAACGGACCATTAAAGAAAATGGTTATACGGCGATCATAAACCAGGGCGCGGTTTTGCATAATGAGCAAGATTTAAGTACGTGGCTCGCCCAACAAAAATTAGCGTAAGCTTGAGGTGAATTGATGAAAGTTAAACTAAGCGCCTGGTGGTTCAGCTTGGGAATGATTGGGATCATTCTTGGTGGCTGGTTCCTAATGCGACCGGCAGCGCAAGCCAATTGGATCAACGTTACGACGCCTACAATCTTTGTTCATGGTTGGGGGAGTAGTGCCAAAGCGGAACATTATATGACCCAGGGGGCGGTGCAAGCTGGCGTGACAAAAACGGTGGTGCAAGCCCAGGTTGATCGACATGGGCAGGTAACGTTTAACCATCCCATTCCCAAGGGGGCACGGAATCCGATTGTTGAAGTTAATTTGGCTGACAATAAATTAATGGCGTTTCAACGCCAGCAAGATGGTGGAGTGAGTGCTTATCATCGAGGTGGTTGGTATATTCTCCAAGTAGTCCGCGCTTTAGAACGGCAACACCATTACGCTTGGATTAATTTTGTGGGTCACTCAATGGGAAACTTAGAGATTATTAATTATTTGAATGATAATGCGACTGATCATTCCCTTCCGCGGGTGCGCCATTTAGTGGCGATTGCCGGTCATTACAATGGTCTAGCAATGCAAAATGCGGCGGTTAAACGGGCGACGGTAGACGCTGCGGGGAAACCTGATTGGATGGCCCCGAGTTATCAAGCTTATTGCCATTGCGACAAAAATTTGATCCGCAAACCCGCGTGTTAAATATTTACGGTGATCTTCAAGATGGTAGCCATTCCGATGGTTCGGTTACAGTTAATTCCGCCCGGGCGTTAAAATATTTAGTTGGTTCGCGGGCAAAATCATATCAAGAAGTTAAATTTACGGGTCGACAAGCACAACATAGTCGGTTACATCATAACCGGCAAGTGAATCGACAATTAATTAAATTTTTATGGGGCAAGTAAAAAGCAGCTGGTGAAAACGAATTTTGTTTTCACCAGCTGCTTTAGTTTAATCGATACTAATGCTCGTTTGGTTATTGGCTTGGTCAGTTAACTTAGGTAAGTCTAAAATTAAGACCCCGTCTTCGTACTTCGCCTTGGCGTTATTAATATCAACGTCAGGAAGGCGGAATTCCCGACTCATTTGCCCGTAGTGCCGTTCACTGTGGAGTAAGTTACCTTCGTGATCAGCTTCGTCAGCAAATGAATCACGCGTTCCCGTCACTGTTAAGATGTTGTTAGCGTAGTTAACATGAATCTTATCCTTAGGAAAACCTGGTAAATCCATCTTTAACCGATAGCTATGTTCCGTTTCGGCAATATCAGTCTTCATTGAAGTTGGCGTGGTTTGCGCGAAGAAGTTATCATTCATCCAATTGCGTAAATCAAACACATCTCCAAATAAATCATTGCGCCGTTGTAATTCGTGAGCCATATTGATTCCTTCTTTCTTGTGATTGATTTTCTTTACACTTATATCTTACCACTATTTCACAGATGTGAACTAATTATTTTGACCTTTTTTTGACCAAGTTTTAAATTCACGGTTTAAAGGAATGTTTAATGAATCTTAACTAATCCTTGTAACCCCTTACATGATTTTCTAAGGTTTGGTTGTTAAGCTAGGGGTTGTAGTTAAGTAGCATTGATTTATCAGGAGGTTTCTTTATGTACTCACGAGTTGTTCAAAGTAGTATGGCTCTACCAGTTGCGACGATTTTGCCGCGGACGGGGGCGACCTTAAGTCAGGTGGTAAGTGTTATTTTTGGGGTGTTAATGTTAATGCTAGTCGTTTCATTAATCATGATTAAAATTAAACAACGGCAATTAGAACGTGAGGATGATTAATGGAATCAGTTAATCGATTTATTTTAATTTTATTTTCAATCTTGGTTGTATTTAATGTTAGTCGCTTATTAATTGGGTTAACTTTAGCTAATTGGCATCAATTGCGACATTTAAATCGCCAGCGGCGGAAGTTACCTCGGTCGTTGCCAACGATGAGTGTGATTATTCCAGCTACAATGAAGAAAAATATATTCAACGAGCGGTAAAATCAGTCTTGAGGCAAACTGGGGTTCAGTTTGAAGTGATTGTGGTTGATGATGGCTCGACGGATCATACGGGGATTTTGCTTGATAAAATGGGCCAACGATATCCGCAGTTAGTCGTGTTACATCAAAATAATCAAGGGAAATCACGGGCGATTAATCATGGTTTAGCCAAGGCGACGGGAGAATTGGTAATGGTCTTAGATGCGGACTCTTATTTAGGGGAGCAAGCCTTAATGACGATGAGTCAGCATTTTGTTGATCCGCAGGTGATTGGGATGAGTGCGAATGTTCGGATTACCCGTCCGTTGAATTGGATTGAATGGGTGCAAAAAAAATTGAATATTTATTGGGGTATCGCTTAAAGGGATCGGAAGAATCGTTGGGACTGGAGTATATCATTGGAGGAGTTGGCTCAACGTTTCGTCGCCAAGCGATGCAAAAAGTGGGCGGATATGATACGGATTCGGTAACGGAAGATATTGATTTTACTTTGAAGTTGATTACGGCTTTTGGAAATCGGGGCTGGCGGTTTGGTTACGCCAATGACGTGATGGCGTATACACCACCGGTACAGACGTTTATCGAATTAATCCGACAACGATTGCGGTGGAAGTATGGGCGGTTTAAGGCGTTAGTTAAGTATCGCCAATTAATTTTCAGTACCACGGGACAGTACACGAAAACGTTGAGTTGGTGGAAATTACCGAAAGTATATGGTGAGGAATTAATGATGCTCTTGGAACCGGTTTTAATCTTGTGGATTATCGGGATTGCCATTGCTTACTTAGATCCAACGACAATTATTTCAATTTTGGTACTCTATACGGTGTTTGCATTGGCAACCTTTATTCCTGAAGATTTATCACCGTTTGAGCGTTTGCAGTTATTGCTCGTGGCGCCGCTAACATATTTTATTTTATACGTAATTAATGTGGTGGACTGGATTTGTTTAATTCGTTGTCTACGGAAATGGCGCGCGATTGTTCGGAATCAAGATCAAACTGCCCGCTGGGAGCATGTGCAAAGATAAAACGATAGCCCGTCGCCAGAGCCATGGTGAGGGGCTTTTGTTTGGGGATTAACCAGAAAAAAATTAAAATTGGGGCGTGCAATTTAAGTGAGAGGAAGTATAATAATGACAATTCAATTAGAAAATTAAAAGGAAATGAGGGATGAATATGACACGAAAAGTCGGAATCATTGGAATGGGAAATGTGGGTGCAGCGGCTGCGCATTATATCGTGGCGAGTGGCTTTGCGGATGAATTAGTATTAATTGACAAGAATGAAGCCAAGGTTAAAGCGGATGCTTTAGACTTTGAAGATGCGATGGCTAACTTGTTGCACCACACGGAGATTACCGTCAATGATTATGCTGCATTAGCGGATGCCGATGTGGTCATTTCAGCCCTGGGAAACATTAAATTACAAGATAATGCCGGTGATGATCGGTTTGCGGAATTGCCATTTACCCGGGTGGAAGTGCGGGCAGTGGCCGAAAAAAATTAAGGCATCCGGGTTCCATGGTAAGTTAGTGGTAATCACCAATCCGGTTGATGTCATTACTTCGATTTATCAAGAAGTAACCGGGCTACCAAAGAACCATGTCATTGGGACAGGGACGTTATTGGATTCAGCGCGGATGAAGCGGGCGGTGGCCTCCCGATTAGGCTTGGATCCGCGGTCCGTCACGGGGTACAACCTTGGTGAACATGGGAACTCACAATTTACCGCTTGGTCAACGGTCCGGGTGTTAGGTAAGCCGGTTACCGAAATTGCAGCGGCCCGGGGACTTGATTTAGCCGAACTTGACCATGAAGCAAAAGTTGGTGGTCATACGGTCTTCCGGGGCAAGAAGTATACGAATTATGGGGTTTCAACTTCGGCAGTTAAGTTAGCCGTGGCGATTATGTCCAATTCGTTAACGGAAATGCCAGTTTCAAATTTCCGTGAAGAATACGGAATCTATTTGTCATATCCAGCAGTCGTTGGGAACGACGGCGTGGTGGAACAATTACAACTAGACTTAACCCCTGAAGAATTAGAGAAGCTCCAAGCCTCAGCCGACTTCATTAAGCAAAAGTACGCTGAAAGTAAGGAAGCCTTACAATAATTAAAAGGCACCTCGCAAAATGTTTTGCGAGGTGCTTTTTAGTATCGGATTATAATTCAGCTAAGGCAGCTAAGACGGCTGCTTGTTGTGCTTGGATTAAGGCCACCCGACTTTGAATGACGTTTAAGTCCATCTTGATTTCCCGGGTTAAACCAGGCGTATCGAGTTTTGGAGTAAAGAAACGGTCAAAGTTAGCTAATTGAGTTGGCGTCTTGAAGGCACGGGACGTTACAGTGATGAAAGTGGCAAATTCCATATCGCCACCAACAGTTGCTTCGAGCCAGTCCCAATTGGTTACTAACCAGTTCCAAGCTTCATCGCTGGCGCTATCATTAGCTAATAGGCCATAGTACCAGCCCCGCAAGTCTTGCGGTTTAATCACGGCCGCGTTTTTGAATTCTTTTAATAAGCCAGTGATTAAGGTGTGATCTTTAACACTCACCAAGGCGGCTTGTAAGCCACTCTTGAAACTTGGATTTGCCGTCTTTTGATACATGGTTAAGAATTGATGGAATAATTGCGTGCTAGGGTAATGTTTCATCTCATTCTTTAAGACGCTCGTCCGGATGGCAGCGGGGAGATTTTCTAAATCATCTTGATGAAGTTCGAAAAATTCATGGGCTTGCTTGATGGCCCCGTCGTCTTCACCAGCCAATGCCAGCCCAATAGCCATTGGGCGTAACATCGTTTGGTCCACTGTATCAGTGCCGTTAGCGTGCCAACCAAGGTTGTGTAAGTGGGGACGGCTTAATTCCCGGTAAAGTTGGTGTAATTGAGCTTCGGCGTCGCTATTTGGTTGGACGAATTGTTTTAATTGACCAGCTAAGGCAAATAAGACATCGTTAACAATGTAAGCCTCACTATGTGCGAATTGTGGTAATAATTTAACAATGTCAGCGTATGGAATTTGTTGGGCTTGGGCCAAGAGGCGGATATCTTCCAATAAATTCCGTTGGTCAGCAGCGTTGAGGGTTGCTAAATTATTTAACAGATCTGCTTGTAAGGTTTGGTCGTATTTCACAATAAAGTGGCTGGCAGCGGACTGGTTTAAACATAATGGTTGGTCATGTTGCGAACGCATTTGTTCGTAATTACCAAGGTTTAACGTCGGTGTTGTCATTAAGGCTGGAATTTCTGGGTAATTAGCGTGGAGCGGAATTTGCCATTGGCGGTTTTGATCTGAGTGTTCACCAATAAAGAATTGGTGTTGACTGAGGACTAAGTCGCCATCGACAAGGTTAGCTTCAACAACGGGATAACCTGGTTGTTCGAGCCAGGAATGCATAATTTGCCCCACTGGCATGCCAGAAGCGGCTTCTAAGGCTTGCCATAAATCGTCCCCAGTGGCGTTGCCGTATTGATGAGCAGCAAAGTATTGCTTTAAGCCGGCGCGTAAGGCATCGTCACCAATTAAGGAGCGAACCATGACTAACATTCGTGATCCCTTAGCGTAAACAATTGCCCCGTCGAATAATGCGTCGATTTCAGCCGGGTCATTAACAGCGACATGGACGGATTGCACGCCGTCAGTGGCATCCCGGTTTAAGGCACTTGGCACTTCGCTGGTTTGGAAGAGATCCCAAACTTGCCACGTTGGTTCGAGGGCATCAAGGGCGAGGTATTCCATCATGTTGGCAAAACTTTCATTTAACCATAATTCATCCCACCACTTCATCGTGACGAGATCCCCAAACCATTGGTGGGCCAATTCGTGGGTAATTACGGTTGCCACGATTTGCTTTGTGCGGAGTGGGGTGTTATCTGGATCAAGCGTTAAGTAGGCTTCCCGGTAAGTGACCAAGCCCCAGTTTTCCATTGCCCCGGCGGAGAAGTCGGGCAGGGCTAATTGCCATGAATGTGGTAATGGGTATGGCGTTTGATAGAAGTCTTCGTAGAATTCAATCGCCCGCTTCGCAATATCTAAGGCGAAATCGAGTTCCTTGGCTTGGTGGGCCTTAGTAGCGAAGACACCGACTTTAACGCCACTCTTGGTTTCGGTTAATTTGCTTTGTAAGTCCCCGAAGGCGAAGGCAACGAGATACGTTGACATTTTAACGGTGCGTTCAAAGTAGTGGTACCCATCAACAACCTTGGTTTCCGGCATATTAGCCAGCACCGTTTCACCGGGTTGTTCGTCAAATTTTAAAGCCAGGTCAAAGGTGGCCTTGGCTTCTGGTTCGTCAATCGATGGGAAGGCTTGCCGAGCAAAGGTGGTTTCGAATTGCGTCCCGATAATTTGCTTGGTTTCACCGTTTAGTTCGTAATAAGACGGGTAAATACCCATCATCGTGTCGGTTAATGGGGCAGTATAGGTAACAGCGACGGTGATTTCACCAGTTGTGGGGGTGGTGAAGTTAATTGTTTCGGTTTCATCGCTGACCGTAAATGGAACTGCTTGATCATTAACTAAGACTTCGCTTACGGTCATGAATTTTTGGTGGAGTTGTAAGGTTGGTTGGCTGGCGTGACCGGTGATGGTCGCCTGACCCGAAATTAATTTGCTAGCGCGATCAACCATAATTTTTAACTGGTAATTATTTGGTTGAAAAGCGGTATATAAGTGTTCAATTGCCATCTGGGCACCTCCTAAAATGTTTAATCATAGTATACGCTATTTTCAAGCGAAAGCGTAATGTTAGGTTACTTTCGATATTGCCGGATGAAATGAGATTTGATAAGCTAAAGATGCCATCTTAGCTCAGCTAGGTAGAGCGTGTCCATGGTAAGGATGAGGTCGGCGGTTCGAGTCCGCCAGGTGGCTTAAACGATTAATAAAAGGAGGCAGTCAAATGCCTCCTTTTTTATTAATCATAAATTTCGTGTTTTAAAATCGCAATTGCCGGTAAATTCCGGTATTGATGATTGTAATCAAGCCCGTAGCCAACGATGAATTCGTCGGGAACTTTAAAACCGACATAATCTGCTTCTAGGTCAACTTCGCGTCGACCAGGTTTATCAAGCATGGCGCAAGTTACGATGCTTTTAGCGCCACGATTAGCAAAGTGTTGCAGTAAAAATTGCAGTGAATTCCCAGTATCGATAATATCTTCGACGATAATGACGGGACGATCAGTAATATCGGTTGCTAAATCACGGAGTAAGCGCACGTTGTGGCTCGTTGAACTAGAACCGTAACTAGCAATGTCGATGTAATCGAGTGAAATTGGGAAGTTTAGTTGTCGGATGAGGTCGGCGGTAAAAATGGCGGCTCCGGTCATCACGGTTACAATGACGGGGTATTGATCGTGGTAGGTTTTAGTTAATTCGGCGCCGAGCTCAGCGACCCGCGTGGCGATTTCGTCCGGGGTGAACAGGATTTGTTCGCAATCTTGGTACATGAGTAACTCCTTTATCAGCTTAGTGCTTATTACGAATTAATTTTACCATACTTTAGAAACGAATTAACAATTAATGTTCGTGAAAATCAGGAATTTAATTATTTAGATGATTGTTCGTTCGTTAATCGACGGTAATTAACGAACAATCTAAGTTATGTTTGCGGAAAAAGTGGAAAACTCGTATGATAGATGAAATTGAATTTGAATTGAGGTGAAAATGATGCAAAAAACATCCCAGTTGGAATTATTACAAGCGTTGTTACAACGGCCGAGTGTGAATGGTGATGAACGGCGGGTAACGGAATACCTGGCCGAATTCCTAGCTAATCATGGCATTACGAGTGAGTTGATTGAATTATCTCCCGGGCGCGCGGGCTTAGTGGCTGAGATTGGACCGCAAAACCGGCCGGTCGTGGCTTTAGCAGCCCACGCTGATACGGTCGCAGTGGGTGAAGCGGATAATTGGCAATATCCGCCATTTGCGGCCACGGTTGCTAACAAGCGGATTTATGGGCGGGGCGCCGTTGATATGAAAGGCGGTTTAGCAGCGATGGTATGTGCGGTGGTAGCGCTTCATGAGCAGGAAAGTTCGTTACCGGTGCGGGTGCGCTTAATTGTGTCAACTGATGAAGAAGTCGGCGGACTTGGGGCAGCGCAATTAGTTGCAACAGGGCATTTAAAGGATGTCGTGGCGGTTGTAATTGGCGAAGCAACCAGTGGGGAAGTGCAGTATGCGCACAATGGTTCATTTGATTATCAAGTGACTTCAATTGGTAAGTTAGCACATAGTTCGCAACCGCAGTTAGGAGTAAACGCGGTGATGAATTTAGTTCAATTCATTAATCAAGAACCGACTGTCTTCGCCAATGCTCCTGTGAGTGAGGTGTTAGGCCCAGTGATTCACAGTGTAACCGTTTTTCATGGTGGGGAACAATTGAATTCAATTCCGGATCAAGCTTACCTACAAGGAAATGTGCGGACGATTCCGGAGTTTGATAATGAACAAACGAAAGCGGGTTTTGAACGGTTAATTACCCAGTTAAATCAACAACCAGGCGTTAATTTATCGTTATCGGTGGTCGCAGACTTTGCTCCAGTCGTGACCGCGCCGACGAACCCATTAGTTCAACAGATGCAACAAGCGGTGGCAGCGGTTACCGGCGTGCAACCTCCGTTGGCAATTTCTAATGGTGCCACGGATGCATCGCGCTATGTGATTGGTAATCCTGCGTTGGAGGTTGTGATTTATGGTCCCGGGGATGAAGCGCAGTCGCACCAAGTTGATGAATCATTGCCATTGGATGAATATTATCAAGCAATTGAGATTTATCAACGATTCATTATGAGGTTGTGAGCTCAGCTATCAATGCGCCTGTTGGCGTAACGATACAAATGGCGTCGGAACTGGCATCGCCAGGTTCGGCGTCATTTTGAGTTAGGACCTAAGGCGCTGCTGAGCGAACGTAGTTACAAAGTTGCCGTAGAAACAATCCAGTCTGCAAAATTAACCCAAACAAAAAAAAGACGGTCAGAGATAATTTCTCTGACCGTCTTTTGGGAGGCAATGCTTAGTTTAAGCTAGCCCGAATTGATTGTAATTGTGGTAATAAGGCTTGCTTTTGGGCATCGGTTAATTCAGATGTGTTAGCTAACCATTCCCCAACTTCACCTTCACCGTTGTTACCAACTAAGACCGTGGTTCCGCCGATCTTGGATGTGTGCCATGAGTGACCAGCAAATGAAACGGTTTGCGTGGCGTTGGCTTTGTCGGCTTGGCTCATTGATGAAGCTTCTTCGTCAGTCATATCATTCTTCGTTGATGATGAAGATGACTTGCTAGAAGTTTTAGTTGCCTTTGTTGATGATTTGGTTGCCTTAGATACCTTAGATGACTTAGCGTTATCGCTACTGCTTTCCTTAGCGGCGGTGTCATTCTTGACATCGGCTAATAAGTCGTTAATTGCACTCTTATCATCCTTGTATTGCTTGATTAATGCGGACTTAGTAAAAGTCTTTGTTGCATTAGTAGCGCCAGTTGTTGCATCAGTGTATGTTACCTTGACGTCATTTTGGCTGACAGTCATAGTTGTTGGTTGCCCACCAAAGTCAATCTTGTAAGTGTTCTTGCTTGGGTTTTCCCAGTTCATCAAGTCAACGTTGGCTGATAAATCGTCAATCGTCTTGTGGTTTAAGGCCATGTAAGCCATTAAAGCAGCATCTTCGTTGGATACCTTGGCTTGGTTGGTCTTTTGAACCTTCACAGCGACTGGCTTAGTTGCCGTTTCTTTGGCTGAATTTGAGCCACAAGCAGCTAAAGGTAAGACCAAGGCAGCCGTTGCGATCAATGCAGTTGCTTTTTTTCATTATAATTCTCCTTCAATAAAATCTAACTACACTTAGTATAACAAAAAAAGGGCTCGTTTGCCTAGTATAACTAGTTAATCTCAGCGAATTCAATCAAATTTTGATACAATTAAAACTAATTAGTTATATTTCATTTGGAAGGAGGACGCTATGTCATTTATTGGCACGTTAGCTTTGTTATTAGTAATTACGTTAGTAGTTTCCCAACTTTTTGGTCGGTGGGGAATACCCGACGTGATTGGACAAATTTTAGTGGGGGTCATTTGTGGACCGGCATTATTAGGATGGTTCCAACAAACGGCAATGATTGAACAATTCCAAGAAATTGGGGTGATCATTTTAATGTTTATCGCAGGGTTAGAAAGTGATTTAAGCCTCTTAAAGAAATATTTAAAGCCGGCCTTAGCAGTGGCGCTGGGGGGATGATTCTCCCAATTGTGATCATGGGCGGGGCATATATTTATTTGGGATTGATCCGTTTGAAGCCTTCTTCATCGGGGTGATTTTCTCAGCCACGTCTGTTAGTATTTCCGTGGCGGTGTTGCGCGAGTTTAAGAAGTTGGATTCCAAAGAAGGAGCCACTATTCTTGGGGCCGCCGTGGCGGATGATATTGCCGGGGTGATGATGCTAAGTATTATGATTAGTATGATGAATTCACGTGGGGAACACGTTCCCAATAGTGGCCACGGCTCACTACCATTATGGTTAACCTTATTATTACAAGCTGGCTTCTTTGTAGTGTCATATTTCTTAATTCGTTGGTTAGCCCCTAAATTAATGAAGATAAGTGAACAAATGCTTCCAGTTGCCTCAAGTTCAATTATGGCGATGATTGTTTGCTTAGGAATGGCCACGGCGGCCGAAGCAGTGAGTTTAAGCGGGGCCGTGGGATCGTTTTTTGCCGGTATCGCAATTGCGAATACGCATAAAAAAGAAACGATTAATCGGAGTTTTGTTCCGATTGGGTATGCGATGTTTATCCCAATTTTCTTTGTTAATGTTGGTCTAAGTATGCGTTTAGATCATTTCTGGGATTCAATTGTGTTAATTGTAGTGATGACCTTCTTAGCAATTATCACGAAACTATTTGGTTCCGGAGCCGGCGCGCGGATGCTCGGCTTTGATTTCAACAGTAGTTATGTCGTCGGGAGCGGCATGATTGCGCGGGGGGAAATGGCGCTAATTACCGCCCAAATTGGTTATGGGGCTCATTTAATCTCAGAAACTTACTATTCCGACATTATTACGGTGATTGTGTTGGCAACCTTGCTGGCACCGTTCGTATTAAAGCATGCGTTAAAGAAAATTACACCAGCTGCTTAAGTTAGTTAAAAAGTCGTCTGCCAAGACGGCTTTTATTTTTAATTAAAAAAGATTGACGTTTGATTAGAAAAAGATTAGAATACGGTCAACGTTAAATCTAAAGAGGCAAGATGAGTAACACGTTTCGCTTTCAACAGCGAGCTTACGGGTGGTGGAAGTAAGCAAAGCCGCGTGGTGAAGATGGTCTTGTAGTTAAACTTATTCACGTGATTCAATGAAAGCGTGCAATCGGGAACGTCGCCCGTTAACAGACGGGAGTCAATTTGCACTCCATGAGGTTGTTAAGCGTGAGCTAACAATAAATTAAGGTGGTACCACGGGGAAACTCGTCCTGATTGAAGCACAATTAGGATGAGTTTTTTTAAAGGGGGCGTTTTAGATGAAATTAACGATTGCTTTAGCTCAATTATCAGTGGCATTTGCGCAACCGGCCACGAATTTTGCTCGCGTCGCAGCGGCGGTTGAAACGGCCGCGTTGCAAGGTGCAAGCGTCGTCGTATTACCAGAAATGTGGAATACTGGCTACGCCTTAAATCAGTTGGCAACCTTAGCGGATCCAGCCGGGCAACAGACCAAGCAACTACTAACCACCCTTGCTCGACAGCACCAGCTTGGGATTGTCGGCGGTTCGGTAGCCACCGCGCGCCACGGCGAATTTTTTTAACACCTCATATGTCGTTGATGACACCGGCCGAGTGATTGGCACGTATGATAAAGTCCATTTATTTGGGCTGATGAAGGAAGACCAATATTTGAGTGCGGGGAAAACGACGAATCGGTTTGAATTGCAACAAGTGCCGAGTGCTGGTTTTATTTGTTACGACCTTCGTTTTCCGGAATGGATGCGGACGCTAGGAACGACTGGGTGGATGTGATGTACTTTGTGGCTCAATGGCCAGCTACCCGAATTCAGCAGTGGCGACGACTTTTACAAGCGCGGGCAATTGAAAATCAATGTTTTGTCGTAGGGGTAAATCGGGTCGGCGATGATCCGGATAATCACTACAATGGGCACTCGCTAGTAATTGATCCGTTGGGCGAAGTGATTGCTGATGCTGGGGAAGCTGAGCAAGTGCAAATCGTGACCCTGGATTTAGCTCAATTACAAACCGTCCGGGGACCGATTCCGGTGTTTGCTGATCGGCGTCCGGCGTTATATCGTTAGGCAAAAAAAGGCAGGTGAAGATGAAATGGAATTTGAACAATCAGAGTTATTAAAGACGCTACCAACCCAGTTTTTTGCCACGTTGGTTGCTAAGGTGAATCAGAAAACGGCAGCCGGGGTGGATGTGATTAACTTGGGCCAAGGGAATCCGGATCAACCAACGCCGGATTATATTGTGAAAGCCACCCAACAAGCGGTGGCAGATCCAGCCACGCATAAATATTCACCATTTCGGGGATTGGCGGAATTTAAGCAAGCTGCGGCCGATTTTTATCATGAACAATACGGGGTACAACTTGATCCAACACGTGAAGTAGCCATTTTAGGCGGTTCGAAAACAGGACTCGTTGAGTTGCCCTGGGCATTGATGAATCCGGGGGATACATATTTATTACCAGATCCCGGCTATCCGGATTATTTTTCCGGGGCAGCGCTCGGGCAAGTGAAGTTTGAAACAGTGCCATTACTAGCGGAAAACAACTTCTTGCCTGATTTAGCGGCGATTCCGGCGGCGGTAGCTGACCGTGCGAAATTCTTTTACCTCAATTATCCGAATAATCCAACGGGGGCTGTTGCCACGCCTGAATTTTATGAACAATTAGTTGCGTGGGCCAAACAACATGAAGTTGGGATTATTAGTGATTTTGCTTATGGGGCGCTGGGATTTGATGGGCAACAGCCCGTCAGTTTCTTACAAACCCCGGGGGCGAAAGCCGTTGGCGTGGAATTTTATACGTTTTCTAAAACCTTTAATATGGCGGGGTGGCGGATTGCGTTTGCAGTCGGGAATCCGTCAATCATTGCTGCGCTTAATTTATTACAAGATCACTTGTTTGTTAGTTTATTTCCCGCGTTGCAACAAGCTGGGGTGGCGGCGTTGACGGATCCAAAGCGAGATGGTGCCATCGCCCAAATCGTGCAACGATACGAAGGACGGCGGAATGCCTTTCTAGCAGCCGCAGCTAAGATTGGGTGGCACGCTGCCAGCCCTAAAGGCACGTTTTATGCTTGGATGCCGGTGCCAGACGGTTATACGAGTGAATCGTTTGCCGACTTACTACTCGAGCAAGCCGGGGTGGCTGTGGCGCCAGGTAATGGCTTTGGTGATCATGGTGAAGGCTATGTGCGGATCGGTTTATTGATGGAACCGGAGCGCTTAGTCGAAGCCGTACAACGAATTGGGAAGTTACATTTATTTGATAAGGAGGATTAGCTCATGAGTTTAAGTTATGCTGTGTTAGGTGCCGGTGCGATGGGGTTTCGCTTTGGGGTCTTACTTCAAGAAACCGCCGGCGTGCAAGTTGATTTTGTTGATAATTGGGCGCCGCAAGTTGAAACAATCCAACAACAAGGTGGGGTTTATGTTTCGCGCGATCACGAAAATCGTCATCTAGTGCCAATTAATATTTATAGCCCCGAAGATTACCATGGGCATCCGGATGTGTTAATTGTCTTTGCTAAACAAATGACGTTAGCGGATCTGTTAGCGCGGAGTGAACATTTCTTTGATCCAAAACATCAATACGTCTTTACGGGGATGAATGGGATGGGTCATGTTGAAAAAAATTAATCAATATTTCCCAAAGGAGCATGTCGTGGCTGGAACGTGTTTAATTGGGACGGTCTTGAATCGGGCTGGGGACGTGGACTTTATCGGTAAAGCGGGCGCGGGTTCAATTAACTTAGCCCCACAAGTGGGTCCTGCCGATGCAACGGTGCAAGCGTTAGTAGCTGATTTTGAAGCAGCCGGGATTCAATCGAACTTAAATGACAACTTCTTAGGGACGTTAATGACAAAAGTGGTCTTTAATTCAGTGATCAATACGATTTGTACCCTCTTTGAAATCCAAATGGGTCAATTCATTGATTATGACGGCGCTGAAAAATTAGGGAAGCAACTGATTAATGAAGCATTTGACGTCGCTGAACGGGCGGGAATCGAATTGTTGAGTACCCGCCAAGAAGAATGGGACACGATTCAGTATGTCAGTGCCGTCACAAGTCCGTTGCATTACCCATCGATGTATCAAGATATGAGTAAGGATCGGCCAACGGAAGTCGATTACATTAACGGTTACATTTACGACCTGGGGAAACAATATAATTATGAAGCTAGCACCCATGATTTTTTTACGGAATTTAGTCCATTTAGCCGAAAATACTCGGAAGTATCGAAAGTAAAACAATTAGTGATGAAAAACCGCCGAAAAATCGGCGGTTTTTTTTGCGCTAAAAATAATGTTAGTTAGTTATGAAAATGATAAGATAGTAAGGATTGAGAAAAAATATTGTAAGGAGGTGACGACCGTGGAAAATTTAGCAATTGTCGATCTAGGTTCGAATTCCACCCGGATGGCAATTACCCGCATTGAAGATGATGGTAGCTTCCGGGAAGTTAAACGGGTGAAAGAAAATACTCGGTTATCAGAAGGAATGGGGCCAGAAAAGAAGCTCCGCAAGCCGGCTATGGATCGGACCATTGCGGCGATGAAACGTTTTAAACAAATTTATACGACTTATCCTAACTTAACGGTTCGTTGTATTTCAACGGCCGCCGTTCGACAAGCCTCCAACCAACAAGTCTTTTTAAATCGGGTCAAGCAAGAAGTCGGCCTTGAATTACAAATTCTGTCTGGGCGTCAAGAAGCTTATTATGACTATCTTGGGGTTGAACGGACACTAAAAATGGATCATTGCTTAATTTTAGATGTCGGTGGCGCTAGTTCGGAGTTGATTTTAGTGCAACGTAAGCAAGCCCGAGATATGATTTCGTTACCAATTGGGGCGGTGAATTTATCAGAACAATTTAAATTAAGTGGGTTTGTGCGGGCGCACGATTTGTTTCGGGCTCAGTCGATGGTGACGGAACGCTTGAATCGCATTCCGTGGTTGCGGTTTGCAACGCGGACGCCGATTGTCTTATTAGGTGGTGCTAATCGGACGTTGGCCCGCATGGCGCAACTCCGGCATAAACAACGTCCACATTCAATTCATGGTTATAAATTATCGCATCGGGCAGTTTATTCACTGTATCGAGATATGTTAGGGCGGAATTTAGCCCAACGGAAGAAATTACCGGGGTTAGAAACTGATCGCGCCGATATTATTGTTGGTGGCTTATTACCGTTGATTTGTTTGTTGCAACGGAATAGTGACGGTCGGGTGATTTTTTTCGGAAAGTGGTGTCCGGGAAGGCATTATTACCGAATATATTCAGGGACGAGGTAAACGAGATGAGTAAATCGTGGGAACATGGTTTCTACAAGCGCTCGGTTAATCAGCGTCATCAATTATTGGCGAAATATCGGGGGCTGACTGAGGAACAAAGTCAGCTTCTTTTTTCACAATCAGATGACACTGGGAATCAGTTAGTGGAAAATTATGTCTTTAATTATCAAGTGCCGGAAGGTGTGGCAACGGGCCTCGTGGTCAATGGAAAAAAAATATTTGATGCCGATGGCAACCGAAGAACCGTCAGTGATTGCGGCGGCTAGTAATGGGGCCCAACGGGTGGCCAAAAACGGTGGCTTTATCACGACGATGCAACCACGCTTAGTTGTTGGTCAAGTTGTCCTTAAAGCGATGACGCGTTCACAAGTGCAGTGGTTGCAAACGCAACAAGCGACGATTAAAGCAATTGCCAATGCTGCCAAACCATCACTCGTACAACGTGGTGGTGGGGTTATGGAAGTTCGTTTCCGGTCGATGGATGACTTTTTAAGCGTGGATTTATTAATTAATCCGAGTGAAGCGATGGGCGCTAATAGTGTCAATACAATGGCGGAAGCCGTTAAACAATGGTTGCTGGAACAAGACTTGCCAGTTTTGACAGCAATTTTAAGTAACAATGGCCAAGATAGTGTTCAAACGGTTACGGCGCGGGTAAACGTGCGGGACTTAGCAACGATGACGATGGACGGGCAGCAAGTAGCTACCCGAATTGCGGATTTAAGCGCCTTAGCTCAAGTGGATGTGTACCGAGCGGTTACCCATAATAAAGGGATTATGAATGGAATTGATGCGGCATTGTTAGCAAGTGGCAATGATTGGCGGGCGAATGAAGCCGCTGCGCATGCGTATGCAAGTCGTTCGGGCCAATACCGTGGCTTAAGCCAATGGCAACTTGAGGGGGATGAATTAGTGGGAACGTTAACGATGCCCCTGCAAGTTGGGGTCGTTGGCGGTTCGATTAAAGTGTTGCCTCAGTCAAAGTTAAATTATCAACTTAGTCAGATTCAAACCGCGGCAGAATTAGCAAGTGTGATTTTGAGTTTGGGATTAGCCCAAAATTTAGCGGCCCTGCGAGCGTTGGCGTCAACTGGAATTCAAGCGGGCCATATGCAATTGCAATATCGGGCACTAGCTATGCAAGTTGGGGCCACCACGGCGGAAATTGAACCATTAGTTAAATTATTACGCGCTACGCCACAAGTCGATACGCGAGTGGCGGAAAGATTATTAGCACAATTAAGAGGTGAATAACATGGCAGGAAAAGCAGTTGAATTAAAACCAGCAACTCAAAACTTATTAGATCAAGTGAATGCGTTGTATCCACAAGGGAGCGTCTTTTTAGACTTTACTGGCGATCAAGTTGGGTATGTCCGGCATGATCAAGCCCGGCAAACATCATTAGCGGGGGGCTTAGTTATTACGTTAACGGATTTAACTAACCCGGACTACACGGCGTCGCATGAATTACTCCACTTATTAATGTTATTACGTGGTTTTCCGCAAATCTTTTTCCAATTATCCTTAGGTGATGATCAATTGGATGAACAAATGATGATTATGGCAACAGATTTGTATAACGTGGCGATGCATCAAGTGATTGTGGCGGAACAACGTGAACATGGCTTGATTGATGAACAAACGGAACAACAATATTTGGCCGGGATTCACGCAACGTTGACGGATGAACAAACGGGTGACGATGATGAACGGACATTACGGTTGTTAACGTTGCTCGATGCAATAGTCTTCTTTGGGGATCACCTTGACCAAGTCCGGGCTGATTTAACCACGCGGTATCCAGTTGCGTTGCCGCGGCCGAACAATTACATGCGGATGTTTTTGCCAAGGCACCGGAATCACCATTTGCGCTCCGGCGGCAAGTGGTGAAGTTATTTAACGCCTTTGATGCCCAAATGCAAGCTTGGGGCTTACCAGCATTACATA
Source organism: Limosilactobacillus equigenerosi DSM 18793 = JCM 14505 (assembly GCF_001311375.1). Lineage (GTDB taxonomy): Bacteria > Bacillota > Bacilli > Lactobacillales > Lactobacillaceae > Limosilactobacillus > Limosilactobacillus equigenerosi. The sequence continues at coordinate 27,775 of NZ_BBAS01000008.1, forward strand.
ATGCGGAATACACAACGTTGTCACCAGCGTTAAGTGAACGGCAATTACGGTTAAAGGTCAAGCAAGTCTTTGAAATTTTCCACTCTGAAATGAAGAACCGGGAACATAAGTCTGAATCATATGTTGGGTTCCGGCGGAATGATCATCAAACTCATTCGTGCTCGATGCCGAAGTCGAATGGTCACCCGAAAAATTTGTTCGGTTATATGATATGCCGGTCCAAGATTTCCTCGATCAAAACAGCATTCCGTATATCGTCCGGAAGTAATGACTCATGATAAATCCACACCAAACTTTATTTGATGATGCACAACGGATCGTGTTTTTAACTGGGGCGGGGGTTTCGACGGCCTCGGGGATTCCGGATTTTCGCTCGGCCTCGGGATTATACAATCAAAATGTCCGCGCAGAAGAGTATTTAAGTCATCATTTTTGGGTGCAACATCCCGATGTTTTCTATGATTATTGTCAAGAAAATTTATACTTTCCAGAGGCACAACCAAACGTGATTCACGTGAAACAAGCCGCGTTCACGCAGCAAAATCGGGCCACGATTGTGACGCAAAACATTGATAATTTATATGAAGCGGCGGATGCGCACCACTTAATTAATTTCCACGGGAATTTATATGATTTGTACTGTACTAAGTGCCAGCAAGCAATTTCGTATGCTGAATATCAAACTACGCGATTGCATCAAGTGGATGGCGGTGAGATTCGCCCCCGGATTGTCTTGTATGATGAACCAATTCCAAGTCAGGCGGCCCAAGCAGCTGTGCAAGCCGTCACCCAAGCTGATTTAGTGGTGATTGTGGGGACGTCCATGCGCGTGTATCCGTTTGCGGGATTATTGGATTATGTGTCGCAGGAAACGCCTGTCATTGTTGTAAATCAAGAACCGTTGACATTATCACGCGCCACGCTTGATTACATTGGGGATGCCACTACCTATTTTGCTAGTTTACAAGTTTAAAATTAATGATTCGAAGGGAGACGATAATGAGTAAGCAAACGAAACGAACGATTTTAATTTTATTAATTAGTCAATTTTTGATTATGCTCGGGATGAGTTTGATTTTTCCCGTTCAACCATTCATTCAAAAGGAGTACCATTTAACGGCGTTTGATATGGGGACGATGTCTTCAATTTTCGCTTTGTGTCAGTTTGTTTTATCACCAATTGCGGGACAATGGTCGGATAAAATAGGCCGGAAGCCAATGATGGTATGGGGGTTGATCGTTTTTGCCCTGGGGGAATTTATTTTCGCGGCTGGGAATAATTTATTTTGGTTTGATCTAGCGCGGGCGATTGATGGGGTTTCAGCGGCGATGTTTGTGCCCGCTTCAATGGCTTTGGTAGCGGATATTACCTCGATTAAAGATCGGGCGAAGGTGATTGGTTGGTTATCGGCGGCCTTTAGTGGCGGGTTGATTTTAGGACCGGGCTAGGTGGACTCTTAGCGAATGTTGATTATAAGTTTCCATTTTGGGTTGCGGGAATCCTTGGGGTAATTAGTTGTATTTTCTTAGCTACTTATTTACCCAGTGATGATCAGCAAGTTAAAACGGCAACGGCGTCAGAACCGCACGCCAAAACAAGTCCGTGGCAAGATGTAAAACAATTAATGACGCCGGTGATGGTAGTATTGTGTATCTTAATCTTAATCACGGCATTTGGACTGACAAGCTTTGAAAGTGTGTATAGTTTATATGTGAACCAAGAACATGGCTTTGGTTTGCAAGCAATCGCATTAGTCTTAACCTTGAACGGGATTATCTCGTTGATTTTACAAGTCTTTATGTTTGATTGGATGACCCGGGTGTTAAGTGAAATTGGAGTAATTCGATTAACGTTTATCTTAGCCATTGTCGGGATTTGGATGGTGATGTATTTACATGGCGAATGGGTGATTATGGTTGCAACACTACTTGTGTTTGAAGGATTTGATTTAGTTCGACCAGCAATCACGACGTTAATGACTAAGCTTGGAGGCAACAAGCAAGGGTTATTAAACGGGATTAATACTTCGCTAACAAGTGTCGGAAATATTTTAGGACCATTATTAGCGGGCGGGTTATTTGACGTTAATCCGCGGTTCCCATACTGGGTTTCAATTGTTTTTATTATGCTGGCTTTATTAACTACGTTTGTTTTCTCCAAGCAACGGGTTCAAAGTCAAGCAGGATAGTCATTAACGGGATTGATATTTTAAAATCAGTCCCGTTTTTGTTATACTAAAATGTAAAAATATTTAATGGAAAAGAGGGCCTCATATGGCTAAAGAACAACCAACATATTACATCACGACACCGATTTACTATCCATCTGGTAAATTACATATCGGGAACTCATACACCACGGTGGCCGTGGATGCGATGGCGCGATACAAGCGGCTCCAAGGCTACGATGTCTTTTTCTTGACGGGAACGGATGAACACGGGCTTAAGATTGAACAAAAAGCGGAAAAATTAGGTAAGGATCCCCAAACGTACGTTGACGAAATGGCCGCGGGGATTAAGGACCTGTGGAAGCAATTAGCAATTACGAACAATAAGTTTATTCGGACGACGGATGATGAACACGAGCAAGCAGTCCAAAAGATTTTCCAACAATTATTAGACCAAGGTGACATCTACAAAGGTGAATACGTTGGTTGGTATTCAGTTGATGACGAAGAATACTTCACGGAAAGTCAATTAGCCGAAGTTTATCGTGACGACCAAGGGAACGTGACCGGGGGGAAGGCACCATCGGGGCATGAAGTTGAATTAGTCAAAGAAGAATCATACTTCTTCAAGATGAGCAAGTATGCGGACTGGTTACTTGATTACTACGAAAGCCATCCGGACTTCATTCAACCTCAATCGCGGATGAATGAAATGATTAACAATTTCTTAAAGCCAGGGTTAGAAGACCTTGCGGTAACGCGGACCTCATTTAATTGGGGGGTTAAAGTACCTAATGATCCAAAGCACGTGGTTTACGTGTGGATTGATGCGTTGTCAAATTATATTACGGCGCTTGGATACGGCTCAGATGATGACACAAACTTCAAGAAGTACTGGCCAGCGGATGTCCACATGGTCGGGAAAGAAATTGTACGCTTCCACACAATCTACTGGCCAATTATGTTACATGCGCTGGGCTTACCATTACCTAAGCATGTGATTGGTCATGGTTGGTTAACGATGAAAGACGGGAAGATGAGTAAGTCCAAGGGGAATGTCATCTACCCCGAAGTGTTAGTTGATCGTTACGGCCTTGATGCCACGCGGTATTACTTATTACGGGCAATGCCATTTGGTAATGATGGGATCTTTAGTCCCGAAGATTTTGTTGACAAGGTTAATTATGACCTCGCCAATGATTTAGGGAACTTGTTGAACCGGACGGTGGCCATGGTTAACAAGTACCAAGGCGGGCAGTTAGATGGTCAAGTAACGACTACGACACCGTTTGATGCGGACTTAAAGGCCACGTTTGCGACGGCCTTTGATGAATACCAAGGCTTAATGGAACAAACGCGGTATGCAGAAAGCTTAGCAGCGGTGTGGAAGTTTGTTTCGCGAGCTAACAAGTACATTGATGAAACCGAACCATGGATTTTGGCCAAGGATGATAGTCAAGCAGCTACTTTATCAGCCGTGATGACGAACTTAGCGAAGTCCTTACGGGTGATTGCGGCAATGATTCAACCAGTGATGCCAAATGCGCCACAACAAATTGTGGACCAACTTGGCTTAACGGGAACTGATTTAACGTTAAGTACGTTAGCCTTTGATGACTTCCCAGCTACTGCGCAAGTTGTAGCGAAGGGGACGCCAATTTTCCCACGCTTGGATGTAGAACAAGAAGTTGAATTCATTAAGGGGCAAATGACGGCCAACACGAAAGCGAAGGGGCGCAAAGCAATGGCGAAGGCTAAAGAAGCTCAAGTTGCAGAAACGGAAGCTACTAATGCTAAAAAAGAAATTCGGTTTGATGTCTTTGATAAAGTGGAATTAAAGGTTGCGCAAATTAAGGCGGTTGATCATGTTGAAGGGGCTGATAAATTATTGAAGTTCCAATTAGATGATGGTTCGGCCACAGGGCGCCAAATTCTGTCCGGTATCGCACAATGGTATCCAAACCCAAGTGAATTAGTGGGGAAGAAGGTGGTAATTGTTGCCAACTTGAAGCCACGGAAGATGCGGGGAGAAATGAGTGAAGGGATGCTCTTATCATCAGAACATGATGGACAAGTTGAATTAATTACCTTACCAGATACACCGGCAATGGTATCGGGCGCAATTGTTGGCTAAGAATGATGACCACCATTTATGATTCTCATACGCATTTAAACGATGACGTCTTTTACAACGATATTCCAGCGTATTTAGCGCGGGCGCACCACTATGATGTGCGGGAAATGAATATTGTTGGTTCCGATACGAAATTGAATCAGCGAGCGCTGGAGCTAGCGAAGACGTATGAGGGGTTGCATGCTGTGATTGGGTGGCATCCTGAAGAAGTTTTGCAGGCCACGCAAGAGCAGTTGGATTTATTAGCCCAACAATTGACGGATCCAACGGTGGTAGCGGTTGGTGAAATTGGGCTCGATTATTATTGGGATCAAACGCATCAGCGTGAGCAACAAGCATTATTGGCGGCGCAAATCGAACTGGCTAATCAATTTAAGCTTCCGATTGTCGTGCATACGCGAGAAGCATTAGCGGAAACATATGAATTTTTAAAATCACATCCAGTGATGGCTGGTGGGGTGATTCATAGTTTTAGTGGTGATTGGGCTTGGGCGAAACGATTCTTAGCGCTCGGGTTTGATCTCTCGTTTAGTGGTGTGGCGAGTTTTCATAAAGCCACTGAATTGCATGCGGTGGCGCAACGAGTGCCAGCGGATCGGTTCTTTGTGGAAACGGATGCCCCGTATTTGACGCCAATGCCATACCGGGGCAAACAAAATGAACCAGGCTTCACGAATTTAGTTGCTCAAGCGGTGGCGGAATTACGGCAAACTGATTTAGCGACAATCGCTGAGTTAACAACCACCAATGCCCGACGGTTATTTTGTAAGGAAGTAGACAATGCCAAAGATTAAAGAAGTCATCGTGGTTGAAGGTCAGGATGATACGAAAAATTTACAACGATTTTTTTACGGTGGATACGTTTGAAACCAACGGATCGGCAATTAACCAAACTGATTTGGCGCAATTAAAACAATTACAGGCCAAGCGGGGGTTAATTGTCTTTACGGACCCTGATTTTAATGGGGAGCGGATTCGCAAGATTATTACGCAAGCCATTCCGGACGCTAAGCATGCCTTTTTGCCACGGCAAGCGGGGGTACCAAAGAAAAAAAGGCGGTAGCTTAGGGGTTGAACATGCCAATGAGGAAGCTTTAACCACGGCTTTAACCACGGCCAAAGTCAGTCATGAAAAGGGAGCTCAAGTTCCTCAGATTCCAACGGGGGTGTTGCTTCAAGCGCGCTTGTTGGGGCATCCGAGTGCCGGGCACGTCGGGAACGCTTGGGTGAGCTATTAGGGATTGGCTATACAAATGGGAAGCAATTAAAGCGCCGGTTAGCGATGTTTCAAATTACGCCCGAAGCCTTAGTGGCCGCGATTCACCAACTAGACGAGGAAGAATAATAATGAACAAAAAAAGCGATTGGAAATTACCGGCGCACGCGGGAAATTTTAGATCAATATGGCATTCATGCCAAAAAAAAGGTTTTGGTCAAAACTTTTTAACCGATTTAAACGTGTTAAATGGGATTGTCCAAGCCGCACATATTACCAAAGAAGATAATGTGATTGAAATTGGCCCCGGAATTGGGGCGTTAACTGAACCGTTGGCGAAAGCCGCGGGCGAGGTGATAGCCTTAGAAATTGATACCGACCTTTTACCGGTATTGGATGATGTTTTATCGCCCTATGACAATGTCAAAGTCATTAACCAAGACGTGTTAAAGGCTAATTTACCGGAATTGATTCAAACGGAATTTAGTGACCCTACGAAACCGATCAAGGTTGTAGCTAATTTGCCATATTACATTACGAGTCCTATTTTGATGAATTTATTGGCGAGTCAAGTTAACTGGGACGCAATTTGTGTGATGATGCAAAAAGAAGTCGCGGATCGTTTAACGGCCAAACCAGGGACCAAGGCCTATGGATCATTAACCTTGGCAATTGAATATCAAATGAAAGCCAAGACGGCCTTTGGGGTTAACCGGCGTTCATTTGTGCCAGCACCGAATGTTGATTCAGCGATTGTGGTGTTAACGCCGCGTAAGCAACCGTTAGCGGTGGAACCATTTGATAAAAAGCGCCTCTTTAGTCTGATTCGAGGGTGTTTTGCCCACCGACGCAAGAGTTTGTGGAATAATTTAAAGTCCTTACTGACGAATGATAAGGACAAGTTAGCCATTGTGGCAGAAGTCTTGGAACAACTAGCGATTGACCCGCAAACGCGTCCCGAACAATTGTCATTGGACCAATTTATTCAATTGGCGAATGCGATGCATGCACGAGAGATTTGGTAATAACAGGTCGTGAACCGAGCGTAGAAAAGCGACGTTAGGCTAACTTGGAAACGGGCGTTGACGTGGGCACACGTCGGCGTCTGTTTTCAGTTAGTCCTAGTCGCTTGCTCGGTGAACGTAGTTACAAAATAGGTCGTGAGGCGGACGTTAAAACCGCCGTATCATAACGTTGAAACTGGCGTTGGCGGATAGGATATCCGTCAGCGTCAGTTTTGCGTTATGACTAGGTGGTTGTCCGCCGAACGAAGTTACATCCAGGTTGCGAGCCACGCACCAAGGAAGCCGTGGCCTAACGTAGACAAGGCGTTGGCACTAGCAAAGCTAGGGGCGGCGCCTTTGTCATAGTTAGGCACTAGGCTTCCGCGTGGCGAACGAAGTTACCAGGTTGCCGTAGAAAATAATTAATCAGCGCTGACGAAATCGGAGGCGCTGATTTTTTTTATCTAGGCAAGGTTTTAGGTTCGCGGTTATTGAAAGCACTTCCCTTCGCCCTGTATAATGATGGATAACGACTTTTAATGAAAGGAGGAATTTAATCATGTTAATTATGGAAAAAGCCCCCGCTAAAATTAATTTGTCATTGGATACCCCGATGCGCTATTTTGATGGATTGCCACAGTGGAATATGGTGATGAGTTCCATTGATTTAGCTGATTATGTTGCGGTTGAAACGCATGCGAGTCCGAAAACAATCAAGGTCTATACGGATAGTGGTTTTCTCCCGAATGACCAACGGAATTTAGCGTATCAGGCGGCGCATATTTTAAAAACCCGGTTTCATCAAAGCGATGGAGTTACGATTAGGATAAAAAAAACATATCCCAGTCGCGGCCGGGCTTGGTGGTGGATCATCGGATGCAGCCGCGGTATTGCGGGCCTTAAATCAAGCGTGGGAATTAGGCCTCTCGGTTGATGAATTAGCTAAATTAGCCTTATCCATCGATTCTGATGTCCCGTTTTGTGTTTACGGTCATACGGCCCATGTGACGGGGCACGGTGAACTGGTAACGCCATTACCCAATTTTCCGCATTATTGGGTAATTGTCGCGAAGCCAAAAGTGAGCGTTTCAACGCCGGCCATCTTAAAACAAATTAATTATGCAACGTTACAACATGCACCAACGAACCAGTTAGTGGATAAAATTAAAGCGCAAGCGTGGTCAGAAACGTTTCAATATATGGGGAATAGTCTCGAAGGGGTGACGGGAGAGATGTACACCGAAATTAAACGAATTAAAGATAAAATGTTACAACTGGGGGCGGATGTGGCGCAAATGAGTGGGACGGGACCAACTGTCTTTGCAATTTGTCATGCTGAATCGCGGGCGAAGCGCGTTTACAATAGTATGAAAGGTTTTTGTGACGAAGTTTACCAAGTTGTTTTACTATAAATAAAAAAAACGTTGGGCGCTAAAACCTAACGTTTTTTTTAAATTGATGGTTGCAATTGGGGATCCTTTTTAGTAATATACTTCTGTTCAAATAGTAATCATTACTATATAGCGAAAAAGAAGCAGTTGCTAAAGGAGGCAAGTATGGTCAAGAAGTATTGGAAGTTAATCGCATTAGTTGTAGTATTAGGTGGCTTTTTAGGATTGATGATTACGGATTGGCGGCCACAAAGTAAGTCAGCGAAACCAATTCGAGTGATGACGAGTTTAAACTTTTATGGTGAAGTTGCCAAAGCCGTGGCGGGGGAGCACGGACAAGTGACTTCGTTAATTGACAGTTCAGCGGTTGATACGCATGATTATCAACCAACCGCTAAGCAAGCCCGCCAATTGGCCACGGCTAATGTGGCGATTGAAAATGGGTTGGGGTATGATCAGTGGATGAATAAGATGGTGAAGGCGACAGATCATAAATTGACAGTTGTCAATGTTGCTAAAGACGTTGCTCAAAAACATGCCGGCGATAACGAACACGTGTGGTACCAACCAGCAACGATGCAAAAATTAGCCACACAATTGGCGGCTGATTTTAGCAAACTTGATCCCAAACATAAGAATGAATATCAAGCGAATGCGCGAGCCTATCAAAAGCGCTTGGATAAGTTAAATTCGGTGATTGAAACAGCTAAAGCCGGTGTGGGATCAAATAATCGGGTGGCCGTTAGTGAACCGGTGTTTGATTATGCCTTAAGTAACTTAGGCTACGAAATTGCTAATCCCCACTTTGAAAAGGCGGTGGAAGATAATAATGATCCATCCCCGCATGATATTGCTCAATTACGGGATGATATCAAAAACCATCGGATTGCATTTTTTTTGTTAATAATGCCCAAGAATCAGATCAAACGGTGAAGAACTTAGTTAAGCTAGCACATGAAAATGACGTACCGGTGCTTAGCGTAACCGAAACGAAGCCGGACGGGGGAGATTATGTTTCTTGGATGACAAAACAATACCAAGCATTAATTAAAATTCAACGGGGTGAATAAAATAATTATGATTACGTTAAACCATTTGTCGCTCGGATACGGTAGCAAGGGCGTCATTAGTGATTTAAATTTAACCATCGCTAAGGGAGAATTTCTCGTGGTTGTTGGTGAAAATGGGGTGGGTAAGACCACGTTAATTAAATCGTTATTAGGTCAATTAGCACCGCATGCAGGAAAATTAACGATTGCTGATGGCGTTAAAATCGGGTATGTGCCGCAATTCCGTAATTTAGATAGTGAGTATCCGTTATCGATTCGAGATTTTGTGGCTTTAAATGTGCGACCAACGTGGCGACCATGGTTAACGCAGGTTGAGCGGCAGCAAGTCGAAACCGTGTTAGCGAAGACGAATTTAACCCGCTTGGCTGACCGGCCATTGGGATTAGCTTCGGGAGGGGAAAAGCAACGGGCTTATTTAGCACAAAGCTTGTTAGCGTCCCCGGACTTATTAATCTTGGATGAATCAACAGCTAGTTTAGACCCTGATAGTAAAGTTGAATTATTATCACTGGTGAAGCAATTACAAACCGAGGGGTTGACGATTATTTTTGTGACTCATGATTGGGACTTAGCGCGTCAATTTGGGACCCATTTCTTACATATGGATGCTGGTTGTTACCGCAATGGTCCGATTGCTGAACTCGATCAACACTTGGGAGGAAAATAAATGTTTGCTTTAAGTTTTATGCGGCATGCTTTTGTAGCCGGAACTTTGATTGCCATTTTATGTGGAGTAATTGGCGTCTTTGTGGTGGCGCGGCAAATGTCATTTATGACGCACACGTTATCAGAAATCGGGTTTGCTGGGGGCTCATTTGCGGTCTTCGCCGGGTGGTCAACGTTGCATGGGATGATGTTGTTTACGATTTTAAGTTCCGTTCTAGTCGGGCGCTTGAGTGTAAAAGAATCGCGGCGTGAGGCCGTGATTAGTGCCGTTTCGGCGCTATTTATTGGTCTAGGAATTTTATTTCTATCATTAAGCAGTCAATCGGCAAGTTCAGCAACTGGGATTTTGTTCGGAAGTGTGGTCGGAATTAGTGCGGCCGAAGTTAACCAATTAGTAATTTTATCGGTGCTGATTTTAGGCATCCTCGTTATTTTGTATCGAGCGCTTAAATTTACTTCGTTTGACCGTGTGGGAGCGCAAGTGAGCTCGATTAATGAAACGGCTATTTCAATTATCTTTTTACTGGTACTCGCGGTAAGTGTGAGTGTAACGGCTCAAATTGTCGGGTCTTTATTAATTTTTATTTTATTAACTTTACCAGCTGCCAGTGCCAAGTACTTTACGACTGGGGTAGCCAAGATGATTGGCCTTGCCATCCTCTTTGCGTTATTAGGGACGTGGGTAGGATTATACTTAAGTTACATTACTAATTGGCCGGTCAGTTTTTTTCATCGCAACGATTGAAGTAGTGATTTATTTGCTAGCGTTATTAAACCGGCAGTTAACAACTAAATAATTGATTTTAAGGTTGGCGTAAAGTGATAGCTTTACGGCGACCTTTTTTGTTGGGGATCTAAATGTCCGGCTGGATTGTCCATAGGAAAATCCGAACGTTCGTGTTATACTGCTAATGTAATTAAAGGGGAAATGAGGTTTTACGATGAGTAAAAACGCAGCCATCGCTTAGTTGATATGACACGGTATTTAATCGCTCACCCACATAAATTAATTTCATTAAATTATTTTGGTGATCGGTATGGCGTGGCTAAGTCATCGGTTAGCGAAGACTTAGGCATTATTCGCGACACCTTTGCCGAACGGGGAGTTGGTAAAATTGAAACCGTCCCAGGGGCTAGTGGCGGCGCCTTTTTAGTGCCGTCCTATGATGAAATTCGGGCGACGGAAGTAATTGAAGAACTCGTGCATTTAGTTGATGATGAGACGCGGTTATTACCGGGCGGGTATGTCTACATGTCTGATCTGTTAGGCAATCCAGATGTCTTACGCAAGGTCGGACGATTAATTGCGACTCAATATATTAATCAAAAGATTGACGTGGTGATGACGATTGAAACGAAGGGGATTGCCTTGGCCCAAGCCGTGGCGATGTATTTAAACCGCCCATTTGTAATTGTTCGGAATAGCTCACACATTACAGAAGGTTCGACAGTGAGTGTGAATTATGTGACGGCCTCTTCGCAACAAATTAAAAAGATGGAATTGTCGCGGCGCTCGCTTCAACCGGGGGCGAATGTCTTGATTGTTGATGACTTTATGAAGGGGGGCGGCTCATTGAATGGGATGCGCTCACTAGTGGCCGAATTTGGAGCGAAAGTTGTTGGGATGAATGTATTTGCAGCCGGACAATTTGAAGGCAATCGGGTCGTTGAAAATTGTACGGCCTTGTTAAATGTTGATAGCTCCCATGACCATTTTACGGTCCGAAGGTAATTATTTAGACGAAGTATTCTACAAGCAATAAGAAGGAACTTAGATTATGACATCACGGAATGCAATTATTTTAGCAGCTGGTAAGGGAACGCGGATGAAATCCAAACTTCACAAAGTGTTACATGAAGTTTGTGGTAAAAGTATGGTCGAACATGTGCGGGATCAATTATCATTAGCCGGAATTGATAATATCGTCACGGTAATTGGTCACGGGGCAGATGAAGTGAAAGCCACGTTAGGTGACGGGGTCCGGTATGCCTTACAAAAAGAACAACTAGGGACGGGGCATGCGGTAATGCAAACGGAAAGTCTCTTAAAAGACCTTGATGGTGAAACGTTAATCGTAAGTGGTGATACCCCATTATTTACGGCAGCAACCTTTAAGAAGATGTTTGATTTCCACGAACAACGGCACGCGGCCGTGACGATTTTAACGTCTAAGGCACCAGATCCAACGGGTTACGGTCGGATTGTCCGCAATGAAGTCGGCTTAGTTGAACGGATTGTGGAACAAAAGGATGCAACGGTGGAAGAACAAGCCATTCATGAAATTAACACGGGGGTGTATTGCTTCGACAATCATAAGTTATTTGAAGCCTTAAGCAAGATTGATAATCATAATTCCCAAGGTGAATACTATTTGACGGATGCCATTCAAATTTTGAAGCAAGAAAATGAAGTGGTAACGGCTTATCAAATGGCGGATTTCTCCGAATCGATGGGTGTTAATGATCGGGTAGCATTGGCCGAAGCACGGCGGGTGATGCAAGCACGGATTAACAAGCAACATATGATGAATGGGGTTTCTTTAATTGATCCGACGACGACGTATATTGATGCCGATGTTAAAATTGGTAATGATACGGTAATTGAAGGCGGCGTCGTGATTAAGGGACACACCACGATTGGGGCGGATTGTCTGATTGGGGCACATTCGCGGTTAGAAGATGCGAACTTGCATGATGGTGTGAAGGTTATTTCCTCAACGATTGAACAGGCTGAAATGCACACGGGGAGCGATTTAGGTCCTAATGCGCACTTGCGGAAGGGCGCTGAATTAGGCCCTAATGTTCACGTTGGTAATTTCTGTGAAGTTAAGAATGCATATCTTGGTGAAGGAACGAAGATGGGACACTTGTCTTACGTTGGGGATGCCACAATTGGTAAGCATAACAATATTGGTTGTGGGGTTATCTTCGTCAACTATGATGGTGCGAATAAAGCGCATACCAATGTTGGTGACCATGTCTTTATTGGAAGTAACAGTAATTTAGTGGCACCCGTTAACCTGGCAAGTAACTCATTTGTGGCCGCTGGTTCGACGATTACTAAGGATACGAATGAATATGACTTAGCAATTGCGCGGGAACGACAAACAAATAAGGAAAATTATGCTAAATTCTTGCCTTGGTAACGATTTCAAACTTGAGATTTATTGGCAGAATCAATACAATAAATAACAGGTAGTAACCATATCAATATCCGGAGGAAATCATGGCGGAACGTTACTTTGATGATCATTTAAAGATTTTTGCATTGAGCTCAAATCGTCCTTTAGCCGAAAAGGTAGTGGCCGAAATGGGTATGGAATTAGGAAAGTTATCGGTAAATCGATTTAGTGATGGCGAAATTCAAATTAATATTGATGAAAGTGTGCGGGGGGATAATGTTTACATTATTCAATCCACTTCAGCACCGGTAAATGATAATTTGATGGAGTTGTTAATTTTAGTTGATGCCTTGCGGCGGGCTAGTGCTCGGACTATTAACGTGGTGATGCCTTATTATGGTTATGCCCGGCAAGATCGGAAAGCGCGTTCGCGGGAACCAATTACGGCGAAGTTAGTTGCTAATATGTTGCAACGTTCAGGAGTTACTCGGGTCGTGGCCCTTGACTTGCATGCAGCTCAAATCCAAGGGTTCTTCGATATTCCAGTAGACCACTTAATGGGGGCGCCATTATTAGCTGATTACTTTATTAAAGAAGGAATTGCTGAGGATGCGGTAGTTGTGTCACCTGATCACGGTGGGGTGACGCGGGCGCGGGCCTTAGCGGAATTCTTGAAGGCACCGATTGCGATTATTGATAAGCGTCGTCCGAAAGCTAACGTGGCGCAAATTATGAATATCATCGGGAATGTCAAAGGAAAGAAATGTATCATGCTTGATGATATGATTGACACCGCCGGGACGATTTCAAAAGGGGCCCAAGCCTTAATGGATAAAGGGGCGGCTGAAGTTTATGTATCAGCAACGCATGCGGTTCTTTCAGGGCCGGCAGTTGAACGCTTAGAACAAGCGCCGATTAAAGAAGTAGTGGTTACGGATTCGATTCAATTACCAGCCGACAAGCAAATTGATAAGATTAAGCAAGTTTCAATTGCACCATTATTAGCAGATGCAATTAAGCGGATTAATGAAAATCGGGCGGTGAGCCCATTGTTCCGACAACGGTTCGAACAAGTAGTTCAGAAATAATGATTCAGGCTTACAGAATCATGCATTAGCATGGGTTTTGTAGGCCTGTTTTGGTAACTTGACTAAGAATGTGCTAAAATATGCACTAGTAGGAAGTCCGACGATTGAGGAGGAGTGTCAAAATGAAGAAACAGATGTTAGCTGGAATGGCCACGGCCATGACGGCCTTAGCTTTAGCAGCCTGTGGTAACACGAGTACAACCAAGGAAAGTGCAAGCCACCAACCATATGAAGCAGCCACAACGAAGATTAAAGAAGGTCACTATCAAGAAGCTTTAAAGACGTTAAATGATGCGGATAGCTCATCCCAAAAGAGTCAAGTCTTAGCCAGTGATTTACAAAACTACTTAGCGGCCAAGACGGCTTACAACAAGGGAAACTATGACCAAGCCTTGACGAGTCTTTCAACGAGTAAGTCTGGGAACGAATCAATGCAAACCGCTTACCAAAAAATTCGGGTCAAGATTGCGCAAGCGACGAGTGATGATCAAACTGCCGCCAAATCAGCTAGTGACGAAAGTAGTAGTCAAGCAGCAAGTTCTACAAGTAGCACGAAAAAGAACAGTGCTAGCACGAAATCAAGTGCTACCAAGAGTAGTGCGTCAAGCCAATCAGCTGCAACGACCAATCCAAGTTCATCCGGTACCGCGGCTAATGTTTCAGCCGCAAAGGCAACGAGTGAATCAGTAATTCAAAAGTTTGCTACGAAGCTGGGCTTTAATAAGTCAGGTTATGGGATTATTCCCGTTTCTCAAACTGGTGATGTTTACCGGTTTGAAGTTCGGCAAAGTAATGATGACAACACGGTCGCCAATTTAATCGGTATTTACGAATACAATAATAAGACTGGTGAAGTGACGCAAGTTGCTTAATTAGTGAATAAAAAGCCACTGGGCATACTCGCAATTGCGAGAGAGCTCAGTGGCTTTGTTTGTTAGCTGGTGTTTTAACGTCCGCATCGCGACCTGGAATTAACTACGTTCGGCGGACAACCACCTACGGCAGCATTGTAACTTCGCTCGCCCAGCAGACGCCTAGGACTAAGCACAAATAGGCTCCGACGTGTGCCACGTCAAACCCTATTTGTGCTTAGCCTACCGGCGTCTTTTACGCTGGGCTCGCGGCCTATTTTGTAACTACGTTCGCTCAGCAGCGCCTTCGGACCTAACTCAAAATGACGCCGAACCTGGCGATGCCAGTTCCGACGCCATTTGTATCGTTAGGCCAACAGGCGCTTTTGTAGCTGAGCTCGCGACCTGGGTGTAACTACGCTCGCCACGCGGAAGCCTAGTGCCTAACTATGACAAAGACGCCGACCCTAGCGTTGCTAGTGCCAACGCCTTGTCTACGTTAGGCCATGGCTTCCTTAATGCGTGGCTCGCGACCTAGCGCGACCTAGTTTAAAGCGAACTTTTCGATGGCTTTGCCGACCCCGTCGTGATTATTATCATCAGTCAAGTAATCGGCAACTGCCTTGGTACTTGGAATGGAGTTGCCCATGGCGACCCCAATGCCGGCGTAAGCTAACATTGATTCATCGTTTTGGGCATTTCCTAACGCCATCATTTCACTTTGATCGATACCTAATTCAGTCCCCATTAATTGCAAGGCATTACCTTTGCTAGCAGCCGGATTGATGAATTCTAAGTAGAAATCTTCGCTCCGTACAATGTTGAATTTAGCTGCAAGTTCATCCGGAATGGTAGTCAAAACTTGATCCAAATCGTCCTTGGGACCCGTGATCATTAATTTGCTAATTTCTAAGTGGTCTTTTTGGGCGGCAAGTTGGTCTAATGATTGGTACATTAATGGTAATGAGACTAATTTTGATTCATGGACGGCGTATTGATCTATCTGTTGCGTCGTTGCAATTAACGTAGTTGCCGTTTCTAAAATCATTTTTAAGCCATGTTTGAGCGCAAATACCCCAAGGTCAATCATGTCATCAAAGGGGACGGTATACTTTGCTAAGGTTTTCCCAGCGGTTGTTTGGGCTAAACTCCCGTTGTAGCTAATGACGTATTCATTATTTTGGTGGTTCAGCCCTAGTTCGTCTAAATAGCTAGTAACTCCCGTTAATGGGCGTCCCGTACATAAGACGATATTAATCCCTTGTTGGGTGGCAGTTTGAATGGCTTGTTTGGTTGCCGGGGTAATTGTGTGATCGTCAGCGATTAACGTGCCGTCGATGTCGATAGCGATTAATTTAATACTCATGGGAAAACTCCTTGTTACTTAATAATGGTATTGTTTTGTAGGTGGGCTTGGAAAGCAGTGTAGATGGGATCGAATAATTCCCCTTGGTTATCAGTCGTGAGCAGTTCTTTGGGGAAGAAGAAGCGCATATCACCTTGTTTGTGACCACTGACACTTTGAACTAGCCGACTTTGGGTTGATAATTCAACTAATTCACCGTTTGGTTGGATTAATTCAATTTGGGTTTGCGGATTGGTTTCGAGCGGCCGGTAAGTGTCGTAAGGTAGCTTATAACTAGCATTAGTATCAGTATAGTAATGACTATCAAAGCCGGCCTCATCGATTAATTGTCGGAGGACTGGTAAAACCGAGGCAGTGGTGTCATCATAAACCACGGATTTTAATGGTTGCCGGTTTAAGAAACGGTTAGCTAAATCACGCAAAATAGGATCATTAGCGTGGGTCCAATGTTGGAAATACGTGGTTAAAACGCCGTCGTCGAGGGCCAAGTAATCATCGAGGGTGAAATCATTATTGAAGAAAGGTCGCAAAAGTTCGGGTTCGAAACTGGTTTGTACTTGCGGATCTTCGTATAGTTCCCGAGCGCGCATTAAGAGATGATCTAGAATCACTTCGAGCGACCGAGTAACGGGATGGAAATATACCTGTAAGTACATTTGTAACCGGCTGACAATATAGTCTTCGATTGCGTGCATGCCAGACATTTCAAAGGCGATGCCACCGGCGTATGGGTGCATTACTTCAAGCAATCGATCTAAGTCAACAAGTCCGTAATTTGCGCCGGTATAATAAGCATCGCGTTGTAAATAATCAATCCGGTCAACATCAACTTGACTTGAAATCAGTTGGACAACTTGCGGATTAGGATAGGTATGATCAATCACGCTCGCAACTTGGTCCGGAAAAGTTGGACTGACCCGCCGTAAAATTTGATTGACGTGAGTTGAGCCAGTAATAATTTGCCGGGTGATTTGTTCATGATCAGTGTTGAAAATGTGTTCGAAGGTATGCGAATACGGGCCATGACCTAAGTCGTGGAGCAACGCAGCACACAACACGACCGGCCGTTCGTGTTCGTCCCATAAGCCGTCCCCAGGGGTTTGGGTGGGATAGTTTCGTTGTAAATGATTACAAATCCGGCGGGCGAGTTCGTAAGCCCCTAAACTATGGCCAAACCGGGAATGTTCGGCTCCGTGGAAGACTAAGGACGTTGTCCCGAGTTGCTTAACCCGGCGTAAACGTTGCATCTCAGGTGTATTAATTAGATCGAGGATAATTTGATTATCAACGACAATGGAACCGTGAATTGGGTCCCGGAAACTTTTTTTCTTTAGCTAAATTTTCAGTAATAAATGTCATATTATGCGCCCCCTTTCACCACTAAACATGCTATATTATAACGGATAAATAGGTTAAATGCACCGATAGAGAGGATTTTGAAATGGTTGAAACACGAGCAGTTCGGGTAAAATTGGCAACGAAGTTACATGTTGGGGATGAACACGATCAATATAGCTTTGAAGAACCGGGGCAATTAGCACAATTACAAAATGGCCGTTGGTATTTACGTTATACGGAACACCAAAATGGGGTGGCGAGTCCGGTCCAATTTCGCTTTGATGACGAACAAATTGTGTTGACCCGCGGGAAAAATCCGCAAACTACTTTGATTTTTGATGCTCATCAACCTGCGACCGTCCAATATCCAACCGCGTATGGAAAATTGAATTTAGAAGTCAAGACGACCACGTACGCGCCCCTAATTGATTGGACACATGCGATTGGGAAAGTTAACTTGGCGTATGAATTACATCATCAAGCCACCGCCTGGGGAAGTACCAGTTAACATTGCAATTTCAAGCATAATATCGTATTATAAAGAGTAAACTTTTTGAAGGGATGTGCACGAAGTGGAATTAAGTGTTTTTGACGGCCAATTAAAGTCAGAACTTTCAATGATTGAAGTGGCGCATGCGATTTTGTCTTATCATGGTGAAGCAATGGCTTTTGCGACTTAACGAACGAAATCCAACAATATCTCGACAAGAGCGACGAAGAAATTCGGGCGCGGTTGTCACAATTTTACACGGACCTCAACATTGATGGGAGTTTCATCTCCTTAGGGGATAACACGTGGGGATTGCGTGCTTGGTACCCATACGAATCAATCGATGAAGCTACGATTGGGGAAGCCGATGACGAAGAAGATCGTCCAGTTAAGAAGTCACGTAAGGTTAACGCCTTTATCGCTGAAGCCGAAGGTGATGACGATGATGTGATTGATTACGATAACGACGATCCGGAAGATGATGATTTAGAAGACACGGATCCGACCGGCGATGATTACGATGAAGATAACCCCGATGAAGATGATGATCAAGATCACAACATCGAAGACCAATTATCTGAATTTCGTGATGATAGCTTGGAAGACGAAGAAAATTAGTTAATTCTTACTTGACGAGTAAGGGTTGACTCGGTATTATTTTTATTGGGCTCCCATTCTTGGGAACAACGATTAAATAATCAAATTTAAGCTCCCTATTCTTAGTAATAGGGAGCTTTCTTATTTTGATTTTCCCCTTGCTGCATTTAAAAAACGAAGGAGATAAGCGCATGACGAAGTATATTTTTGTAACTGGTGGGGTTGTTTCATCTTTAGGAAAAGGGATTGTGGCCGCATCCTTAGGTCGGTTATTAAAGAACCGGGGCTTAAAGATTGCCATTCAAAAATTCGATCCATACATCAACGTCGATCCCGGGACGATGAGTCCATATCAACACGGGGAAGTGTTTGTGACGGATGATGGGACGGAAACGGACCTTGACTTGGGACACTACGAACGGTTTATTGATAACAATTTAAACAAGTACTCCAACGTAACCACGGGGAAGATTTACTCAGAAGTCTTACGTAAAGAACGGCGTGGGGATTATCTTGGCCGGACGGTGCAAGTGATTCCGCACATCACGAACATGATTAAGGAAAAGATTCAACGGGCCGGCGAAAGTACGGACGCTGAAGTGGTTATCACGGAAATTGGGGGAACGGTTGGTGATATCGAATCACAACCATTCATGGAAGCCATTCGGCAAATGAAGAAGGATATGGGGGCTGAAAATGTCCTTTACATCCACACGACTTTAGTCCCAATGTTACGGGCGGCCGGTGAAATGAAGACGAAGCCAACCCAACACAGTGTGCGGGAATTACGGGGCTTAGGGATTCAACCAAATATCTTAGTCGTACGGACTGAAGCACATATTACGGATGAAATGCGGGCTAAGATTGCTGACTTCTGTGACGTTGAACCAGAAGCAGTGATTGAATCCATGGATGCACCGGTATTGTACGAAGTGCCAATGATGCTCCAAGCACAAAAGATGGATCAATTAGTTGTTGATCACTTTGGCTTAGACGTGCCACAAGCAGATATGCGCGAATGGACGAACATGGTTGACCACATTAAGCACGGCTTAACGAAGGAAGTTAAGATTGCGATGGTCGGCAAATACACTGACTTACAAGATGCTTACATTTCGGTTAACGAATCTCTCCGTCATGCTGGATTCTTAGTTGATGCCAAAGTTAAGATTGATCACTTTAACGCTGAAGAAATCGTTGACGATGCAGCCGCTGAACGGATCTTAGGGGCCTATGATGGTATCTTAGTGCCTGGTGGGTTCGGTTCCCGAGGGGTTGAAGGAATGATTACAACAATCAAGTATGCCCGGACGCATGATGTGCCTTACATGGGGATTTGTTTAGGGATGCAAACGGCCGTGATTGAATATGCTCGTAACGTGCTTGGGTATGCGGATGCTAACTCCACGGAATTTGATCCAAATACGGAACACAATTTAATTGACTTGATGGCGGACCAAAACTTAGATGATCTTGGTGGGACGCAACGGTTGGGGGCTTACAAGTGTCAATTAGTCCCTGGTACGAAGGCGGCAGCGGCTTATGATAACCAAACGATGATTAGCGAACGCCATCGCCACCGGTATGAATTTAATAACGCCTTCCGGGAAGAATTAGAAGCCAACGGGTTAGTAATTTCAGGGGTTAACCCAGAACGAAACTTGGTTGAAGTCGTAGAAATTCCGGAAAATCGGTTCTTCGTGGCGGCCCAATATCACCCTGAATTTTTATCCCGGCCGAACCGTCCAGAAGGCCTCTTTGCGGCATTTGTTAAGGCAGCGGTAACTGAATAATTTAACAAAGTTAAAACGGCGAAATATAACTTGTAATTTGGCCGTTTTTTCTTTATTATTATTCTTGAGTTAAATTCGGCGTTTTAACGTAACGCTTAATTAGGAATGAGGATACAACCATGAAAAAAAATGATTATTAAAGGAGGCAACCGACTCGCTGGTGAAGTCACGATTGGTGGGGCAAAGAACAGTACGGTCGCATTAATTCCAGCGGCGATTTTAGCGGATACGCCCGTCCAATTTGATACGGTGCCAGATATTTTGGATGTTCACAATTTGATGATTATTTTGGAGTCGATGAATGTAAAATCGACTTTTACCCATGGGGTATTAGATATTGATCCAACCCAAATTGTGGAAGCCGAATTACCAAGTCAAGCCATTAAGAGTTTGCGGGCTTCATATTACTTTATGGGAGCCTTGTTAGGTCGTTTCCATCGGGCGGTGGTGACATTCCCAGGTGGGGATAACATTGGACCACGGCCAATTGATCAACATATCAAAGCCTTCCGGGCGCTTGGGGCGACGGTGACCGAGGAAAATGGAACCGTCCATATGAATGCGCCGGAAGGGCTACATGGGGCCCGGATTTTCATGGACATGGTCTCAGTTGGGGGGACGATTAATGCCATTTTGGCAGCCGTTCGCGCTGAGGGGGTCACGACGATTGAAAATGCAGCTCGGGAACCAGAAATTGTCGATTTAGCCACCTTCTTAAACAATATGGGGGCTAAGATTCGTGGCGCTGGGACGGACGTGATTCGGATTACGGGGGTTCAAACCTTACAATCGATGAACACGCACACGATTATCCCCGACCGAATTGAAACGGGGACCTACTTGTCGTTGGCAGCGGCGATGGGTGATGGGGTGATGATTAATAATGTCATTCCGGAACACATGGAAGCCTTCACGAGTAAGATGATGGATATGGGCGTTGATTTACAAATCGGGGTGGATCGGATTTATGTACCGGCCATCGGTCAATTACAACCAACGATTGTTAAAACGATGCCATATCCAGGGTTTGCGACTGATTTACAACAACCATTAACCCCGTTGATGGCGTTAGCTAATGGGCAAAGTAAAGTCGTGGATACAATTTATCCAAAGCGGGTTAAGCACATTCCAGAATTACAAAAGCTCGGGATGCAAATTGAAGCTGGTGACGGGGAAATTTTAATTAATCATTCCGCTAACTTTACCGGTGCTGAAGTCCAAGCTAGTGAAATTCGGGCCGGAGCTTCGTTAATGATTACTGGATTAATGGCCGACGGGACAACGATTATTCATAACGCTGACCATATTTTACGCGGCTATGACCGGATTGTTTGGAAACTGAATCGCTTGAACGCAAACGTCGCCATTGAAGAAGAC
Organism: Limosilactobacillus equigenerosi DSM 18793 = JCM 14505; assembly: GCF_001311375.1. Lineage (GTDB taxonomy): Bacteria > Bacillota > Bacilli > Lactobacillales > Lactobacillaceae > Limosilactobacillus > Limosilactobacillus equigenerosi. The sequence goes on from NZ_BBAS01000008.1 coordinate 49,446, forward strand.
GATTAGTGCTTGCGCTTTAAGTCCAAAAATGATAAACTTAAACGGTTAAATTAACTATGATTCAGCCGATGATTCATGGCAAAGGAGAGTATTTATTATGAAGCAAGGAATTCATCCAGATTACCACTACGTTGTGTTCCAAGACACGGCTACTGGTAAGCAATTTATCTCAGGTTCTACGGCCACTTCAAAGGAAACGGTGAAGTGGGAAGATGGTAACGAATACCCATTAATCCGGGTTGAAATTACGTCAGACTCACACCCATTCTACACTGGTAAGCAAAAGTTTACGCAAGTCGATGGGGCTGTGGACAAGTTCAACAAGAAGTACGGTCTCAAGTAGTCATACTTCAAACAAAACTGGGCGTTGGCCCAGTTTTTTTTGTACAATCAAGTTAATATAATGAATGAGGAGTAATTTGATGAAGGGACGCGAAATTTTACGTTGGGTCATGGTGGTGATTTTATTAGCCGTGAGTTTAGTCTTAATCTTTAATCAACAGGTCAAAGATTATTTAGTGCATGACTATCATCCAACAGTCACGAAACAAACGATTAAGCAAAATCAAACAAAGGATGCAAATTTTGATTTTAAAGATGTTAATGATTTAAACTTACAAACAGTAGCGAAAGCTCGGGCCAATAAATCCGCCGTGAAGGTAATCGGGGTCATTACGATGCCTGAAATTAACATGACGATTCCGATTGCCAAGGGGGTTGATAATACCACGCTGGCCTTAGCAGCCGGGACGATGCGCCCGGATCAACAAATGGGGCAAGGAAATTATGCCTTAGCTGGTCATAACATGGCACACGGGAGTAAAATTTTATTCTCACCGTTGTATTATCACGCCAAGGTCGGGCAAAAGATTTATTTAACGGATATGGATAAAGTTTATCAATACGAAGTGTCAGAACGGACCTTTATTCCCGCTACGAAGGTGGAGGTCGTTAATGATACGCCGGAAAAGATTATCACGTTAATCACGTGTAATAGCGATGGTTCACGCCGGTTGATGATTCGTGGGAACTATGAAAAGTCCTATCCAATTAACGATGCCCCAACAGCGGTGAAAAAGGCGTTGGATAGTAATTATACGAATAAATAGGTCGTGAGCCACGCATTAAGGAAGCCGTGGACTAACGTAGACAAGGCGTTGGCGCTAGCTATGCTAGAGTCAGCGCCTTTGTCATAGTTAGGCACTAGGCTTCCGCGTGGCGAACGTAGTTACATCCAGGTCGTGAGCCGAGCGTTAAAAGCGACGTTAGGCTAACTTGGAAATGTCCCTTGACGTGATAACACGTCGAGGGGTGTTTTCAGTTAGTCCTAGTAGCTTGCTCGGCGAACGAAGTTACAATGCTGCCGTAGGCGGTTGTCCGCCGAACGAAGTTACTAAGTTGCCTTAGAACTTCAAAACTTAAATGGTGGTTTGGTAACCGTAGCATACCTAAAAAGACCGCTCAGTAAATGCTGAACGGTCTTTTGCTATTGATTTAATTGTTGTTTAACATATTCAATCCACGTTGGAATCGCGAGAGCTAAATCATCATACGTATCTTGGAACCGGTGGGTGTACCAAGGGTCAGGAATTGGTTCATGTTCCTTGCCAGCGACGAGTTCGTTAATACCATGGATTTTGTGTTGGTCTTGTTGGGGCGCCATCCGCTTTAAATCGACTAAATTTTGATCATCCATGCCAATAATTAAATCAGCGTGGTCAAAGTCGATTGAATTGATTTGGCGGGCGGTGTGCCCACGATCATCGAGGTCATACTTTTGCATAATGGCTTGGGAACGGGTGGGGCCGATTCCCAATTTCATACGTACTTGTAGCCGCGGAGGCGACGGTAACTTGATCGGTTAATTGGTGCTGTTGCAATTCCTTGAGAAACATTGCTTCGGCCATCGGGGAACGACAAATATTGCCTAAGCAAACAAAAATAACGTGCATGATAAATGCCTCCGGTTAAAATTCTTAAGACTATTTTAAATTATGAAATATTAGTATAGCAAGTTTTCTGGCAATGGTATAATTAATCAAATAGAATTTTAAGGAGAATCAAAAATGACGATGATAATTATTGCCGTCGTAGTTGCGGTGATTGTAATTTGGTATATTGCGGCCTACAACGGGTTAGTGAAGCTACGGATGCAAGGACAAGAATCGTGGAGTCAAATTGATGTTCAATTACAACGGCGCAACGATTTAATTCCGAACCTGTTAGAAACGGTGAAGGGGTACGGAAAGTACGAAGCGTCCACGTTAACTGCTGTGACGGAATTGCGGCAACAAGTGGAGACGACGACCGACCACCAAGCCAAAATGGCAGCCGCCGATCAATTATCCGGGGCTTTGAACAATTTATATGCGGTAGCGGAAAATTATCCTGACTTAAAGGCGAGTGAAGAATACTCACGATTAATGGAAGAATTGAGCAATACGGAAAATAAGATTGCTTACGCGCGCCAACTTTACAACAGCACGGTCTCAATTTTAAATGCGCGGATTCAATCCTTCCCAGCTAATATTGTGGCTAAGTTCCATCACTTCATGCCAATGGAATTCTTACAAGTGCCGGAAAGTGCGAAGGAAGCGCCAAAGGTTTCCTTTGACTAGTTGGTGAATGAGGAATGTTATATCAACAAATTGCGCAAAATAAACGACGGACGATTTATGTCATTATTGGTTTTAGTTTGTTAGTGGCGTTAGTCGGCGCGGCCGTTGGTTATTTGTGGGCTGGCAGTGCCATGGGCGGGATTATCATTTCCTTGGTGTTAGCCTGATTTATATTGTGATGATGATTGGGCAATCGACGGATGTGTGATGAGTATGAATCACGCCCATGAAATTAAATCCGCTGAGCAAGCACCGGAATTATGGCATATCGTTGAAGATATGGCGCTGGTTGCTAAAGTGCCGATGCCACGGGTCTTTATTATTGATGATCCGAGTCCAAATGCCTTTGCGACGGGTAATGATCCGGCTCACGCGGCGGTGGCGGCCACCACCGGATTATTACAAATCATGGACCGCTCCGAGTTAGAAGGGGTGATGGCCCACGAAATGACGCACGTACGGAATTATGATATTCGGTTGCAAACGATTGCCTTAGCTCTAGCAACGGTCATTTCGGTGTTAGTGAATTTCTTTAGCAACTTTTGGTGGCTCGGGGGTCGTGATGATGATGACGACCGCGATGGGGTGAATGTCATTGCGATTTTTGGTTCCATTTTATTGGTGATTTTAGCTCCCCTCGCGGCGACAATTGCCCAAATGGCACTGTCGCGGAACCGTGAATACTTAGCGGATGCCGGGGCCGTGGAATTAACGCGGAACCCCCAAGGGATGATTAGTGCGTTGGAAAAGTTAAAAACCGCGCCCGCAATGCAAGCCTATGATCAAAATTCAGCGGCCTTGTATATTACGAATCCAGCCGGCCGGAAGCGGAAGTTTAGTGATTTATTTGCGACGCACCCGCCACTAGAGGCCAGGATTGACCGGTTAAAACAGATGTAAATATGGCCGTGATTATTCTTGTTTAATAATCACGGTTTTTGTTTAACCTATCGTTAAGGCGCGAATGCGTGTATAATGAAAGCTTAGCAAGTTGATGCAGACGGGAGATAAAACGATGAAAATGACGTTGGCGGCCATTGCGACCGCATTACAAATTCCAGTCGCCACGCCGGAGTGGGAACAAATCATTATTACCGATGTGGCGTTTGATACTCGCCAATTAACGGCCGGGAGTTTATTTGTGCCCTTGACGGGAGCGCGGGATGGTCATGATTTTATTGACGCCGCCATTGAAAATGGGGCTCAAGCCACGCTCTGGCAACGTGGGCATGCGGGGGTCCCAACGACGCTGCCGGTGTTAGAAGTAGCAGATCCGTTGGAAGCGATGCAAACAATTGCGAAAGCCTACTTAGCCCAAGTCAAGCCCCAAGTGGTGGCGGTGACGGGGAGTAATGGTAAAACAACGACAAAAGATTTGATTGCGGCGGTATTAGCTACCAAGTTTAAGGTTACTAAAACCCCCGAAAACTTTAACAACGAACTGGGGGTACCGTTAACCATTTTTGGCATGGATGACGGGACCGAAGTGCTCGTGGTTGAAATGGGGATGGATCGCTTTGGGCAATTAGAACAATTAAGTCAGTTGGTGCACCCAGATTTTGCGGTAATTACCATGATTGGGGAAGCCCATATTGAATTCTTCGGCACGCGGGATAAAATTGCTGACGCCAAAATGGAAATTGTGGCGGGCATGCCCGCGACCGGTACGTTAGTCATTAATGGTGATGAACCACTATTAACTAGCCGGGCCGCCACGCTGAGCCAAACGGTTAAACAATTTGGTCGCCAAGCTACGAATGACGTTTATGCCACCCAAGTTACGGTGCAACCAACCCAGTTATCGTTTACGACGAATACGTGGCCGGAGTTAACCATGACCGTGCCGTTGGTTGGTGAATACAACGTCAGCAATGCCTTAGCGGCCGTTACAATTGGTCAAGCCTTCCAAATTAGTGGGGAACAAATTGCGCACGGCTTAGCAACGTCGGCGATGACAGCGAACCGGTCAGAATGGCTGACAGCTCCCAATGGAACCCGCATTTTAAGTGATGTTTATAATTCCAATCCAACGGCGGCGCGCGAAGTCTTACAAACGGTGAGTCAGTTACCAACTGCTGGGAACCGAATTGCCGTTCTCGGGGATATGCTCGAGTTAGGAACGGCTTCCGCGGCGTTACATGCGAGTTTAGCTACGGCGATTGATCCAATTAAATTCCACGCAATTTATTTAGTTGGTGATGAAATGCGTGCCTTGCAAGCACAACTGCAAACCAATGGTTATCCAATGGAGCGCGTTCATTGGTATGCCAAAGATGATTTAGCGTCCTTGACGCAAGAACTGCAATCCGTGTTACAAGCGGATGATATGGTGGTCTTAAAAGCTAGTCATGGGATTCATTTAGAAACCGTTTTGGCTAACTTAACGACCCCGGAATAGAGGTAAAAAAAGTGTATTTTAGTGAATTAGGTTTATCAAAGCCCTTATTAAAGGCGGTCCAACGGAGTGGGTATGAAGAAGCAACTCCGATTCAAGAACAAACGATTCCGTTAGTGTTAGCGGGCCACGATGTGATTGGTCAAGCGCAAACGGGGACTGGGAAGACCGCTGCTTTTGGGTTACCAAGTTTGGATCGGGTAGATACGCAATCCGGGTCGGTGCAAGTCTTAGTGATTTCACCAACGCGGGAATTAGCTATCCAAACCCAAGAAGAATTATACAAATTAGGGAAAGAAAAGCATGTGCGGGTGAACGCCGTGTATGGTGGGGCGGACATTCGCCGGCAAATCCGGTCATTAAAGAATAATCCCCAAATTATTGTCGGAACTCCAGGTCGGTTGCGCGATCACATTCAACGGGGCACGTTACAATTAAACCGGCTCCAAACCTTAGTCTTGGATGAAGCCGATGAAATGTTAAACATGGGCTTTTTAGATGATATTGAAGCCATCATTAATGAAACGCCTGCCAGTCGTCAAACATTGCTGTTCTCAGCGACGATGCCACCGGAAATTAAGCGGATTGGGTTGCAATTTATGCAAGACCCACAAACCGTGAAGATTAAGGCGAAGGAATTGACCACTGATTTAGTGGATCAATACTACATTCGAGCTAAGGATTACGAAAAGTTTGATCACATGACGCGCCTCTTAGACGTGCAAGATCCGGACTTGACGATTGTCTTTGGCCGGACCAAGCGGCGTGTGGATGAATTAACGCGGGGATTATTAGCTCGCGGTTACAATGCGGCCGGGATTCATGGTGATTTAACGCAAGATCGGCGTTCTAAGATTATGAAACGGTTCAAAGATGGGCAGTTGGACATCTTAGTTGCGACGGATGTGGCAGCCCGAGGAATTGATATTTCTGGAGTGACGCACGTTTACAATTACGATATTCCACAAGATCCGGAAAGCTACGTGCACCGGATTGGTCGGACAGGCCGGGCCGGTCATCATGGGGTATCCTTAACCTTTGTGACGCCAAATGAAATGGAATACTTACACGAAATTGAAAAGTTAACGAAGGTGCGGATGCTACCACTCAAGCCACCAACGGCCGAAGAAGCCTTCAAGGGGCAAGTAGCCAGTGCCGTTAGTGATGTCCAAGCTAAATTAGCGACGGGCAGCCAAACCCGGTACTTAGCGGCGGCGGAAGAATTATTAGCGACGCATGAAGCCGTTGATTTAGTAGCAGCCTTGTTAGATGAATTAACGAAGGCTGATGCAAGTGAAGTGCCAGTTAAAATTGCGCCAGAACGACCATTACCACGCCGGAAACGGTCTGGTCGGAGCAATGGCGGTAACTTCCATCGTGGCAAGCGGAATGGCAACTATCGTGGCAATGGTAATCGGCGCCATGGGCAAGGCCAAGGCCGTGGTGATCGGAATCGCCGCAGTAATGGTGGTGCCAAACGGCGGTTTAAGGTTAATCACAAGGGGGAATAAACGATGATTGCGGGAATCGGGATTGATATAACCGAAATTGAGCGGGTCAAAACGGCGGCTCAAAAGCATCCGCAGTTTATTACCAAAGTGTTAACGCCGGCGGAACAACAACAACTGGCCGCATTAACGGGACAACGCTACTGGGAATATCTAAGTAGTCGGTTTTCATTGAAAGAATCGTTTGCCAAGCGTTTGGCACGGGAATCGGTTCGCAAGTTAATTTTCAAGATGTCAGTGTCGTCAATAATGAATTAGGTAAACCCGAAGTGACCCAAACAGTCTTTGCGGGCAATGCTCATGCCAGTGTTAGTCATACGGCGACGTTGGTGATGACTGAGATTATTTTGGAGGATGAAGATGGTAATTGCTAATCTACGACCGTCGTGGGTTGAAGTTGACCTAGCGGCGATCCAACAAAATGTCAAAGAACAACAAGCTCAATTACCGGCCCAGAGTCGGATTTTAGCCGTGGTGAAAGCAAATGCTTATGGTCATGGCGCGGTGGCAGTGGCGCAAGCGTTGCGGCAAGTGCCAGTGGCTGGTTTTTGTGTGGCCACCCTTGATGAAGCGCTTGAATTGCGCGCCGCGGGGATTACAGAACTAATCCTCGTGCTTGGGGTTACCCCAGTGGAAGTAGCCGGGGTGGCAGCTGAACATCAAGTATCATTAACAGTTAGTGACGCAGGATGGTTGCAAGCTTATGCCACCCAAATTGCGCCATTAGTAAAGAGCCCATTAGCCGTCCATGTGGCCGTTGATTCAGGAATGGGCCGGCTCGGTGCTCGGACGCCGGCTGAATTACAGGCGATGGTTGATTGCTTGGCAGATTCAGGGTTTGTATTTGAAGGTATGTTTACGCATTTCGCGACGGCCGATGAAGCGGATCCGAGTTACTTCGAACGCCAAGTGAACCACTGGAATCAATTGGTGGCATCGTTAACGGAGCAACCACCATATTTGCATATGGCGAACTCTGCCACGGCGTTGTGGCATCCAGAGACGATTACGGCGAATACGGTTCGGATGGGGATTTCAATGTATGGTTTAAATCCATCCGGACGGGGCTTATCATTACCACGGCCCCTGCATCCAGCGATGAGTGTTAAGACGGCGGTGTCGTTTGTGAAACAATTGCATGCCGGGGAATCGGTGAGTTATGGCGCTACTTATACAGCGGCAGCTGATGAATGGGTGGCGACCTTACCGATTGGGTATGCGGATGGTTATGCTCGTGGGTTAACCGGCTACCAAGTGTTAGTTAATGGCCAACGTTGTGACATCTTAGGGCGGATCTGCATGGATCAAATGATGATTCGTTTGCCGGAATCATTACCAGTTGGCACCCCGGTGACGCTAATGGGGGTTGATGGTGATGAACAAATCACGGCCACCGATTTAGCTGATCAACTAAAGACGATTAATTATGAAGTGTTAACGGGCTTTGCTAGTCGGTTACCACGTCGATATCATTAAAAATGAAGCGAAAATAGGGCTCGCAGCGTTCGGATTTCCGACGTTGCGAGCCCATTTGATTACTGCGCTGTTCGATTTTAAAAGAGGTTGCCTGACTTATGTCACAGCCTCTTTTTTTTAGGCTTTACGTCAACCCGTACTGATAGATAATATTTAGGTCAATCATCAAGATGCAGCTAATAGCTGCCTGATGGTTGACTTTTTTATACGTTTTTATTGATTGTATCAAAAAAGAGCACTGACAGATTTCTCTATCAGTACTCAAAAGTGTAGACCCCAGATTTCTCTATCAGTACTCAAAAGTGTAGACCCTAAAAAATCACCATCTTTCAACGATATATGGAGTTCACGTTCAAAGATGGTGAAGTGATTAAAGTTAAGATGTAAATAAATTGTTCATAGTACCTAATGGTTTTGACTAAACGACTGCATTATAGAAAAATCACTTTTCTCATCGTGCTCATCACTTGAAAAATAAAAGCTAATACTGACATCGTCTTTGTATTTATCAAAAAGCGATGGTCTTAATAAGTGAGCTTTATCATAGTTGAAAACGCTTCTTTTCGAACCAATTGGATTTCTTTTTACTTCAAATCAAATAAATGTAAGAAACCTATTATTCCAAATATTTTCAAAAAAAATTGATAGTATCTTCAGCTGTCATATATTTATTATCAAATGTACTGCTAGTGTTGTGTTGCATTATTACTTGATATCCTAATCCATGTGCCATTTTAATTGTTGCATCAACACAGTATTCAGTCTGAGCTCCACAAATTTCTAAATTATTAATACCTAAGTTTTCTAAAATTTTCTCTAGATGGGTTTGATAAAAAGAATTAGGATGCTTTTTACTCAACAAAATATCGTTTTTCTTATGATGCAAATCAGACACAAGCTGCCAAGCAGTAGAATTTTTTTGAAGGAAATTATCTTCGTGCTGGATAAAGATAATTGGAAAATTCTGGCTCCGATAGTAATCAATACGTCTATTTATTTTTGATATTAAATTTTCATAGTTAAAAATAACTTGATCTGATTTACAAACACCATTTTGTAAATCTATTATTATAAGAGCTGATTTAGCCATATAATCTCCTTACTAATAATTAATGATTCAAAAAAATCCTGTAATGTTAAAATTTAGATCTTTCTACTTATATTCTTTAATTTCCCGGTCATACTTCTTTAGCAAATCGTGATGATAGATCTTGCTTTTTTTGACATTCGTACCTTCTTCCATAAAATTGACGCCACTTTCAATCTGTGTCTATATTGAACAGTAGCTTGGTCTTTAAAAAAATCTAGCACAAAATTATTCCACTGATATGTCTCTTCTTCTACAGATAAATTAGTTTTACTTTGATCCCAGAAACCCTATTTTGTGCTTAGCCAACCGGAGTCTTTTACGCTCGGCTCACGACCTAGATGCGACCTGTTTTAAATCTTCAACGTGCAAAATTTCAATTTGCTTTTTCCGGAGACGCTTGGTGATTTTTGCTAATAATTGCGGGGTGACATCTTCGGGCAAGGTCACAATCAGTTGTTTTTCCGTGGCTGGATTAAGCGTAATGATATTGCTAATTTGGCAATACCGCGTAATTTCTTTGGCGACGGTGACTAAAAAGCCCCGTTCTTCATTAGCTTTAATTGTGATGACATAGCTCCCAGTTTGGACATTCCAGGCCGAATTAAGCATATTGATTAAATGATTGTGGGTCAAAATGCCATAGAAATGTTTTTGTTCGTCTAACACGGCAATATAAGGTAAATCGCGAATGGCAAAGAAAATGGTGAAGAAGTCATCATTAATCGAAATGAATTTCGTAGCATTTTTTAAGAGGGTGGTGACTGGTAAGGTCATATCACCACCGCGTGACTTGTGACGATATAGGTGCATTTTGTAGATGTTACCCCGAAAAATAGTCCCGGATTTATCTAAAATCGGGATGCACCGATAGCCAGTATCTTCCAAGACAGTTAATGCGTCCGCTAGGGTCGCGTTTTCTGAAATCGTGGTTAAATGGTCGGTGGTTTGAATGAGCTCTTTAATAATCATCGCCGTGCATGTCTCCTTTGAAAAAAATTACTCAATTAATCATATCATACTTTAACTTAAAAATTAGAATTTTCTAACTTAATTATCAAAGTGGGGTCTGGTTTCTGATTGCGGTATAATAATTAAATTAGAAGAATGAAGGAGGTACAACACTCATGAAAATGATTGTTGGCTTAGGAAATATTGGGACTGAATATGATGAAACGCGGCATAACGTTGGGTTTATGACCGTTGATCAAATGGCCCATGATTATCAATTTAGCGCATTTAAACATGAAAAGGCGCCGGCGGTCACGACCACGGGGTTAATTAATGGTGAGAAAGTGATGCTCGTGAAACCAACGACGTATATGAATGAATCAGGGCGCGCGGTCAAACCATTGATGGATTATTATGATGTTGATTTAGCTGATGTGGTGATTATTAGCGATGACCTTGATATGCAAGTCGGCAAAGTGCGCTTTAAACAACAAGGTTCGGCCGGCGGGCATAATGGCTTAAAGAGTATCATTGCCCATGTGGGAACCCAAAAATTTGCGCGGGTCAAAGTTGGGATTGATCATCCCGTTCACGGACGGTGGTCAGTCACGTCTTGGGAAAGTTTACCAAGGATGAACGGCCGGAGATTGATGTGGCGATTGCCCAAGCGGAACGCGGTTTAGCGGACTGGGTTGGGGGCATGAGTTTCGACCAAGTCATGAACCATTACAATTAGGAGGTACCCAAAGCGATGCAATTAACGGATTTAATTGCCCCGGTACCCGCGGTGCAGTCGTTACTTGCGTCCGTTAACCAAGGGCAAACAACGTTGGTCACGGGAATTGACGGTTCAGCGAAAACCGCCTTGTTAGCAACGATTGCGCAAGTTACCGACCGGCCCCAATTAGTGGTCGTTGATACTTTGTACCATCTACAAGCGTTGGTAAGTGATTTAGAGAATTTGGTTGATCCGCAACGGGTGTTGGCCTTTCCAACCGAAGAAGTGCTCGCGACCGAAATGGCAACGAGTTCGCCGGATTTTCGCTTACAACGCTTGGAGGCGCTGCAAGGGTTATTACATGCAACCCAACCGATTGTGGTCGTAACGGCGGCGGGACTGCGACGCCGGTTAGTGGATCCAGTAACGTTTCAAGCAGCGCAGTTTACGTGGCACGTTGGTGATGAAATTGATTTAGCCACTGTCCGGGAGCAATTAATGCAGATGGGCTATCGGCTCGATAAAATGGTCATGCGCCCCGGCGATTTTGCGATTCGGGGATCGATTTTAGATATTTACGCATTGAATACGCCCCACCCAATCCGAATTGACTTATTTGATACGGAAATTGATTCGTTGCGTTACTTCGCGGTCGAATCGCAACAAAGTTTAGCAAACGTGGCGGAAGTTACGATTTTACCGGCAACGGATTTAATTGCGACGCCCGCCCAACATGAACAACTGCGCACGAATTTAACGGCGGAAGTCGCGGCCTTACCTGATCCGAGTGACGAGGCGGCCAATGGGGCGCTTGCGCAAGCGACCCTCGCGGAAGTCGCAGCGGGGTATTTACCGAATGAAGCGTTGGCCTACGCTGATTGGTTATACCCAGCTAACCAGTCGCTGTTGAATTACTTACCGGATACGACAACGGTGATTTTTGATGATTGGCCCCGGATTAACGATCAATTGACGACGTTAGCAGAGCAAGAGGAACAATGGTTACGCCATGCGGTGCAAGCTCACCAACGAGTTCATGTGCCACAATTAGGAACCGATGTGTTAACGCAATTAGCGGATTTAAAAACTGCTCGTATTTACCTTGCGCGGTTTCAAAAGGGGCATGGTCACCAAAAATTTGACCAGTTATTAGATTTACATACTCGGCCGATGCAACAGTTCTTCGGTCAAACCGAATTATTTGCCCATGAATTGCAAACGTGGCAACAGATGGGGGAAACGGTGATTTTGTTGGCGGCGAGTGAACACCGCCGCAAGCAAATTACGCAGTTGTTGCCGGCAGAATTAGGGGTAATCACGGAAACCACCCCGACGCAGTTGTTAGAACATCAAACCCAAATTGTCGCGACAAATTTACGGCATGGGTTTGAATTTCCGGGGGCAAATTTAGTTGTAGTCACGGAAAGTGAATTGTTCCAACAAGTGACGCCAACGCGGAAACGAACGACGAAGCTCGCCAACGCGGAACGGATTAAAAATTATAATGATTTAAAACCCGGTGATTACGTTGTGCACGTCAATCACGGGATTGGGGTCTTTGCGGGAATTGAAACGATGGTCGTTGACGGGGCGCACCAAGATTACATTGTCCTGAATTTCCGCGACCATGCCCAAATTTTGTCCCCGTCACGCAATTGAACTTAGTCCAAAAATATGTGGCGGCGGATAGCAAACCACCCCATGTGAATCGTCTAGGTGGAACCGAATGGGCGAAGACGAAGCAACGGGTATCAGCTAAAATTGAAGATATTGCCGACGAGTTAATTGAGCTCTACGCAGCGCGGTCCGAAAAACCAGGGTTTGCGTTTCCTAAAGATGATTATCTGCAAGCACAATTTGATGCTGATTTTCCGTATCAACCACGTCCGATCAAGTCCAAAGTATTGATGAAATTAAACATGATATGGAGCGAGTCGGCCGATGGATCGCTTGTTAGTCGGCGACGTTGGGTATGGGAAAACCGAGGTTGCAATGCGCGCGATTTTCAAAGCGGTGCAAGGGGGGAAACAAGCAGCGATGTTGGTGCCGACGACAATTCTTGCGCAACAACATTATGAAACCCTTAAAGACCGGTTTGCTAACTTTCCGGTGGAAATTGCGGTGTTATCCCGGTTTTTAAGCCGGCAACAAGTTAAGGAAACCTTAGCAAAATTAGCGGCTGGTCAAATCGATGTGATTGTCGGAACTCATAAATTACTCAGCGAGCAAGTTGAATTTGCTGATTTGGGATTATTAGTGGTCGATGAAGAGCAACGCTTTGGGGTGAAGCACAAAGAACGGCTCAAGCAATTACAAGCCAATGTCGATGTCTTAACGTTAACGGCGACCCCAATTCCGCGGACGTTAAATATGTCGATGTTGGGGGTGCGGGATTTATCCGTCCTCGAAACACCACCGGTCGGCCGGTACCCGATTCAAACCTATGTCTTGGAACAAAATGAAGTGGTGATTCAAGATGGAATTCGGCGTGAATTGCAACGGCACGGCCAGGTCTTTTACTTACACAATCGCGTTCATGACATTGAACAAGTCGTGGCCAATTTAAACCAGTTAGTGCCCGAAGCACGTGTGGCAGCCATTCATGGCCAAATGACGGAAAACCAATTAGAACGCGTGCTTTATGATTTTGTGAACCGCGAATATGATGTCTTAGTGACGACGTCGATTATCGAAACCGGGGTTGATATTAGCAATGTTAATACCTTGTTTGTCGAAGATGCTGACCGGCTTGGTTTGGCGCAGTTGTATCAAATTCGGGGCCGGATTGGGCGCTCTAACCAAGTAGCGTATGCTTATTTGATGTATCAACCGAATAAAGTGCTGACCGAACAAGGGGAACAACGCCTCGCCGCCATTCGTGACTTCACGGAGTTAGGTTCTGGTTTTAAGATTGCAATGCGCGATTTAGCTATTCGGGGGGCCGGAAATCTCCTGGGGAAGCAACAGCATGGCTTTATTGATTCGGTGGGGTATGATTTATACACGACGATGTTAAAAGAAGCCGTGGCGAAAAAAACGGGGTGAAGTGCTACCGGAACAATCAGATGCCGAAATTAAATTAGGCGTCGAAGCTTACCTGCCAAGCGAATATGTTCCTGATCAACGCCAAAAGATGGAATTATATAAACGAATTCGGCAAACGACGGCCGCTGGGATGTTGGATTTAGCTGGCGACTTAATTGATCGGTACGGAGATTACGGTCCGGCGGTAGCAAATTTATTGTTAGTAGCCCAAATTAAGGCGGTGGCCGATACCGCGTTGTTATCGCTAGTGGAACGAAAACAAGATAATCTCTACTTAACGTGGACGCCAACGGGGAATCGACGTTTACAAGTAACCGCGGTCATGCAAGCAATTGCAGCGACGAAATTTAAATCAACGATGAGTGAAAATGAGCAAGGATTAGTGATTCGCTTGATTATTCAGCCGTGGATGAAGGAAAATGAATGGTTAAAGCAACTCTTGACCTTATTGACAACTTTAGCAACCAAAATGGAGGAAACAGATGCGACTCGATAAGTATTTAAAAATTGCCCGGATTATAAAACGACGGCCAATTGCTAAAAAAATTGCCGATCAAGGGCGAATTTTGATTAATGATAAAGTCGCCAAGTCATCGAGTAATGTGACGGTTGGCGATGTCTTGACGATTCAATTTGGGAACAAGACGTTAGTGGTGAAAGTAATGCAATTACTTGAAAGCACCAAAAAAGAAGATGCACAATTAATGTATACGATTTTAGAAGAACGGTACGAACAAGATTTCCGGGAAGAATAAAATTAATTATTTTGAATAATTAGCTAGACCCCTAATTCTGAGCTTGTTATACTGAAGTGAGTTATAAAAAAAGGGGAACAAGTCATGCCGGAAAATCGCACCGTGCTACAAATGAATAATGGTTATATTGAGCACGTTAATCGGCGCCGGCGTTTTGTCCGAGCAACGCATATTCGGCGCTTTAAATGGTTACTAGCGATTTTTGGGACGCTAATAGTGTTGACCGGCGTGCAATTGTGGCAAACGAAGCAACAGTTAAAGGCGGTTAATCAATCATTAGTAACGACGAAAGTTTCATATCAACAAGCCAAAAAAAAGAACAAGCGGCGTTGCAACAAGAAACCAAATTATTGAAACAGCCGAAATACTTAGAGCAAGTTGTCCGGCAAAAGTATGATTATGCTAAAAAAAGGTGAAGTTGTTTATCGCTTTGCTAATTAGTCAGGATGAGCCTTCAGTTATTCGCAAGTATGCGGTGACTGAAGGCTTTTTGAAAATCAAGCGTAAGGAGGCGGAACGGATGGATTTAATCCAACAGGTTGCGAACCAAATACCAGTTAGTGATGATCCGCTAGTTGTGGCGGTGTCGACCGGCGTGGATTCGATGGTGTTGCTCCATGTGTTATTGCAATTAAAGGTTCCAATTGTAGTTGCCCATGTTAATCATCGTTTACGACCGCAAAGTGACCAAGAGGCGGCTTGGTTAACGGAATTTTGTGCAGCACATCAAATTCCGTTAGTTATTAAAACGTGGGAACATCCGCCAAGTCACGGGATTGAAACTGCGGCGCGGGAGTTTCGGTATCAATTTTTTGCATCGGTGATGAAAAAATACCAAAGTTCGGTCTTATTAACCGCGCATCATCAAAATGATTTAGTAGAAACCATCTTCATGAAACTTACCCGCGGTGGTTGGTGGAATAACTTAATTGGGATTCAGCCAGTCCGTTCGTTTGCTGGCGGGAAATTAGTTCGCCCCTTATTAGGTTGTTCCAAAGCTAGTTTGCTAGCCTGGGCAACTACTCATCACGTAACTTGGTTTGAAGACGAAACTAATCAAGATTCAACGATTTTGCGCAATTGGTTTCGGCGACAGCTTAATGATCAGTGGCGAAAAAAAATTTCCACAGCTTGGTAAGCATATACAAGCGTATAGTGAACAATTAGCTACGGTGGAAGCGACGCTGGCGGCATACTTAACACAAGTTACTAGTCAATTAAGGTTAGGCCAGCATTTCTCGCTCGTTAAGTGGCGCCAGTTGGATGGAGCGGTGCAGCGGAGTTGGCTGCAAATGAGTTGGCAAACGGCGGGGATTCGCGATGTTAGTTGGGATCAGTTAAAACAGATTCAACAGCAGTTAATGACGACCACCAAGTCCAATGGGACCCTAATGTTAGCGCATGGGTGGCAAATTAAATGGTCATACGAAGAATTTTGGTGGCAAAAAGTTGATAAAACTTTGAAAACCACCGGTGTCAAAGCGGGTGATGTGGTAGAATTGGAAAAACAATATTTTGTACAACCAATTGGTCAGGTAACGTGGCAGACTAAACCAACCACTGATCATTTACTCGCGCGGTTTGAATTGCGAGCAGATCAGTTGCCATTAATCCGGCGACCGTGGCAAGCTGGCGATCGGATTCGGTTAGCGCAGGGTGGTCATCAAAAGGTGCGGCGGATTTTAATTGATCAAAAGGTCCCCGTTGATTTACGCCCACAGCAAATGGTGGTCGTGACCAAGGATCAAGAAGTGTTATGGGTTGAGGGACGGAAGGTAGCAAGTTTACCACCGGTAGCTGACGGAATTGAATTGTATTTGTATCAACAAGGAGAAGAACACACATGAGTATGGAAAACGATATTGAACGCGTCCTTTATAGCGAAGCAGATATCCAAAAATTAGTTAACAAGTTAGCTGATCAAATTAACCATGATTATGCTGATACAGACGAATTAGTAGTCGTGTCAGTTTTAACGGGAGCGATGATGTTTACAACTGACTTGTTTAAGCGGATTAAGGTGATGGCTTCTTTAGATAGCGTTGATTTATCAAGTTACGCTGGGGCAACGACCGAAAGTACGGGGACGGTTGAATTGATCCAAGATTTAACGAATTCGATTGAAGGCAAGGATGTCTTAGTGGTTGAAGATATCGTGGATACTGGTCGGACGTTAGCAAAGTTAGTTGATGTTTTAAAGGACCGGGGCGCCAAGAGTTTGAAGATTTGTACGCTCTTTGATAAGCCGGATCGTCGGGTAGCTGATGTGAAGGCAGATTACGTTGGGCAAATTGTACCGAATGAATTTATTGTTGGGTACGGGCTTGACTACAACTTCTTATATCGGAACCTTCCATACGTTGGAGTTTTAAAGCCAGAAGTTTACCGTTAAAACGGGAGTAAATTAATGGTCAGTGATAGTCAAATGTGCTAAGATGAGACCATTAACAAATGATTGAAGGAGCCAAAGGATGAATCAAAATTCAAACAAAAATGGCTTCGCCCACAATATTCTGTTTTATGCAATTATTTTCTTTTGTATTATGGCTGGGATTTATGCTTTCTTCGGTGGTTCATCGAGTAGTGATTCCCAAAAGCCGTTAACACAAAGTGAATTTGTAAAACAGTTAAAACGCGGGGAAGTTAAAACTGTTCAACTCCAACCAACTAATGGCGTTTACAAAGTTGAAGGGACGTACAAGCACGCCCAAACAACTCGCAATAATGAAACGGTTGGCTTTAGTTTTGGTAACAACAAAGCGGCGACAACTCGTCACTTTGAAACGACAGTACTTGCAAGTGATTCGACGTTAGCCCAAATTCAAACTGCGGCTGACAAGACGAAAACGAAGTTAAGTACGAAAGAAGAACAAAATAATGGCTTATGGTCAAGCTTGCTAGTATCAATCTTGCCACTAGTTATTTTAGTCTTCTTCTTCTACATGATGATGGGCCAAGCTGGTGGCCGTGGTGGTCGTGGCGGCATTATGAATGTCGGTAAGACGAAGGCCAAGCCATCTGATCCAAAGCAAAACAAAGTTCGCTTTGACGACGTGGCGGGGGAAGAAGAAGAAAAGCAAGAATTAGTCGAAGTCGTCGAATTCTTGAAGAATCCTAAGAAATACACCCGTTTAGGGGCACGGATGCCAGCTGGGGTCTTATTAGAAGGGCCTCCAGGCACGGGGAAGACATTGTTAGCTAAAGCCGTGGCTGGTGAAGCTGGAGTACCGTTTTATTCAATTTCTGGGTCAGACTTCGTGGAAATGTTCGTTGGGGTCGGGGCTTCCCGGGTCCGGGATTTATTTGACCAAGCCAAGAAGTCAGCACCATCAATTATCTTTATTGATGAAATTGATGCCGTGGGGCGGCGCCGGGGCAATGGCCAAGGTGGCGGTCACGATGAACGGGAACAAACGTTAAATCAACTTTTAGTTGAAATGGATGGATTCAACGGTGATGAAGGGGTCATTGTAATGGCTGCGACGAACCGTTCGGATGTCTTGGATCCAGCGCTCTTGCGGCCAGGTCGGTTTGACCGGAAAGTCTTGGTTGGACGGCCAGACGTTAAGGGACGGGAAGCTATCTTGCGGGTTCACGCTAAGAACAAGCCGTTAGCAACTGATGTTGATCTGAAGTTGATTGCCAAACAAACGCCTGGCTTTGTCGGAGCGGATCTTGAAAACTTGCTGAACGAAGCCGCGCTCTTAGCTGCTCGGCGGAACAAGGATCAAATTGATTCGCTAGATGTTGATGAAGCAGAAGACCGTGTAATTGCCGGTCCGGCCAAACGTGATCGGGTCATTTCGAAGCAAGAACGCGAAACGGTGGCCTACCATGAAGCCGGGCACACGATTGTTGGGTTAGTCTTAAACGACGCCCGCGTGGTTCACAAGGTAACAATTGTGCCACGGGGTCGGGCAGGCGGATATGCAATTATGTTACCGCGTGAAGACCAAATGTTAATGTCGAAGAAGAATGCCGAAGAACAAATTGCCGGTTTGATGGGTGGTCGGGCCGCTGAAGAAATTATCTTCAAGTCCCAAAGTTCCGGGGCATCAAACGACTTTGAACAAGCTACGCAAATTGCGCGGTCTATGGTTACGCAATACGGAATGAGTGATAAGATTGGTCCGGTTGAATTACAAAGCTCCGGGGCGGTCTTTACTGGTCAAGGATTTGATCAATCACCATACTCCCAACAAACGGCGGCAATTGTGGATGAAGAAATCCGGCGCATCTTAATGGAAGGTCACGAACAAGCCTTGCACATTATTGAAACGCACCGGGAACAACATAAGTTAATTGCCGAAGCCTTGTTGAAGTACGAAACGTTGGATGAAAAGCAAATTCTGAGTCTCTACCAAAATGGGACGATGCCAGAAGATGCGGTTGAAGAGGCGGAATCAGATCAACACGCGGCTAGTTTTGAAGAAGCTAAGCAAGCACTAGAAGCTCGCGAAAATGAACGGGCGCAAGCTTACGATGATCAAAACGATGCGAGTGATCATGGTGATGAAACAGCCAGTGATGCTGCGACACCAGCTAATGATGATAAGCCAGAATAATTAAATTAAAGGCTGGGAAACTCCCCAGTCTTTTTGTTAGTCATGGAGGAAAATAATGAGTGATTATTTAGTAAAAGGAATGACCACGGATGGTTACTTTCGAATTTATACGTTAGATGCAACAGAAACGGTTCAACGGGCCCATGAAATTCATGATACTTGGAGTGCGGCTTCTGCAGCGTTGGGGCGGACGATGATTGGAACGATTTTATTAGCGACGTCCGGGATGCAAGGCGATGGTAAGTTGACGGTTAAGATTCAAGGTGATGGACCAGTTGGGTTTATGGTGGCTGATGGGACGGCCGATGCCACTGTCAAGGCTTACCTAGCCAATCCACACGTAAGTTTAGATTTGAACGACCAACATAAAATTGATGTTCGCGGTGCCGTTGGGACAACTGGAACGTTGTCAGTGACGAAAATGACGCCTGGAGATAAAACTCCATATACCGGGGAAGTTGACCTCATTTCGGGTGAATTGGGCGAAGACTTCACGTATTACTTAGCCCAATCAGAACAAATTCCATCGGCGGTTGGTTTGTCGGTATTTGTGAATGAAGATGAATCAATTCAAGTGGCGGGAGGTTTCCTAGTTCAAGTGTTACCAGGTGCCACGGATGAAGCGATTTCGAAATTAGAAGCAACTTTACAATCCTTGCCATTAGTATCAGAAATGTTGCGGGAGGATGATACGCCGGAACAAATCATGGAACGGATTTTCCCAGCCGACGAATTGAAGCGCTTAGAAACGATGCCGGTCAAGTATCAATGTGATTGTTCTAAGGCGCGGTTTGCTAAAGCCTTAACGGCCATTAATCCGGCTGATTTACAACAATTAATTGAAGAAGATCATGGAGCGGAAGCGCAATGTCGGTTCTGTCACCAAAAGTACCAATTTAGCGAAGCCGAATTACGGGCACTCCAAGCGAATGCAGCCAAATAGTTGCTAGATGACTAATGAGTGCGTTATACTACGGCAGTTATATTTAAATGAATGAGGAGAAACGAATGGAATGGCAAATTGGGGATATTAAAATCCCAAATCAGGTGGTCGTAGCCCCAATGGCAGGGGTCATGAATTCGGCCTTCCGGGTAATTTGTAAGCAATTTGGGGCAGGTTACGTGGTGAGTGAAATGATTTCTGATCGCGGAATTATGTATCAAAATAAAAAGACGCTGAAGATGACGAACGTCGAAGAAGTTGAACACCCAATGGGAATTCAAATTTTCGGTGGGACAAAGGAAACCTTGGTTGAAGGGGCTAAATTTATTGATCAACATACGGATGCGGATGTGATTGACATTAATATGGGCTGTCCAGTTAACAAAGTGGTGAATACGGATGCTGGGGCACGGTGGTTGCTCGATCCAAATAAAGTTTATGAAATGGTGTCATATGTGGTTGACGCCGTTGACAAACCAGTGACGGTAAAAATGCGAACTGGTTGGGATGACCATCATGTTTTAGCCGTCGAAAATGCGCTGGCGGCTGAACGGGCCGGGGCGAGTGCGATTGCGATGCACGGTCGGACGCGGAAACAAATGTATACTGGACACGCTGACTGGGATATTTTAAAAGAAGTTGCGAGTCAACTGACGATTCCATTTATGGCGAATGGGGATATTAAGACTGCCGAAGATGCTAAATATGTCCTTGATCATACCGGTGCCACGGCGGTGATGATTGGGCGGGCCGCAATGGGGAATCCATGGATGCTCCATCAAACGGCGCATTATTTAGCAACGGGCGAATTATTACCAGATGTGACGCCGGATCAAAAAATTGAAACGGCGAAGCAACACTTGGCCCGCTTAGTTGATTTAAAAGGTGAACGGACGGGGGTTCGTGAATTCCGAGGGCAAGCAGCTTATTACTTAAAAGGTATTCCGCGGGCTGCAAAAGTAAAAGTGGCATTGATGGAAGCCGAAGAACAAGCTACAATGAATAAGTTATTTGATCAATTAATTGATCAATATCATGAACGAATGAATCAAACAAAGTAAAGGAGCAGATGAATGGCGGAAGAACAATTAAACGACCAAATGCAAATTCGGCGTGACAAGATGCAATCATTACGGGACCGCGATATCGACCCATTTGGGGGCCGGTTCGTCCCAGATCATTTAACTTCAAGCCAAGTACGGGTAAAGTACGGCGAAAGTGATGGTGACTTATTATTACAACAAGGTAATATTGTGACGATTGCTGGTCGAATGGTTGCTAAGCGGGGCAGCGGGAAGGCTAGTTTTGCGGACCTCTTAGACCGTGATGGCCGGATTCAATTCTATGTTCGGCAAGATCAAGTTGGGGAAGAAGCTTACCAATTATTCAAGGAATCTGATTTAGGGGATTTCTGGGGGATTACCGGAGATGTAATTAAGACACGGATGGGTGAACTCACGGTCCGGGCTAAGGAAATTACGTTCTTAACGAAGTCATTACGCCCATTACCAGATAAGTTCCACGGGTTACAAGATCCAGAATTAGTTTATCGCCAACGGTACTTAGATTTAATCACGAATGAAGAAAGCCGGATGCGCTTTATTAACCGGACTAAGATTATTAAGGCGATTCGTGACTACATGGACAATGAAGGGTTCATGGAAGTTGAAACGCCAATGTTGGATAACGTGGCCTCAGGGGCGGAAGCACGGCCATTTATTACGCACCATAACGCAATGAACATGGAAATGTACTTGCGGATTGCGACAGAATTACGATTGAAGCGGTTAATCGTTGGGGGCTTTGAACGGGTTTATGAATTAGGTCGGATTTTCCGGAATGAAGGGATGGATCCACGGCATAACCCAGAATTCGATACGATGGAAACGTATGCCGCTTACTTTGACTTTAATGATGTAATGGCGGAAACGGAAGGGATTTTCCGCGCTGCGGCGAAGGTTGTTAGTGATGATTTAAAGGTTACCTACCAAGGGACTGAACTCGACTTTGCGCAACCATTTAAGCGAATCCACATGGTTGATGCGATTAAGGAAGCAACTGGAATTGACTTCTGGGAAGCAATGTCAGTTGAAGATGCTAAGCGCTTAGCGGATGAAAATGGCGTTAAGTACGAATCATGGTGGACGGTGGGGCATATTATTAATGCCTTCTTTGAAGATAAGGTCGAAGACAGTCTTGTTCAACCAACCTTTGTTTATGGGCACCCAGTGGAAATTTCACCATTAGCGCGGAAGAATGACGATGACCCACGCTTTACTGACCGGGCCGAATTGTACATTATTGGGAGTGAATTCGCGAACATGTTCTCCGAATTAAACGATCCGATTGATCAACGGGCACGGTTTGAAGCCCAAGCAGCGGAACATGATGCGGGGAATGATGAATTCCAACCAATTGATGAAGACTTTGTGGAAGCCCTTGAATATGGGATGCCACCTACTGGCGGTCTTGGAGTTGGGATTGATCGGTTAGTAATGTTAATGACGGATGCTAAGTCAATCCGGGATGTCTTATTATTCCCAACGATGCGTCCTAAGCATTAAACTAGGTGATTGTATTAATTAAGAGAGAAGAGATGGACTAAGGTAGATCCTTAGTTCAAGCAGCTTTAGTTCGTTCGATTATTGAGCGAACTAAAGCTTTTTTTATTGGGGAAATATATTAAGTGATTGTTGGCAAATGGCTGCAATTTGCGTTTAATTAATGAATTTTAAAATTAATTAAAAAAACGTGTTGACATTCCATTGGAACCCCTGTATATTAGTTTATGTTGTCAGCGACGATAAGTTGTTAACAACGATGATTAAAATAATTTATAAAAACATGTTGACATTGATTGTCTGGCGTGATATTATAAATAAGCTGTTAAATGACAG